>NZ_CP084622.1:3582420-3888348 GCF_020422885.1 Mesobacillus sp. S13 | reverse complement strand
GAATAAGATACCAACAAAGGCTGAGAGCAAATGAACTTCTATAAGACAGACAAGTGGAAGAAGAAACGTGCAGCAGTACTCAGGCGCGACAAGTACCAATGCAGAGAGTGTGTAAGGTACGGCAAGGTAACAGCAGCGGCTATGGTGCATCACGTTAATCCTCTTGAGCTTTACCCTGAGAGGAAACTAGACAGCACAAACCTTATCAGCCTATGCAATCAATGTCACAACAGTATGCACGTTAGAGACTCACATGAATTAACGGAAAAAGGAATGGCATGGGTGGAGCGAATGAAAAAACTTTATCCCCCCCACTTTGAAAATAATTTTTGAGAGTCACAGGGACCGGAGGGGGGAACTTTTTCCAATAGAGCGACCGTCAAAAAACTTTTTTTGGAGGTGAGGCAGAGAATGGCGCGAAAGAAAGGCAGTAAAAAAGGTGAAGTGATTGAGTATCGGTCATTATCCATAAAAGAAAAAGTTGTTTCCGATATGAAGGGATTAGGCACATATAAACCAGAATACGATGCGATCATAACTATCTATTCAGATTTATTGGCTCAGTATGAACAAGCCAATCAGAAATTCATCGACAGCAACTACCAGTACGAAACCGAAACTGCAGCAGGAGGAACAAAGAAGTCAGCTATCGTTGCTACTCTGGAGAACCTGAGAAAAGACATAATTGCATACTCTGATAGATTATGTCTTAATCCAAAATCAGTTGAAACGGTTACAACAGACAATCCTAAAAAGTCAAAACTGGCAAGTGTGTTGAGCGCTCTTGAGTAGGAAAAAAACCCCTCAAAAAAACCACGATGTTGTTATGGAGTATGCAAACAGCATAGTGGAAGGCAGAAAAGTGGCTTGCGTGGAAACAATCCAAATGTGTGAAAGGTTTCTGCGAGACTTAAACAATGAAGCTTACGACTTCAATCCGAAAGATGCTGAGTTTGTCATCGGCATTATAGAAAGAACATTTGTTCATCAAAAAGGTGAAGATATGGATGGGCGGCCTTTAAGGGGCACGCCTTTTTATTTGCAGCCGTGGCAGAAATTTGTGATCTATAATCTTTTGGGTTTTTATCATAAAGGCACAATACTTAGGCGGTTTAAAGAAGCGTTTATCATGTTGGCAAGGAAGAATGGTAAAACTCCATTCAACACGGCTTTAGCGTGGGGGTTAGGGATATTAGAGAGAAAATCTGGAGCGGAAATTGTAATTGTGGGGGAAAAATTAAAACAAGCATTGCAAGGATTCAACTTCCTCAACTTCAATCTCAAGCAAATGGGCGAAGAAGACAATTTTCGGATTTTGGATAATAACCAAGAGCATAGCATTAGCGGTGACTTAGGCGATGGATACATGAGGATTGAAACCATTGCCGGAAACAGTGATCGCATGGATTCATTAAATACCTTAATACAGATTTTAGATGAGTTACACCTTTATAAAAGTGCCAGCCACTACAACACCATCAAGGAATCAGGAAAGGCTTACCGTAATAGTTTATGTATTGGCATAACGACAGCCGGGGACAACATGAATTCGTTCTGCTATAACCGAATGACTTACTGTCAAAAGGTTTTAAATGGCACGGTGGTAGATGAGCAATACTTTGTTTTCATCGCGAAAGCTGACCAGGACGAAAATGGTGATGTGGATTATACAAATCCATTAGAACATGAGAAAGCAAATCCAAATTATAATGTTTCCGTATCTGCCCAGGAATTGCTTAACGATGCCCGACAAGCTCAGAATGATCCACAGCAAAGAAAGTCGTTCCTCGCTAAATCACTCAATGTCTACACTTCAGCAATGAAAGCTTATTTTAATGTGGACGAATTTAAGGCAAGTAATAAAAAATATTCCTGGACGATAGATCAGCTTGCAAAACTTCCGATTGAATGGTTTGGCGGGGCTGACTTAGCAAAAGTTCATGACTTGAATGCTACAGCTTTATATGGAACTTACAAAGACGTGGATATTGCTATAACACATGGATTCTTTCCCATTACACAGGCATATATAAAGGCGGAGGAAGATAACATTCCGTTATTCGGCTGGAAAGAGGACAAGTGGCTTACGATGCCGAATGCACCAGTTGTTGATCAGGATGAGCTAGTAAAATGGTTCATTGCCATGCGAAATAAAGGATTCAAGATTAAGCAGGTTGGCTTTGACCGGAAATTTGCTCAGGAGTTCTTCTTGAACATGAAAAAGAACCGATTCAATATTGTGGACCAACCACAGTATTTCTACAAAAAATCTCAGGGATTCAGGAGAATTGAGGGTAAAGCCAAAGAAGGAAAATTTTATTACCTTGGTTCCCAAGCTTATGAATACTGTTTGCAAAATGTCCGGGCTATAGAGAAAACAGATGATATGATCCAATATGAAAAAGTTATGCCCGAACTGCGTATTGATTATTTTGATGCGAGTGTGTTCGGGGCTGTTCGTATGCTTGAAAGCATGGAAAAAGCACAATCAGCATCCAGATGGTTGAATGGGGGAGGTGAGTAAATGGGGAAAAAGAGAAACCGTAATAAAAGCCAGAAGCGAGCCGAAACAACACCAACTGATGCTATGGGATGGTTTCTATCCACTGAGGCTTACGACACTTTGGTTGTTCCTGGTTATACCCGGTTATCTGACAATCCAGAAGTGAAGATGGCGGTTCACAAAATAGCAGATCTCGTATCATCGATGACAATTCACCTGATGGAGAATACCGAAAATGGAGACATTCGTATTAAGAATGCGCTGTCCAGAAAAATTGACATCAATCCTTATTCATTGATGACAAGGAAAAACTGGATATATAACATCGTCAACACTTTGCTGCTGGAAGGCGAAGGGAATAGCGTTGTCTTTCCTAAGTTAAAAGATGGATTAATCGATGAATTAATTCCTCTCAGTCCATCCAAAGTACGTTTCAAGGATTTGTCTGATGCCTACCTGGTTGAATATGACAATAAGTCATACAGGCATGATGAATTATTACACTTTGTTATTAATCCTAACCCGGACAAGCCATATATAGGGCAAGGATACAGAGTTGTATTAAAAGACATTGCCCAAAACCTAAAGCAAGCCACAGCCACTAAAAAAAGTTTCATGAGCGGAAAATACATGCCTTCTCTTATCGTGAAGGTCGATGCCATGACAGCAGAGCTCGCAAGTGAAGAAGGTCGAGATAAAGTTTATGACAAATATCTGGCATCAAGTGAAGCAGGTAAGCCGTGGATTGTCCCAGCTGAACTACTTGAAGTTCAACAGGTAAAGCCATTGTCATTGAATGACCTGGCAATTAATGATGCAGTACAACTTGATAAACGGACAATAGCGGGAATCTTTGGTGTCCCGGCTTTTTTCTTGGGCGTCGGTGACTACAAAAAAGATGAATATAACAACTTCATCAATACTACGGTTCTACCAATTGCAAAAGGCCTTGAACAGGAAATGACTAGGAAGCTTTTAATTGCTGATACGTACTATTTCAAGTTTAATCCACGCAGCCTATACGCTTACGATCTTAAAGAGCTTGCTGATGTTGGTTCTAATTTATATACAAAAGGTTTGATGTGGGGGAACGAAGTCCGGGATTGGATTGGTATGTCACCTAAAGAAGGCCTTGATAAATTGGTTATTCTTGAAAACTTTATCCCAGCCGAAAAAATTGGCGAACAGGATAAATTGAAAGGCGGTGAGAACAATGACTAAAGGAACAGAGCGGCAAATAAGAAGCCTGCCGAGCGAACTGACCACACGAGCAGAACAAGAAACAGAAGAAAAAATCATTGAAGGTTATTTTGCTGTATTCAATTCTGAAACCGAATTGTGGCCAGGTGCTTATGAGGAAATTGATCCATCGGCTTTCAATGAAACTATGAGTAATGATGTAAGAGCCTTAATCAATCATGATACCAATCTAGTTCTCGGGAGGACTAAATCCGGCACACTGCAGCTGCGTGTGGACAATCGAGGGCTTTGGGGGAGTATCAAGGTCAATGAGAATGATACTGATGCTTTGAATCTTTACGAGCGTTTAAAGCGCGGAGATGTTGATCAGTGCAGTTTCGGCTTTAATATCCTCGAAGAAGAAACCGAGTTCCGGGATGATGGCAGCATTAAATGGCGATTAAAGAAAATTGATCTTCATGAAATATCCGTGGTAACTTTCCCGGCCTACGCTGATACTTCGGTCCAGGCAAGGAAGGCAGATTTTGAGCGCGATAAAAAGCGTATGATCGAATCAAAAAAAACACAGTTAAGGGAGAGATTGAAAAATGGCATTAAAACAACTAATGCTGGCTAAGAAAATTGCCCAGCGAAAAAGTTTGCTTGAGGAACTAACAGCACAGGAAGAATCATTTGTTACCAGGTCTGCCGAGCTTGAAAAGGCCATCGAGGAAGCAAATGAAGAAGAAGAAGTCACCACTGTGGAAAGCGAAATCGAGAAGCTGGAAGGCGAAAAGGCCGAGCACGATGCAAAGAAATCAAAGCTTGAGGGTGAAATCGCAGAGCTTGAAGGTGAGCTTGAGGAATTGAATCAACAGGCTCCTGATAATACTCAGCGATCTGCAGCACCGGCACCAAAAAAACAAACAAAATTTGAGGGGGAATCAAGAATGAAAGTAAACAAATACGAAACACGTTCTGAAATGCTAGATAGGTTAAATCAACCGGAGGTCCGTGAGTTCTACGGCAAACTTCGTGAAGCGGTTATGAATAAGCGAGCTCTTACTGGCACGGATTTAGTTGTTCCTGCTGTGGTAATGGACCGTGTACGTCCTATGCTTGGTGATTATTCTAACCTTTATAACGAGGTTGAAGTTGTGCCTCTAAATGGTACTGCTCGCGCAATCGTGGATGGCGCAATTCCAGAGGCAGTTTGGACTGAACAAACTGGAGCTTTATCTGAACTTGCTCTTGGCTTTGAAGCTGTTGAGCTTGATGGATGGAAAGTTGGCGGATTTATTCCAGTGGCCAATGCAATCATTGAAGATTCTATGATTGACCTTGCAAATTATATTGAAGATCGTATCGCTCGTGCAATCGGTAAAGCATTGGATAAAGCAATTCTTACTGGTACTGGTGCAGCTGGAAAGCAACCTGAAGGTGTAATCCCTGCTATTACTGCATCAGCTGTAACTTCTGATTTCTCATATGCTGACTTCCTACCACACTTGGGAGCTGTTGATGATGGAGAAGATACAGTGGGCGAAATCATTGCTGTCATGAAGCGCAGCACATATTACAGCCACTTCCTTGCTCAATCTATTGCCACAACTTCTGATGGCCGTACAGTAGCTCAGAACGTGGATAATCCACGCATTGCAGGATTGCGTGTAGTGTTCTCTCAATATGCTCCTGCTGATGCAGTCGTAATCGGTGACTTTAAACAGTACATGCTTGGAGAGCGTCGCGGTGTCCAATTAGCTGCATCTGATGAAGTTCGATTCATTGAAGATCAGACTGTATTCAAAGGAACTGCTCGTTACGATGGTAAGCCAGCTGATGCAGGCGCATTCCTACTTGTTAATTATGCAGCTCCAGTAGCTTAATAATAAAATCGAAAGGGTGAAGTGGAATGCCTAAATACAGAGTATTAAAGTCTTTCACGGATCTCCAGGATGATAATCACATGTACAGAGTGGGGGATAAATACCCTCGCTCTGGACGTGGGAAAAAGGAGCGTATCGAAGAACTTTCAGGCTCCGATAATCTCCAGAAGAGACCGTTAATTGCAGAAGTTGTGGAAGAGAAAAAAGAAGGCGATAAGTAATGTTAGACCAGGACCTTTCAACGGTGCTCAGCCTGGTAAAAGATAGGCTTGGCATTCGTTCAACCGTGCGCGACACGTATATTACAGCGATTATAAAAGGTATTGCGAAAGAGTTGGAAGTTGTTAAAGGCTTGACTCTTGATGTCGCTAATGAGGATCATCATCTTATGTTTGTTGTTGACCTGGCCACATGGCGATATCAAAACCGGGACAGTATGGAGGGAACTCCAAGGCATCTTCAATTCAGGCTTAATGAATTGTATGTGCAGGCTGTTCAAGCGGGGAGCGTGACTCCATGACCTTTGATGATGAACTAACTTTAATTAGCATCAATTACACAGAGAACGAGCTTGGGGATTTAACTGAATCCGAATTCAGGCTCGTTGTTTTGTGTGAGGAATTGTCCGTCACTCGCTCAGAGCATTATGCAGCGGCACAGGCTGGTATGAGGCCAGAGGTTGTATTTGCGGTCAATATGTATGACTATGACGGTCAGCAACGAGTGGAACATCATGGTGATGTTTACAGAGTCATTAGGCATTACAAGAAAAAGAAGTCGAAGGACATTAGCGATTTTGAAACGATCGAATTGGTATGCCAAGGGGTTGATTCTTGATGCCAATGCCTAGAAGCGTAATCAAAGTAAAAAAGAACGGTGTTGAGTTCACTTCCAATGTGGAGAGAGCGAAATATACCATTCAGGAACTTAGCCGGGCGGCTTTGAAAGATGTGGCTAAGTTGATTCGGAGAAGAATGCTCGACAAGGCCAGAAAAATGCCTGGTATGAGACGCGGTAAACGTATTCCTAACGCATTTCAATATTGGGTGAGAAAAAGGGAAACTGATTTGGTAGTAGGTGTTAAGCATGATACCTGGTACGCGGTTGAGCAGGAGCTCGGTACCAATAAGCAACCTAAACGCTCCATCATTCGCTCCACAGTTTACGAAAATATCGATGAAATCCGAATAATTCAAGGTAAATATCTTTCAGCCATCGAGAATGAAAATAGAGCACTAGGCTTAATAAGCGAAGAGGAAGAGGTGAGCGACGATGCTGGAAATTAGAAAACTATTAAACTCCCGGCTGAAATCCATCCATCCTCGTGCTTATTTCCTCAAGGCTCCAGAAACAGCCGTATTCCCTTATCTTGTTTACTCATTCGAAATCACATATCTGGAAGATGGTCTGAACCTTCTCACTCTCGATGTGGACGGATGGGACAACGCGGCGGATACAACAGCACTCGAAACGATGATGAATAATGTCCATGAGCAATTTGATGATGACAAAGTAATAACCGACACTCATGTGATTTCCTTCCACGCTGACAGAAGATTAGCTGTAGAAGATGATGATCCTAGCTTGAACAGAAGAACAAATATATATCTTGGAAGATTATTTGAAAGGTAGGGAAAACAAATGGAATTAAAGACTACCGGTTTAACATCTAATAGCCCACTGCATTACCTTCTTGATGCTGGAGCTGTGTATAAAAACTTAACGTATGATGAATTAGCTGAAGAGTTCATTAACGGTGAACTGATGGGAGCAACTGCCGGAGGTAATGAGTTTTCTTATGCGCCATCATTCAGAAAGATTGAAGTGGACGGAGCAAAAGGGAATTATAAAGGCGGCACGGTTCTAGATGAGGAAGAAGTGTCCTTGACCGTCAACCTAAAAGAATTAACGGCTCAGAATATTGCTACTGCAATCGCGGGGAGCACTGTGGATGACACTGCCACAAACTATACAAAGATTACTTCAAAGGGGAAAGTAGAGCTTACAGACTACACTGACAGCCTTGCATTTGTGGGCAGACTAGCCGGGACTGCTGACCCTGTGGTTATCATTCTGTATAACGTTCTGAGCCTTGAAGGACTAACGCTGAGCACACAGGATAAGAATGAAGCTGTTGTGCCTGTGAAATTTACAGCACATGATGACGGAGACCAAAAATCATTTGAGATTTACTGGCCTAAAGTGACGGTGACTCCTTAATGCGTAACCTGCAATTTCAAGACACCTTTAAAATGCTAAGGATTCTCAAAAAAGCCGGAGTCAGCCGACAAGCTCGGACAATGATGGCTCTGGCTGCGGAATCCAAGGATAAATTGAATATCAAAGAATTAGGCATGGATTTCATTTTCTCTGTTCTCGAAAGCCTCGGGGATGCAGAAGATGAGGTTTATGCTTTTTTTGCAGACTTGACAGGTAAAGAATTAAAAGCCGTTAAGGAAATGAGCCTCGATGAAATGGTAGGTATGTTCGAGGATTTTTTGTCACTCCCGGACTTAAAGAATTTCTTCTCCAAAGTTTTCAAATTGATGAAATAGAAATGTATGATACCCTTCTCCATCGGTACGGTGATATTGGTTTTATTATGGCCTTGCCGATGGATGAAGGATTGCAGATCTATACGAAAGCAATTGATAGAAATGTGGAGAAGTTTATCTGGGAGAAATGGCTTGTGGACTATCAGCGGATGACACCTGATAACTTCGTGCCATTCTCGGAATATCTGCGAAAAGCAAAAGAGCCACCAAAGCCAAAGGATAATCGCTCAGATGAAGAAATACTGGCAGATGCAGATGATATTTTAAAAATGATGAAGCGGTCTGAATAGATCGCTTTTTTTTATTTGCCTTGAAAGAAGGTGAGAATAGATGGAATTATTCAAGTTATTTGGCCGGATCTTGGTCGAGAATGGTGAAGCGAATGAAGCCCTAGACAATACCGATAAAAAAGCCGACAAAACATCAGGCACATTCGGAAAACTTGGCGGAGCAGCAACTATGGTAGGCGGTGTTCTGGCCGGAGCAGTGGCAGCGGGAGCGGCTTTAGCTGCGGCTGGGATTGGTGGTCTATTTGTGGCCAGCGACAACATGACCAAAGCTCTGAACGGATTACAAGCACAGACCGGATTGAATGCAGAAGCAATGGGCGATTTGGAAGGCTCAATAAAAAACATCTACAAAAGAAATTACGGTGAATCCTTCCAAGATATTGCTGATACAATGGCATTCGCAACTAACGCCACAAGTGCATGGGGCGAAGAATTGGAGTATCTTACTCAGGATGCCCTAATGTTGAGGGATACATTTGGTTACGAAACTACTGAATCCATTAGAGCGGCTGACCAACTCATGCAACAATTTGGCGTTAATGGAAGCACATCTATGGCTATGCTAGCGGAAGCAACGCAACTCGGATTAAACAAAAATGAGGATCTCATTGACACCATTGAAGAATATTCCGTTTACTTTAAAACTGCTGGACTTGATGCACAAGATATGTTCGGAATTTTTGAAAATGCAAGTGCGGCGGGTGTTAGAAACCTTGATTATGTCGGTGACGCATTTAAAGAAATGGTTATTCGTACAAAAGACGGTTCCAAAGCTACAACAGAAGCCTATGCAGCATTAGGGTTAAGCTCTAAACAAATGATGAACGACTTTGCTGCCGGTGGAGAAAAAGGTAAAGAAGCCTACCTTAGAATGATGGAAGCTCTCAACGCTATCGAAGATCCAGTGAAAAGGAATACGATTGGTGTACAACTTTTTGGTACCAAATTTGAAGATCTTGAAGCTGGAGCAGTAGAGGCAATGGCAAACTTGACAACGAGTGTAACAGGATCTGTGGACACTCTAAATGAAATTAACGAAATCAAGTATGACTCTTTCGGTGAAGCATTACAGGGGATAGGCAGAAACTTAATGATGGGTGTATTCGAGCCATTTCAGGCGCGGGTCATGCCAATTGTCAATGAGTTCGCTAACTGGATGACCGAGAAAATGCCTGTAGTTGAACAAATTGCCGGAGATACTTTTAATGGATTTCTCAACGTTATTACAGCGGTATATAACTTCTTTAAAGCGAATATTCTCCCTGTATTAAGTGAGTTATATAACTGGATTGAAGGAAATATGCCCACAATTAAAGCAACTGGTGAGAGTGCATTTAATGGGATTGTATCTGTAGCTAAAACTCTCTGGGGGTTTTTCAAAGACAACATAATACCGATATATCAGGATTTATACAGTTGGATTCAAGGACACATGCCAACGATAAGAGCGACAGCAGAGCAAGCATTCAATAAAATCACTGAAGTTGTCCGAAATGCTTGGGCTTTCTTCAAGGACAACCTCCTCCCTATTCTCGCATCTGTGTATGGTTGGGTACAGGCGAACATGCCAACGATTAAAAGAACCATTGAAACAGCCTTCACTGTCATCAAGAATGTAGTAGAAATAGCCTGGGGTATCTTTGAAAACCTCCTTCTCCCTGCACTGAAGAAATTGTGGGAATGGATAGAGCCACACATGCCGGAAATCAAAAAAGCGGTTAAAGACAACATGGATGGCATTGTAAAAGCAGTAGGTTTTGTGGTCGATGTGTTCGAAACTGTCACTGATGTAATTAAAAAAGCGGTTGATTGGCTAGGTCAGTGGAATAACAAAGAAGCCAAGAAAAAGACAGTCACTGTGGAAGAAAGACGAGTATCATCAGGTGGTGGAGACTACAACCTTCCCCGAAACTATACTGGCACGAACAATTTCCGAGGTGGAGCAACGTGGGTAGGAGAACACGGTCCTGAAATTGTTGAGCTTCCACAGGGAAGCAATATCCATTCTGCCAATGATTCAAGGCAAATGGTTCAAAGTGCAAATGAAAAAGTGAAACAACCTATTATCATTCAGATGGTTACACCGGATAAGCGTGTACTGGCTGAAATGATCCATGATGATTTGTTCGATTTAAACAATTTTAAAACTGGTAGAAAGAGCAGAATGGCGGGTGAGTATTAATGTCTTTTACATTCAGAGGAATACAAAAACCATATGTAACGATGACAAGGGGAAAAAAGATTCCGGCATTTGCTCCACTCACTCGCAATCTATTTGATGTGGAAGGAATGCCTGGGGCCTATCCTTCATCAACAAAAACGAATGTCAGGATGTTGGAAATACCAATCGCTATTATTGCTGACAGCATGATGGACTTGCAACAAATGAAAGAGGATATGGCTGAATGGCTTGTTACTGAAAATCCTGAGGAATTAATTTTCGATGCAGAACCAAATCGAAGTTATTATGCTTACATTGATGGCAGCATGGATTTAGATGAAATTGTAGAAGTAGGTGAAGGAGTTCTTACCTTCCTTTGCCCGGATCCTTACAAATTTGGTGTTGAGAAATCACTTGATTTTATTAACGCGGCATCTTTTCATATTGAGGGCACAGCAGAGACTTATCCAACCATTACAGCGGAAATCAAAGCGGATACTACCTTCGTAGCAGTCTCAGATGGTGCAGAAAGGCTCAATATGATTGGCATGCCTTTGAATGTAGATGAAGTCGCTTACGAACCTGAAACAAGGATATTAACCGATAATATGGCTTCCACAGTAGGCTGGACAGATACAACTTCCATTGAGGAAGGAACCAAAGCCGGTACTCTCAGGAGTAACGGTTATTCCTTTGTTCCGGACAGCTACGGAACAGGCACTAAATGGCATGGGCCAGCATTGAAAAGGTCATTGAGCGAGCCTTTACAAGATTTCAGACTTGAGGGCATTCTTGGTCAGATTGGCTCAGCTGGAGAAGTCGGATCAGTCGAAATTGCGGGTCTGGATGCAAGTAACAACTTTGTGTTTAAGCTGCTCATGACAAAACGCTCAGCCAACTCAAAAGCGGTATGGGCCAGAATCAGGGCAGGTAGTGCAGTGAATGGGCATGACATCATGAATGAGTTTGGAGCTTATGACTGGGTATGGCAGTACTTCTACGGTGTACTAGGCATCCAGCGCATCGGCAACAAGTGGGAAGCTTATGTCTCCAAGATTGATGAAAACGGAAAAAGGCACTCATCCTCTCGTAAACTGTGGACGGATTCCACAAGCATTGCCACTGCACCTGTAACTCAGATTCAAGTCCAGTTGTGGCAGCATAGCACCATTCCAGTTACTGAACAGTATGTAACGGATCTCAAAGCATGGAGAGTGAATCCAGAAACTGCTGGAGTGCCCATTATCGCAAAGGCCGGAGATATTGTTATCTTTGACCATCAGAACAACTTAATCACCAAGAACGGTGTGGATATAACGAAAGAAAAGGCTTTTATCGGTGAATATTTCCCACTAGAAAAAGGAATGAACGATATTGTCATTGAGCCTGTAGAAGCAATCGAAAAGTCAGAAGTGAGGTGGAAACCTAGATGGCTGTAGAAAACAGATATCAAATTGAAGTAAATATGAAGTCCAGGATGTTCCGGGAAGTCCCGGAAGTCGTGGCAAATGACAAAGTAATCTTTGAAATCACAGTGTATGATGGTCCAGATAAGTTTCCTTTGTCGGCAGCATATACCTATCATTTAACCTCTTTGAAGCTTGGTGGTAAATCCGTTATCCGAGAAGGTTCTATGTCAGGAGACGTGATTGTCTTTGAATTAGGCACATCCGAAATGACCGTGCCTGGTAAGGTGGAGGGAACGGTCCAGATTTTCGATGAAAACAATGACCGCATTTCATCTTCCAAGTTTGATTATTTTGTGAAGCGTGATCCAAGCTTGCAAGGTTCACTACCGGCAGACAATACGAGCCTGATAATCGCTAATGAATCACTGCTAACAAGTGCCGTTGAGAAGTCAGACACAGCAATTGCTGACTCTTCCACAGCGTTGACAAGGGCAGAAGGAGCTGAAACAAAAGCGACAGCTGCAGAGAACACAGCGAACCAGGTGAAGAGTGAATTTGATTTAGTGGTCGCAGAAGCCGGCAGTAACAATCCCGAAGTCGTTCAAGCTCGTGGACAATATGTGAATTTGAATGACAGATTGGCTCAAACTGATGCACAATTGGCGGATGTAGTTCAACAGAAAGCAGATAAAACAGAAATAGGTACTCTAACTTCAAGCAAGGCTGATATTGCCTATGTAGATACAAAAGTGGCAAGTGTAGCAAGCGGTTCACCAAAGGGAGTTTATGCTACTCTTGCAGACCTACAATCAGTTTACCCTACTGGAGCGACAGGTTCATATTTAGTTACTGCTGATGGTAAATGGTACTACTGGAACGGAACGGCATGGGCAGCAGGAGGGCAATATCAAAGTACTGGTATTTCTAAGAAATCTGTTGGTATTGATAAGGTAAACTTTGTTAAGGAATCAAGTAACTTATTCAACCATAACACAGTGACACAAGGAATATATTTGGCTTTGGATGGTACTGTTACATCTTCATCTTCGTATTCCATGACTGATTTTATTCCTGTTGAAGTAGGTAAGACATATTCAGCTTACGGATTTGTTCATTTCAGTCGGTTTGATTCCAATAAACAGTTCATTAATCGGTCGGATACAGGTGGTGCAACAGCGACATATACTCATACAATCACAAGCGGAGTAGCTTATATCCGATTAAGTTTTCAACACACCAGCTCATTATTACGACAGGTTAATGAAGGTTCTTCGTTGTTACCGTATGAGAAGTGGTTTACACCTTATATGGAAAAAGTCAATGCGACAAACCTAAATGATGGTGTTGTTGAAAACAAACACATTAAGGAAAAAGAAATTAGTTTCGAGAAAACAAACTTTATCAATAGATCATCTAATATCTTTGATATAAGTACAATTTCAAGAGGATACAACCTTTCGAGTGCTGATGGAAGTCTTGTTGTAAATAGTGCATACAACAGTTCTGATTATATTGTTGTAAACCCTTCGACAGACTACACGTATTATGGGTTCCTTAACGTTGCTTATTATGATGCGAATAAGCAATTTATAAGTAGACCTCTTTTGGATTATGCAGGGAAAACCCTGACTACACCATCAAATGCTAAGTATATAAGGGTGCATTATCAGCCAAACAACTCGAACAAACCGAGACAGATAAATAAAGGTAGTATCAAATTACCTTATGAAGAATTTTACAGCACCTTCAATAGCGATACGGGATTGTCAGGGTTGAATGTACTGCTGAAAAAGGGAGTCATAAACCCACCAGACCGTTATATCATAGACTTGCCTGTTGACGGAGTTTATACCACAAATGACACATTTGCAGATTATACAAACTTCGGAACGAGTACAGCCAGTGATGTTTACAGTATGTTTGATGGATTAATGACAGCGTATCCAGATTACATCACAAAAGAATTGCTGGGTAATGATTCGACAGGATTACCAATGTATGTGTATTATCTAAACCCATCTTTTCCGAATGCTGATGTAGAAACGAAGAAAGTGAAGGTATTTCTCACTTGCGGAGTTCATGGAAACGAAAAGGCTTCAACGTTATCCACTTATCTATTCGTGAAGCAGATGTGTGAGAAATGGGAAAATAACTCTTTACTAGAAGCGTTGCGTTTCAATGTGAAGTTTGTCATTATTCCAGTCGGTAATCCGAGTGGCTGGAATGCTTTTACCAGAACTAATGCAAATGGTGTGGATATTAACAGGAACTTCCCTTTTGAGTGGGTTCAAGGTACATCTGGAACTAGCACTTATGGCGGCTCTGCACCACTAAGTGAACTAGAAAGCCAGTACATCAAATCTGTATTTGACAATCATCCAGACATTAACATGATGTATGATTTCCACAATTTCCACACGGACAGCAATGGCACATATTTTATGTGGATTCCAACTGCTTCTGGATCGTATGTACAGCATATGGCTCAATCGTTGTTTAGTCGATTAACAAGAAAGTGGAAGAAAGAATATACTTTCATCCCTGAAAACTATCATGCTGGATATGCAAGCACAGCAGGAGAGGGCATGATTCAAAACTACGCTAATTCAATCGGGATTAAGTATTCTTCGACATTTGAAATTTGTTGGAAGTGGGTTTTGGATGCGAATTCTGTACCTTATGACCAAAACACATGTAAATCTGGCGTGGAAGCATTGGCTAACTGGTTATTGATTAACCTAAAAGAACTTACGAAGTAATAAGGGAATTGGTATAAAATTTTCCGGTTTTTATTGTAAATAAATATTAAAAATATAGAATAAAAGGAGGAATAAATAAAAAGGGGTGCCGTAAATGATTTTAAAATTGTTAATCAACAAGGCAGGGGGATTTTGGAGAATACGGGAAAAATGCATGCAATCAAAAATTCCGTTTATCCGATTGTTTTACAAAATTTTATACATGTTTTACGTTGAATCTTACAACTCTTATATCCCCCTGAGAGTTAAGTTTCTTTCCAGACCAAGCTTTCCTCATGGTATAGCAGGTATTTTCGTATCGAGTGATTCTGTTATAGGTAAGAATTGCGTTATTTTTCATCAAGTCACAATCGGTTCTAATCGTTTGCCAGATTCGAAAGGAACAGGATCACCTAACATCGGAGATAATTGCTATATTGGTGCTGGAGCGAAGATCATTGGAAATGTAAAAATTGGTGACAATGTACGAATTGGTGCAAATTGCATGGTATTTAAAGATATACCAAGTAATTCAGTAGTAGTGAGCCAACCACCAAGAATAATTGAAAAAGAGTCATTGAATAACAGGTTTTATATGAAAAGAAGTGGTTCGTGGGAATACTTCGAGGATAACAAATGGGTAGTCGAACAAGACAAAGAAATAATCGAATCATTGGAAAAATAAAACTAACGTCACAATAGGACACGATAGTTCAGTTAAAAGTTTGTGAAAAATTATGATCGAGAGGGCTGAATTTCAGCTCTCTTTTTTATTGGGAAGGCGGTGAAATCATTGCCAGAAAAAGAAACACTCATCCACATTCTGCACCGGCAGTCAGATGAAATCTTGGGCACATTGAGTACAAAGAAAGCAGAATTCAACAATGCCATACGAACTGATAGCTTGGAGAATATAAATACTTTTGACTTCATAGCCAATGCGAAAGTTGAAAAGGCAGCCTTGCTTGAAAAGCGAAACAGGATACTGCTGCAGGATGAAGATGGAGGATTTAGAGAGTATATCATTAATCGAACAGAACAATTTTCCCGGACTGAAAAGCTTGTTAGGACTGATGCAAGCTTTATTGATCTAGGAAAGGCGAAGGTCATTTATCCTCAAACGTTGACTGGTGCGACTTCTTCCACAGCGGTGCAGCTGGCACTGTCAGGCACTAAGTGGAAGCCTGGTGTCATCGATTTTACTTATATCCGTACCATTAACATTGAAACTCACACCAATCCTTTAGCCTTATTAAAGCTCATAGCGTCTGAATTTGGCTTAGAAATCCGTTATAGGGTGGAAGTTAAGGGCAACAGGATTGTGGGCAGATACGTGGATATGAGGGAACAGATAGCAGGTTTTGAAGGTAAGGAAATTGTGTTCGGCAAGGATTTAATCGGAGTAAAGCGAATAGAAGATAACAATGGTATCGTCACTGCATTGCTCGGACTTGGACCTGAGAAAGACGATGGCACAAGAATATCCGTCCTGGTGGAAGATGAAGAGGCTTTGCAACGATGGGGAGATGATAACGGAAACCACCTCATCGAGATCTATGAGCCTGAGTCATCCGATACCGATATGACGGTTGACCGATTGCGTACCTTGACCGAGAACGAACTGGAAAAGCGCATAGATGCCATCGTCACTTATGAATGTGAAGCGGCAAGTCTCGAGCATATCTTTGGTCGGGAACATGAAAAAATCCGTTTAGGTCGTACTGTTAGGATTAAGGATGATGGTTACAATCCACCTCTTTACCTGGAAGCGAGGATAAGGGAAACGGAAGTAGATCCTGCAGCTAAAAAAGTGCTATCTTTCAAGATTGGCAATTTCATTGAATACAAGAAATCAGACTTGGAGAAACAAATCAGCACGTTGAAGAACTTGATGGCGCAAAAAGTCTCGAGAGCATATGCTGCGGAAATTTTTGAGAAAAAGAAAGTCCTGTCAGATACTCCACCGACCGACACAGAAGCCATTTGGGTATATCCAGACCCAGCACTTGAGGTCAACATTGCCCATGTTTTCGACAATGATGTGGAGGATTGGGTACCAATCACGACCACAGATGCCGGGGATATCATAAAAGGTGTCATGCTCTTTGATCGATTGCAAGGCGGTACGATGACCCTGGGCGGTACGAACAATGGATATGGGAGAATGATGGTTCTCGATGCGAATGGTGAGGTCATCGCGGATTTAAATGCTGAAACAGGCGGCTTCTCTGATTTGTATGTAGCTAAACTGCAAAGTCCTTCTGTGGTCGGCTATAACGACCAGGATATCTCGCTCGTCGTGGATCCAATCAACGGCAATGACCTAAACAGTGGAATAGGTATTTCTAATGCAAAGAAAACCATACAAGCATGTATTGACTCTATTCCGAAGCATAATGATGGCAATATTTTAATCACGTTGCATTATGACAATGCCCGGGAGATTTACGAGAATGTCAGAATAGAAGGGTTTACAGGCAAAGGTAAAATCACTCTTGATGGGCAAATCGTCTTGAACTACATCACAGGAGATATTATCGTCACTGGCTGCACGAATGAAATCGATGTGAAGCTTTTGACATTGAAAACTACAAACGGAGTAGGCCTGGAAGTGTTTCGCTCACCATATGTCTACGCAAACAACGTTCGGGTACAAGGTCAAGGTAATGGGCGCGGTTTTTATGCAGGCGAAGGAGGCAATCTATGGCTCACAGAGTGCAATGTTGTGGGCGCGGCCCTTGGCATTTATGCCAGATACTTCGGCAATGTCTACGTTCGGAATTGTACTGGTTTAGGTGAAACATACGGAATGGCTGCTCAATCCGGTGGAGTAATTAGGGGGTTAGGAACGGCACCTGGAGGCAAGACAAGCAATACTTATGTCGAGGCTGACAGTACCATTCAAGGTTCATTTACCTATCCATCTGCACCTGCTCCAGAGGCACCGGCCACAGAAACAACAAAGACCTGGGCAGCATCCTCAGGAGATAACTGGAGCACCTCTGGATATTGGGGCGGTGATGGTGTAAAGCAAGGTAACTGGGGATACGGCAGACGAACAGGATTGTGGTTATTTGGTTCTGCACCTTCCACAGCGGTTACTGGCAAGACGATTAAGAATATCCGGGTTAAAATAACAAGAAGCAGCAGTGGTGGCTATTCTGGCAAAGTGCCAATCTTTGTAGGCTATCATGGTTATACAAGCAAGCCAGGAAGCTCACCAACAGTCTCAGGTGCCTATCATGCAGTAAGCCTTGGCTATGGAGAGTCCGCATGGGTGACGTTACCTGCTTCATTTAGAACAGCATTTGCAAATGGTACAGCTAAAGGCATCGGTGTTTATGTGGCTTCTGACAGCCGGTCATATTATGCGGCACTTAGTGCAGCTGCCACACTAGAAATCACCTACGCATAGGAGGGAGATTATGAAACTCGTTATCTACGATCAGGAACATAACATTAAAGAAATACGAGAAAACATTCTCTCTCCAGTTGTGGAAGGGAATGATGTGAGATGGGAGGGTGGTTCTTTAACAGGAATCAAATTCCCTTTTATTTTGCTCGATGATGAACTGGAAGTCGGAGAAACCTTAACCGATGAAATCATCCAACTTGACAAAAAGGAAGAATATCCTGCCCACGATCTTGTGGAAGAGAACCTAGATTTGAGGACCAGGTTGGAAAGCGCAGAAGCTGCCATTTTAACACTGATGGACATTGTATAAGGAGTGGTGAAAATGTACGGATTTTTACTTAATATGTGGATCATGGGAAGAGTGACAGAAACCCAGATTAATAACTATGTCGGCAAAGGATTTATCACACAGGAAGAGGCTGATATGATCCTGGCCACACCTCAGAAAGATAGTACTGAAGCATGATATTGACCATCAGTTATAAAGGGTAAATAGGTGAGAGGGGGTACCACATTGGAGGAGATGACAGTGCCAGAACGATTAGACAATCATGAAGAGCGAATAAAAAGCCTGGAAGAATATCGATTGCAGCAAGAAAAGATTAACATGGAGATCAAAGCGCAGCTAACAGCCACCGAAATGACGGTACTCAAAGAGTCAGGGAAACAACAGGAAATGACACAAAAGCTTTTAGATCATGTGTTAAACGGAAAGGCATTTACCCAACAGCAGTTTTGGAAAGTAACAGGAGCTGCCCTTGGAGCTGGAGGGTTTTTATATTTAATTCTTGAAGCCGTTGCAAACAAGCAATAGGGAGGAAAAGCAAATGATTAACTGGAAAGTAAGATTTAAAAACCCAGTATTCTTGGCGCAAATGGGATTAGCATTTTTCATGCCAATTCTCGCATATTTCGGACTGACAGCGCAGGACCTCACTACTTGGGGTTCTGTTTTTAATTTAATTGGAGATGCAATCCAGAATCCTTATGTAGTGTTAACGATTGCGGCTAGTATGTGGAATGCGGTCAATGATCCGACCACAGCTGGTATAGAAGATAGTGCACGGGCGAAACGATATCAGGAACCACAATAGGAGGGAGAAATATGCCTTACAATGTGTTAAGAAAACCTATTTTGATAATTGACCCCGGACATGGTGGTAAAGACCCTGGAGCTGTTTCAAAATATGGCAGAGAAGAAGATTGGACATTGAAAATTTCACTGTATCAATACGAACGATTCCAAGCGCTAGGTGTTCCGGTAGTCATCAGTCGTACCAAAGATGTTGATTTGGAAGAAAACGAACGTGTTTCAACTGTTAAAAACAGCGGTGCAACGTATTGTTTTTCCAACCACCTAAATGCTGGCGGAGGTGATCGGGCAGAGGTCATACACAGTATTTATGATGACGGTGAATTAGCTAATCTAATTAAAGAAGAATTGGAAGCAGTCGGTCAAGAAACAGTAAAGGTCTACACTCGCAAAGGTTCGAATGGTGCAGATTATTACTACATGAATAGAAGAACCGGAGCGGTAAAAACCAATATCATTGAGTACTGTTTCTTAGATAATGAGGCGGATTTCAAACATTTTAGTGAGAACTGGAAAGCCTACGCTGAAGCACCTATAAAAGCTTTCTGTAAGCATATTAAACACCCTTATAAACCTCTTGAACAGAAGGAAGGCTGGAAGAAGGAAAATGGCAAGTGGTTCTTCTACGAAAAAGGCAAAAAGGAAACCGGCTGGGTGAAGTGGAAGAATAAATGGTATTTCCTCAATGATCAAGGGGAAATGCAAAATGGTTGGATAAAGGATAAAGGAAAGTGGTATTATCTTAATCCAGATCCAGACAAAGGCGAAATGATGACTGGCACCGTTACTTACAAGGGAAAGCTTTATTACCTGAATCCAGACGGTTCTATGGCTGAAAACACACCTGTTAATGTTACATTAAAAGCCGGTAAAGACGGAGCACTTGCTCCATAAAAAGAAGCCTCACTCCTAATCGAGTGGGGCTTTCATCATTTCTATGACCTTTTCAGTTAAATCCTCTTTTCCATCCACAATTACTTCAAGCAATTCCTCAAAGTATACTTCTTTCCTGATCTGCTTAATCCAATCTAAAGCGACTTTTTCCGGTTTACGGCCTTTCAGTGTGAAAGATCCTCTTTGTTCAACTCGGCCAGCTGGAGAAAGGTACTTTATTTTTAAAGTGATCACTGCTGCTTATTTGCTTGAGCAATAATCTTCGCTTGTTCCCTCATTCGCTTATCTGCATTTGCTCCATTAATGACGATCCATGCGTGAATGACTCCCGGCAGCCAGAAAAAAATTGTAAGTACCAGATTAAGTAATGCCTGAAATGGCTTTCCTTTCAATAACACGGCAACAGGGGGCAGAATAACAGCTAATAAATACATCATTTTAATTTCCTCCTAATAATTCAATTTTTACTAATATGTATTCCACAGATGAATATTATTTCCTCTTTTCACCAATTTAATTTCTAACGTTCATAAAGATCATCGACCTTCACGCCCAATATATCGGCAAGAATGAAAGATTTCTTAAGGGAAATATCACTGTGTTCAGTTTCATAATTCCTTAGCTGCTTCACACTGATCCCCAGCTTTTTAGCCACGAATGACTTCTGGAGTCCTCTTGCTTTTATCAATTCTTCTATCCTACACCTCATATTCATCACCTGTCTATATATTCAACAGACAAGCATTTATTCCCTTTTTCGAATTTTCTTTCCGAGGACAGGCAATTTAATTTCGTTTGGGCATACGATTTACTATACCTTAAAAAGTTCGCAGATAGGGAGCACTCGAAAAATCGTTTAGATCATACGGTTTCCCCCTTCTTCCACTATGACGGAGGGCGAACAATAAAACGACATAAAGAATCGCTCTAAGTCAGTCACTGAAACTTGTATCTATTATTCGTTTGGTTTGGGACTATACTTCGTATTCTTAAAGGTGGTGGTGCCATTTATGATATTCGAGATTACTAGCAGCATTTTAGCGGGAGGTTTGATGGGATTTTCTTATTTACAAAAGAAAAATGTGAACAGTGACGCGGCAAAAATTCAGAAAATATGTGCTCAGAATGGCCTGGACTTCAAAGACGATAACATGCAGCTACTCAGGAAGTCCAAAATTAAGGACGGTGAAAAGGTAGTAGGGATTGAATACGCATATCGAATCCCATTGGGTAAAAGCTTCCACGATTACGAGTTGAAGAAAGAGCATATCCAGGATGGCTTGAATAACAAACAATCACTTGTGGACATATCGCTGGATGACCTCAGAAGTCTTAAATTGAACAGGAACATCACGAAGGATATAAAAGCATTATTGGAGAAGAAAAAAGATGTCAGGAAGGAAATAGAGCTTTCTTATGACGGTGTTTTGAAGATTAAAGTATTCAATGAACCATTACCAACTAAATTCAACTTTGAAACTGGAATATCAAAGGGATGGAAGGTGCCAGTGGGCAAAAGCAGAGGCGGGATGATTCTTTACGACTTCGAAAAGAAAGCTCATATCATTGTGGCCGGCACAACGGACTTCGGAAAATCTAACTGGGTAAACTGCACGATCAACACGTTGCTGCATAACCAAGGCGAAAATGTTTCTTTTACCCTTATCGACTTAAAAGGCGGTCTGGAATTTAATCGGTACCGAAATTTAAAACAAGTGAAGGCCTATGCAACGAATGTGGAAGAAGCAGTTAAAGCACTTGAAGCAGCAGTAGAAGAAATGGATAGCATGACGGAATATTTGCTGGAAAATGGATTTTCTAATGTAAAAGATGCAGGAGTAAAGGAAAGACATTTTATCGTCATCGATGAAGCGGCTGATATGGCTGATGACAAAGAGTGCCAGGCTTTATTGAAGGACATAGCCAGGAAAGGCAGAGCAAGCGGTCTCAGGCTTATATACACAACTCAATACCCGACAGCCGAGACTGTTAGCTCACAGGTGAAAAGAAACTGCATAGGGCGGTTGTGCTTCGTCCTCGATACTGCCACTGCAAGTCAGGTGGTACTCGATCAGCCAGGAGCGGAGAAACTGCCAGCGGTTCAAGGAAGGGCATTATATAAGGATTTAGGATTGATTGAAGTCCAAACACCATATATCTCGAATGATGCGATAAATAAAGTCATTCAACCACACATAAATATCAGACCTCGGAAGGAAAGGGTTGAAATGAATGAAGAAGGAAATCGAAAGGCAGCAAAGGGAGGAAGCCATACTCTTGTCATTGAAGAGACTAGATTATCTTAGCCGGTCACAGATCCAGAAGCTTCACAGGTTGAAAAGTGACAGGAACGCTCAAAGGGTATTGAAGAACATGGGCGATTTTCTAAACAGCTTCAAAGATGGCGAGAACATTTACTATCTCAATGAAGAAGGTCGAGAGCGGGTAGGAGCAACCAAAGTGATGAAGAAAACCACGCAAGCCAGGCACTATATCATGAGGAATACACTTTTCATCGGCTACGGCTGCCCTTCCACATGGAAGAATGAAGTGAAGCTGGAAGTGAAGGGGAAAGTAACAGTCGTGGCCGATGCTATTTTTAAAAATAACAATCAATTTTATATTATTGAAGTTGATCACACTCAGAAGATGGTGAAGAACAAAGGGAAAATTGAGCGATATAAGAAGCTTATGGAATTGAATGTGTTCGAGAAGCAGCCGAAATTCATCTGGATCACGACAACAGAGCTAAGAAGGAAACAACTGCAGACAGCATCTGAAGGTTTAGATGTTCGAGTATATACAGTGAAAGACTTTATTTGAGGGGGAGACAGCATGTTCAGACAAAAGCAAGAAGTGATCAGCTTTAAGGATTTCATGAACAAAGGGAAGGACATCATCAGTGTGGAAGAAATGGAAGTGATGAAGAAAGGGAGTACAGCAGGCTTAGCTTTTGGATTATCCATGCTGCCACTTGCATTCTCTCCAATCACAAAAGCCACTCCAGCTTCAGCGCATGAAGTTATTACTGTAACGACTCAGCAGGCAGATATGTCAGCAAAAATCATGACTGCCTTTGACCCATTGATTGAATTGGTGCAAGTGCTGGCCTATCCTGTGGCAATGGTTGTGGCTCTTGGGGGTGTCATCATGGTGATGATTCGAAATCCTGAGAAGGGATATTCCATGATGATGTCGGCAGGTTTAGGAATTATCCTGATCAACATTGTTCCAATGGTTCTGGATATTCTAATCGAAGTCATGAAAAGCGCGGTGTAAATCATGATTGTACGAATAACTTCTAAATTCGGAGAAGTCAGCCAGGTTCATCCGACTCCACACACAGGGATAGACATTGGATTTCCAGAAGGGAGCCAGTTGCACTCCATAGGGGAAGCAGTCGTGGAGCGGGTAGTCGATTATGGAAGCCAGAACATCGGAAAAGGTGTCATCCTTCGATTAGCTGATGGCAGAGAAGCCATATATGGGCATATGAGCGATATAAAAGTTAAGTCAGGGCAAACACTCCATGAGGGGGATATAATCGGTCTAAGCGGAAACACAGGTCATTCTACAGGACCGCACTTACACTTTGGAATGAAAGATAACGGACAGTTTGTAGATCCGACTAGCACATGGGAAAAATTCATAGCGAATGGGAAGGTTGGGGATGGAATTGGAGACATACCAGAGGTCAATGGTTGGAAGTGGATCGGTGAAAAGGTACTTGGTGACGGCTTGCAGCATTGGATTGCGGATTACATTGTGGCATTACCTCTCCTGGTGGGGATTAGCATTGGTGTATGGGGTCTACTTAATATGGTTCATTCTCGGCTTGCAACATGGGGCGTGATGGGGGTGTTTATACTTGGAGGGTTGGCGGTGATATAAAAAAGAGCCGGGAAAATCTCGGCTCCTTTTGCTGCTCGCAATGATATATGGCGTATAAGTAAATTATACAAGATGTCCGAATATTTCGCAACAAGGAAATAAGAGCCAGGAATATCCCCGACTCCATTTATATCAAGAAGAATGCTGGCTAAGCACCATTAATTATATACCCAGATTGCAACATGACGAAAACTGCGATACCATAGGATTATCAACTAAATATAAAACGACTTTGTCCGTTGGGATAGAGTCGCCTTCGGGGTCGGGTGAAATTCCCAACCGGCGGTGATGAAGCGATGCTTCTTAGTCCGTGACCCGGTTAACATTTGTTAAACGGTGGATCTGGTGAAACTCCAGGGCCGACAGTTAAAGTCTGGATGGGAGAAGGAAAAAAACGAGGATTAAGAGAATGGGACCAGTATGCCCTTTTTTAACCCTCTATTTTGGCATAACTTTTTTTAGGACCCCGAAGCAATTTTGTTTCGGGGTCCTTTTATTTTCGTGAATTATTTTTAAAAAGGAAGGAGGAAGCTAGATGAACGGTCAGGATTATATGGCATTAGCCATCAATCTTGCGAGGGCGACAGTGGGCCAAACATCCCCCAACCCGCGAGTTGGCGCTGTTCTTGTAAAAGACGGCCAGATCATTGGGATGGGTGCCCATTTGAAGGCGGGCGAGCCGCACGCTGAGGTTCATGCGGTAAAAATGGCAGGGGAAAAAGCTGAAGGAGCCACATTGTATGTGACTCTTGAGCCATGCAGTCATTTCGGGAAGACGCCGCCATGCTCGAATCTGGTCATTGAGTCGGGCATCAAGAAAGTGTTTGTTGCTTGTGTTGACCCGAATCCGCTTGTTGGCGGAGCGGGAATCAGGAAGATGCGGGACGCTGGCATTGAGGTTGAAGTTGGCCTAATGGAGGAAGAAGCAAAGACGTTGAATAAAGTGTTTTTTCATTACATAAGCACTGGCTTACCCTATGTTACGTTAAAATCCGCCACCAGCCTGGACGGTAAAATCGCTACGGTGACCGGCGAGAGTAAATGGATCACCGGGGAAGAAGCAAGAGAGGATGTCCATCATTTCCGCCATGAACATGATGCCATTCTTGTGGGTGTCAACACTGTCATTAAAGATAATCCCAGCCTTACTACAAGACTTGATTCCGGCGGGAAAAACCCAATCCGCGTGATTTTGGATACAACTCTCAGAACACCTTTGGATTCGAGAATTGTCAATGACCATGCTGCTGATACCATCATTGTGACTGGGACAGACGCCGATCCTGAAAGAGTAAGGCAATTTTCAGAACGGGGCATTGAAATCATCAAGTTGGAAACGGAGAAAATAGGAATAGTGGACATGCTGAAGAAACTGGGAGACAGGAGCATCACTTCTGTCTATGTAGAAGGCGGGGCCGAGGTTCATGGCAGCTTCTTAAAAGATAAGGCCTTCCAGCAAGTAATCACCTATATCGCTCCAAAGCTGCTCGGCGGGAAAACAGCCCCAACTGCATACGGAGGCAAAGGTATTGCCCGGCTTGAGGATACAGTTCCTTTGAGAATCATAGATGTAAAACAAATTGGCCAGGATATACGGATCATAGCTGAGCCGGAGTAGAAGGAGGATTATATGTTTACGGGGATTATAGAAGAAATCGGGACCGTAGCCAATATTCAGCATAGCGGCGAGTCTTTTGTCCTGACGATTGACGCGAAAAAAGTGCTGACCGATGTTCACCTCGGAGACAGCATTGCTGTAAACGGGGTATGCTTGACCGTTACCTCATTCAACGAAAACAGGTTTACCGTCGATGTTATGCCGGAAACGGTCAAAGCTTCCAGTTTGAAAAGTGTTAAAAGAGGTTCAAAGGTCAACCTGGAAAGAGCGATGGCAGCGGGCGGCCGGTTCGGCGGGCACTTTGTCGCCGGCCATGTGGATGGAGTTGGCACCATCAAAGGGAAAAAGCAAATAGAGAACGCGGTTTACTATGAAATTCAAGTGGACCCTGAATTGCTGAAATATGTCATCATGAAAGGCTCTGTTGCTGTAGATGGGACGAGTCTAACTGTTTTCGGAGTATCAGAAGACAGTTTGACTCTATCGCTTATACCGCTCACTTTAAAAGATACAGTACTAGGATTCAAGGATACAGGAGATATCGTCAACATCGAATGTGACATGATTGGCAAGTATGTGGGGCACTTTTTGAGCAACCAGTTTCCGTCAGCACCAAAACGAGGCAACAATATTACAGCCCAGTTCTTAGAGGATAACGGGTTTATGTGAGGGTGATGTAAATGTTTGATCCAATTGAAGAGGCTATATATGAACTCATGCAGGGGAATGTAGTCATTGTTTGTGACGATGAAGACCGTGAGAATGAAGGAGATTTCATCGCTCTGGCAGAAAAGGCGACACCTGATGTCATCAATTTCATGGCGACGCATGGCAGGGGATTGATTTGCGTACCGATTGAACAGGAATTAGCACAGAAGCTGGACTTAATGCCGATGGTTTCCCGGAATACGGACCCTCATGGCACAGCTTTTACCGTGAGCATTGACCATAAGTATTCAACCACCGGAATTTCTGCTTTTGAACGTTCGGCAACTGTATTGAGCATGCTTGACCCAGAATCAAAGGCCGCTGATTTTAAAAGACCTGGCCACATCTTTCCGCTTGTCGCCAAGAAGGGGGGAGTATTACGGAGGGCCGGCCATACAGAGGCGGCAGTCGATCTGGCAAAGCTAAGCGGTGCTAAGCCGGCAGGAGTCATCTGTGAAATCATGAATGAAGATGGCACAATGGCTCGAGTCCCGGAACTCCGCAAGATTGCCGACCAGTTCGATTTGAAAATGATCACGATAAAAGACCTTATCCAATATCGCAATCGGAAGGACCAGTTGATCAAGAGAGAGGTTGAGATCAATCTTCCTACTGAATTTGGTATTTTCAAGGCCGTGGGTTATTCAAATGTAGTAGATGATAAAGAACATATTGCACTTGTAAAAGGTGAAATCAATCCGGATGAGCCGGTTCTTGTCAGAGTCCACTCCGAATGTTTGACTGGCGATGTATTCGGTTCCTTCCGCTGTGATTGCGGCCCGCAGCTCCATGCAGCATTGAGCCAGATTAATAAAGAAGGTCGAGGTGTCCTTCTGTACATGCGCCAGGAAGGCAGAGGCATCGGACTGATGAACAAGCTTCGCGCGTATAAGCTACAGGAAGAAGGTTACGACACCGTTGAGGCCAATGAAAAGCTCGGCTTCGGAGCAGACCTGCGTGAATACGGAATTGGAGCTCAAATCTTAAAAGACCTTGGCATCAAGCAAATCAAGTTGCTGACCAACAATCCAAGGAAAATCAAAGGGCTTAAGGGGTATGACCTGGAAGTAGTCGACCGGGTGCCAATCCAGATGCCAACAAGGGAAGAAAACGAAAATTATTTAAAAACAAAACATAGCAAATTAGGGCATTTACTTAATTTTTAAGTAGATTGAATGGTGCATTAAGCCATAAAATGTACCCTTTTATGAAAGTTAATGGATTTTTTTCTAATTAAACAAACTTAAACCATCTCATTGGAGGAATTAAGACATGAACAGAACTTTTGAAGGTAATTTAGTCGGAACAGGCCTGAAGGTCGGAATCGTAGTTGGGCGCTTCAATGAATTCATCACAAGCAAGCTTCTGGGCGGGGCACAGGACGCGCTGAAAAGACATGGTGTCGGAGAAGGCAATGTTGATGTTGCCTGGGTACCGGGAGCATTCGAGATTCCATTGGTCGCGCAAAAAATGGCGAAAAGCAATAAGTATGACGCGGTCATCACATTGGGTACAGTCATCCGCGGATCCACTCCACATTTCGATTACGTTTCAAACGAAACAGCAAAAGGTGTATCAGCCGCTGCCATGAATTCAGGGGTTCCGGTCATCTTCGGAGTACTGACTACAGATACAATTGAGCAGGCGATTGAACGCGCTGGCACAAAAGCTGGCAACAAAGGCTGGGACGCTGCAATGTCGGCGATTGAAATGGCGAATTTGATGAAGAATATTGAAATGTAATAACTTTTGAAGCTGCAGGCAAAGTCGCCTGCAGTTTTTTTATCTGAAAAATCATGGCACTTCTGCGAAAATAACACAAAAACTTCCCAATCTTTTAAAATACTCGCCTCAGTTTGTTAATAATTTGTTCATAATTTCTGGTTAAGATGAAGACAAGTTAGAAGCGAGGAGGAAAAAATCAATGAATGAATTTGAGCAGAGTTCCCGTTATCAAGAGCAGGAGCCCGTCAAAAAATCATATAGATTCAAAAGTATCCTATCTACTGTCATGGCAGGGGTGGTCGGTTCAGCGATTACACTGGCGGCGGTGAATTTTACAGACGCTGACGCTGGAAATCAGCTTCAGCCAAAAACGGAGTCAGCCGCGGAAAGCAACAGAAACATAGTAACGACTCCGACATCAAATAAGAATTCTGGGTCGATAGCGGACATTATTGAATCATCTTCACAATCGATTGTTGGCATCACCAATATCCAGTCACAGAACAATCCTTTTTCACAAAGTCAGGGCAGCGTAGAAAGCGGATCTGGGTCTGGGGTCATTTTTAAGAAGGAAGGAACTAGCGCCTTCATAGTGACCAACAACCATGTCATTGAGGGAGCATCAAAGGTGGAAGTCAGCTTATACAATGGCGAAAAGGTGGCAGCAGAGGTTGTCGGTGCCGACGCATTGACTGATTTAGCGGTTGTTAAAATCGATGCAGCAAAAGCAGGGAAGATCATCGAGTTTGGTGATTCATCTGTCTTGAGGGCAGGTGACCAGGTGCTGGCGATTGGTAACCCGCTTGGCCTTGATTTATCGAGGACGGTAACACAGGGAATTGTCAGTGCGGTAGACCGCTCCATTTCAGTACCGACTTCTGCCGGAGAATGGGAAATGAACGTCATCCAGACGGACGCGGCAATCAACCCTGGAAATAGTGGCGGAGCATTGATCAATACGGATGGAAAAGTGATTGGCATCAATAGCCTGAAAATCTCGCAAAATGGGGTGGAAGGCCTTGGCTTTGCGATTCCAAGCAATGAGGCTTTGCCAATCGTCAACCAGCTGATCGAAAAAGGGAAAGTGGAGCGTCCCTATCTGGGAGTAAGTCTTGCTGATCTGGCACAAATTCCTGATATGTATCTGGAGAACCTTCCTGACAGTGTGGATTCTGGTACGATGGTCACTTATGTAGACCAAAATTCTGCGGCAGCTAATGCTGGTCTTCAGGAGAAGGATATCATCGTGGGCATCAATGATGAAAAAGTGGAACAGGCAAGTGATCTGAGAAGATATATGTATACAGAGCTTCAAGCTGGAGACAGTGCTCAGCTGAAAATTTACCGTGACGGCAAGCAGCAAACCTTGAAGGTAGATTTGTTTGCTTCGAGCGCTGAATAATGGAGGGAAATGATGATTGCTTTTATGAAAAATAATAAACTGCCGATGATATTTGGAGTGATCGTTTTAGGGCTTCTCTTAATCTTTGCGACAGCTTTTACAAGAACAGAAACAGCCGCAAGCGTCAATGGAGAAAAGATCACAAAAGAAGAATTGAACACAAAATTAACAGATATGTATGGCGATGATATTTTGGATTCACTGATCACGAACAAAGTAATTGAGATGGAAGCGACGAAAGAAAAGGTGAAGGTAACCGGAATTGAGATAGATGAAGAGCTGACGAAACTGCAGGAATCTTACGGCGGTGAAGAAGCCTTTGCCGCTGCACTTGAGCAAAACCAGGTGTCGATGGACAAAATCAGGGAGGACATCGAAATTTATCTGCTCGCAGAAAAAATGATCGGTGCTTCCATAGATGTGAGCGAAGAGGAAATGAAGACATACTTCGAGGAAAATAAAGAGTCTTTTGACCAAAAAGAACAGGTGAAGGCGAGCCATATTTTGGTGGAAGATGAGGCGACCGCAAAGAAGGTCAAGGAAGAGCTTGATAATGGAAAGGACTTTGCTGAACTGGCAAAAGAGTATTCGACGGATTCAAGTAATGCGGCTAACGGCGGGGACCTCGGCTACTTTGGTAAAGGAGAGATGGCTGAGGAATTTGAAAAGACAGCATTCGCGTTAGAAGCCGGAGCGATCAGTGAGCCGGTTAAAACAGAATTCGGCTACCATATCATCAAGCTGGTCGATAAAAAAGCTGAGAAGGCTGCAGAATTTGAGGAGCATAAGGAAGAAATCAAAGAAATGCTATTTGACCAGAAAGTCCAGGCAGAATACACAAACTGGATGGAGGAGAAAAAAGCAGAATATGAAATAAAGAGTTACCTATAGTTAGTTCACGCCCCTGCAAGGTTTGCAGGGGTTTTTTGCGTCAAGTATTCCTGCGAGTGACTTGGTTAAAAGGTCTGAGGTGAGCTGATGAGAAGCTTAATTATAAAAATTCTTAAACAATTTAGTTGCAGGCCAAGTTTCCTTTGCGATAAAATGTTGACCAAAGGAAACTTTTTGATATACACGCATATATTATTTTTACCAATGGAATCCTGTACCCGCAAAGTTGACCAAAGGAAACATTTTAGAGCGAGTCCATCAATTGAGGCTTATACCTAAAAATGAAACTTTTTCGAGCTGTTGCATAAACTAAGAATTATTCTTTTCATTCTTTAAACTTAAGGGTCAGGGTAAATATTCATATTCAAAGGAGAATAAAAATGACAGAGGAGATTTTATTTGCTTTCGGTTTGACTTTATTCGCAGGTCTTGCCACCGGAATCGGAAGTGTTCTTGCCTTCTTCACATCCCGAACCAATACAAAGTTTCTTTCAATCGCGCTAGGATTTTCAGCTGGTGTGATGATCTATGTGTCAATGATCGAAATCTTCGTCAAAGCGAAGGATTCCCTCGTTTCTGCGATGGGGGTGCAGTTAGGGAACTGGGCAACTGTTGGCGGATTCTTCGCTGGAATTGTGTTGATTGCGGTAATTGATAAGTTCATACCCAAGCAGGGAAATCCACATGAACTGAAAAAGGTCGAGGATATGAATTCACCCTCGAATGCTGCTCATGATGCGGCCCTCTTGAAAATGGGTACATTTACTGCGCTGGCAATTGGGATTCATAATTTCCCTGAAGGAATCGCTACCTTCACCTCTGCTATCCAGGACCCTGCATTGGGTGTGGCAATTGCCATTGCGATCGCCATTCACAATATTCCTGAAGGAATCGCTGTTTCTGTACCAGTTTATTTCGCGACTGGCGATCGAAAGAAAGCTTTTAAACTATCATTTCTTTCAGGTCTTTCGGAACCGATTGGCGCACTTGCAGCATACCTATTCTTAATGCCATTCCTGAACGATATCATGTTTGGCGTCATTTTCGCAGCCGTCGCCGGTATCATGGTATTCATCTCACTCGATGAACTATTGCCGGCCGCAAAAAAATATGACGAATCCCATCTTGCTATATATGGTTTGGTTGCCGGTATGGCTGTCATGGCGATCAGTTTGCTTCTATTTATCTAAAAATCAAGTGCTTAAAATACTATAATTTTCCAACGCAAAAGAGTGACCTTTATAAAATGGTCACTCTTTTTAGTGCTTTCGATATTGGGAAAATTCAAAAATAGTCTAAAATACATGTGACTTTTGTATAAACGTGCATTTTTACCTGATTCAAAAGGCTTAAAAATGAACAGATTAGCTCATTGTCATTATCAGAAAATTTTAAATATAATAGAGTCTGTAAAACCGGCAACACCATAAAAATGCAGAGGAGTGGTTGGATGAAAAAAAGGAAAGCGTTAGGAGCAGCACTACTAAGCATGACAATGGGCTTATCGATGTTCACGGCTGGGGCATTTGGCCAGGCACCAGAGGCACAGGATACATACCGGGTTTTGGTTCAGGGTCCTGCAGCTGAAAAGGCAAAGGCAAAAGATCAGTTCGGCAAGAGATGGGATTTCGGGGCGAAAGGTTTTACAACAGAAGTCAATGCGAAGCAATACCAGGCTCTATTGAAAAATAAAAATCTGCAAGTGGAAACCGTTTCACAGGTACAGGTGAATGCGAAGCCGGGTGCAGGCGCCCAGGCAGCGCCAACCGATCAAACACCGTGGGGAATGGAAGCAATCTATAATGATAGCAATCTTCAAGCAACTTCTGGCGGATCTGGCGTTAAGGTAGCTGTCCTCGATACCGGCGTCAATGTGAACCACGCTGATTTAGCAGGAAGCGATGAACAGTGTAAGGATTTCACACAAAGGAAATCACCTCTAGTCAATAATTCATGTTCGGATAAAAATGGCCATGGAACTCATGTTGCAGGAACCGTCCTTGCTCATGGAGGAACAGGGTTGGGAATTTACGGAGTTGCTCCGGATGCCGACCTTTGGGCATATAAAGTATTGAATGACAGAGGATCAGGCTATTCGGATGATATCGCAGGAGCAATCAGGCATGCTGCAGACGAAGCAGTACGTACAGGTTCAAAAGTAGTCATTTCCATGTCACTCGGATCCAGCAGCAAGAGCACGATGATTGCTGATGCTGTCAATTATGCATATGGAAAAGGTGTTCTTGTTGTTGCCGCGGCAGGTAACAGCGGGCCGAATGCTAACACGATTGGTTACCCGGGAGCCCTTCCGAATGCAGTAGCTGTAGCCGCTTTAGAAGATGTGCAGGAAAACGGTACATACCGTGTTGCGGACTTCTCTTCTCGCGGAAACCCGCTTACTGACGGTGATTATGTAATCGGTGAGCTCGATGTGGAAGTGTCCGCACCTGGAAGAGCGATCGAATCCACCTGGTATGATGGTTCTTATAACACCATCAGCGGTACATCAATGGCAACTCCGCACGTATCAGGACTTGCCGCGAAAATCTGGGCTGCAAATCCAAACATGAGCCACACACAACTTCGTGCAGAACTTCAAAACCGCGCGAAAGCGAACGATATCCTTGGCGGATCAGGTGCAGCATCAGGCGATGACTATGCATCAGGCTTCGGATTCCCGCGCGTGAAGTAAATATAGTTTGATCAGCCGCTTGATCGTTTAAATTGAAGTGCACCAATTATTAGACTATCTAATAGTTGGAAGTGCAGTTCAATAGACGATTGAGCGGTTTTTCACTATATTCTGGGTGGTGCCAACTGGAAAAAAACGCTCAGAATTTCCAGTTCGCCAATAAAATTTGATTTTCGCCAATAAGTAAGTGGAAATCGCCAATAAATTTAGTTTTTCGCCAATAAAAATTGAAAATCGCCAATAAAGTTGTGAACTTCGCCAATAAAATAATTCGAAAAGAAAACTTTGCTAAGAAAAACGGTCTTGATCATGCCGTATTTAAAGCATCGTCGCGAAATTATAGCGAAACCATAGTTTTTTTAACGGGAAATTTGCTATTTTTATATCCAACTCCATTTTTTATAGTGCGTTTATTTTTTATATAGCGACTTTTAAATTTATATAGCGAGTTTTCCTATTATATAGCGACTTTTCATTTTATATAGCGAATTGGAAATTCAACGCGGTTTTTTCCAGCAATAAAAAAGGAACCGAGCCAATGGACTCGGTTTAGAATTTCCTTTTTGAATAAAAATTCTCCGTAAAATATGGTTCATGCTTCGGGCCGAATGCTACACCGACGCCTAGCAATTTGAATTCTGCTTTCAGGATATTTTCGCGATGGCCGAGTGAGTTCATCAAACCTTCATGGGCAAAAATGCTGCTGAATTGTCCATATGCGAGATTTTCCCCGGCAACGGAGAATGCAATATCGTCTTCAGCCATCCGATCAAAAGGCGACTGACCTTCAGGATTGGTGTGGCTAAAATATGAATTTTCAGCCATATCGGCACTGTGTTTGCGAGCAGTTACCCTTACCTGATCATCCCAGGTAAGGATGCCTAACCCATGAACTACCCTCGATGCATTAGTCAAATCGAATAGCTGATATTCAAATCCTTCTTTCAAAGCCTCACTAGCTTCGGTATAAAAACCTGCCTTGCTCTGCTCCAATTTTTCACTGACAATCTGGATTGCCGTAACAGTATTATTTCTGTGTTTATCATAAAAAGCCGTCACATAGCTGTCGTCTAAATTATATACGTCATAGTCCTGGTCTTTCTGGAACTGGTAATAGACAAGCCCTTTTCTGATCTCGCCAAGTGGTTCGCCAAGTGTCTGACGGACAGTTTCTTTTGGTACCCCATATTTAATACCGTTTTTGGCGGCAATCAAATCTTGATTTGAATACATCGCATTCACTGAACCATCTTTACCATAGGAAATCATGATAAAGTTCTGGAAATTCTCATGATAGGCATGCCACTCTGTTCCGTATTCATTCACGGACACACGTTTCGCGGTGCCAAGCTGTTTTTCCACTTCACCCTTTTGATCGCCAATGGCAACATTATGGATTGTGAATGTCTTTTCAGAAGGTGTTTCCAGTTCAGGTTTTGCTACCTCTGGCAAAAGCTTTTCATTCTGTGTCAATTCTTCTTTTTTCTCATTGACCTGCCATAGGAGCTGATTGATGCCGTTATTGAACTTCTCCAGCGCAGACGCAAGTTCTGGATTCTCTTTTACATTCACTATTTCGTTTTTTATATTTTGAAAGTCTTTATTTTCTGTAAGGTATGGCCATGAAAAATAAGCCAAAGCGCCAATAATCAGAAGTAAAAATAGTTGTCTCAAAGCTGGTGGTCACCATCCTTTTATTCCATATCCCCAATATACCCATTAAAAGACAATAAAAAGCATAGCGTCGACGGGAAATGTAAAACCTAAGTAGCAAACTGCATGATTTGACTGATTGTGAATAATTTCACAAAAATTTCATAACTCTGCTGATCATTTCTATAAATCAAATTGTATTATTACTATATCGATAGTGTTTACATTGCCACAGGGAGGTTTTACTCATGAAAAAACTGTTACAAATCCTCATCGGGTTAGGATTCATTCTAACACCTTTTTATACAAATGCTCACGTAAAATGGTTCACTGAGGTGGCACCAGAGAAAGAAACCATTGAAAATATTTTGTCCCCATTATTCATGGGACTGGCCTTACTGGCAGCAGTCGTTCTTGCTACATTGACTTTGGTCATTCCTAAAATCGCCCAATGGCCTTTAATCAAAAAGTGGGATGATTTCCTTTCAGGTTTCAGGAAGTATTCAAGATATTTATTAAAATACGGGACAGCGGCGGCATTGATAATCCAGGTCACAAATGGCACTCTGTTCGCACCTGAATTCCATATTGAAAGCACGTTAATGACGGTTTTAGCATGGGTGGCAATCGGCCTGCTACTAGTGCCTCATCATTTCGCAACAAAGTTTGGAGCATCACTCTTACTCATTTTATTCATCATGGTCACTGTTAATCATGGCGTCTTCTATATGCTGGATTACGGATTTTATGTAGCGATTATTGGGGTGCTGCTTGTTGGCAAAACAAATCTGGAAAAAGTAGGTTTCCCGTTTTTGTATTTAGGCACAGGACTCTCCCTTTGCTGGGTCGCTGTTGAAAAATGGGTGTACCCTACAATGTCGCTTGATATCGTCGCGAACCACCAAGTGCCTACTTTCGGATTCGAACCAGCAGCCTTCATTGTAATGGCGGCTTTTGTAGAATTTGTCGTCGGCTATTTGCTTGTCGTGGGAATCCTGAACCGGGTGCTGGGGTTTGTAGTCACCACCATCTTTATCCTGACGACCATGCTATTCGGCTTTACCGAAGTCATCGGTCATTTCATGATTCATATTGTGTTAATCATTTTCATCATTGAAGGCGTATCCTTCTACAATCCGCCAATCAAATTGCATAAGACAAAGGTGGATCAATTCGTATTCATCTTCTTGAACTTCATTTTTGTTTTATCAGCATTTGTGTTGATCTATTATCGATTTGCTTAAAACATGTAAAACAGCCTCTGAACATGGGGCTGTTTTTCTTTTTGGGAATTATCAGACCATTTGTTGACGCTTGCTTCTGTTCTTGTTACGATTTCTCTAGTTGCAAATGGGATGGGAGAGATGATGATGAAGTCTTATTCGTTTGAACCTGGTGCGGAATTTGCTGCACAGCTTGACAGTGGTGATTTATTGGTGCGTTTTCGGGATGAGTTTTACCTGAAGCCGGATTCCATTTATCTTGACGGAAACTCGCTTGGTCTTCTTTCGAAGCGGGCTGAACAAACTTTACTAGAATCATTGGCTGACTGGCGTGAGCTCGGCATCGACGGCTGGATGGATGGCAAGCATCCGTGGTTCTATTTATCTGAAAAACTAGGAGAGTTGACTGCTCCGCTCGTCGGTGCTTCATCAGAAGAGGTAATTGTAAGCGGATCCACAACGGTCAATCTGCATCAGCTGGTGGCTACTTTTTACAAGCCGGAAGGAAAAAGGACCAAAATCCTTGCAGATGAATTGAATTTCCCTTCTGATATCTACGCGCTGCAGAGTCAGCTGCGGATTCATGGCTATGACCCTGACTCCCATCTGATCAGGGTAAAAAGCAGGGATGGTAGATTCCTTGATGAGGATGATATCATCGAGGCGATGACAGATGAAGTGGCGCTTGTCGTACTGCCGACCGTTTTGTACCGCAGCGGGCAAATCCTTGATATGGAACGGTTGACAAGAGCTGCCCACGAACGTGGGATCCTGATCGGGTTCGATGGCTGCCATTCCATCGGCGCAATTCCGCATTCTTTCTCTGACTGGGGAGTGGACTTTGCTTACTGGTGCAATTACAAGCATCTGAACGGCGGACCGGGAGCGGTCGCAGGACTTTATGTTAATTCGAAGCATTTCGGTGCGAAGCCAGGCCTCGCAGGCTGGTTCGGTTCAAGAAAAGACAAACAGTTTGATATGGAGCATATCCTGACACCTGCTGAGAATGCGGGCGCTTACCAGATTGGGACGCCACATGTACTGAGCCTGGCACCTTTGCTCGGTTCATTGGAAATGTTCGCAGAGGCTGGCATCCAGAATATCCGCGAAAAATCATTGAGAATCAATCAATATCTAATGGATTTGATTCAGCATGAGCTTGGCGATGCCGGCTTTAAAATTGGCAGTCCAACTGAGGATGTTAAACGCGGGGGCCATGTGAGCCTGGAGCATAAAGAAGCAGCGAGAATCTGCAAGGCTTTGAAGGAAAAAGGAATCATTCCTGATTTCCGAGCTCCGAACATTGTCCGCCTGGCACCTGTGGCACTTTACACTTCTTACACAGATGTGTGGAATGCGGTACAGGTATTGAAAGAAATCATGGTCAATAAATCATATGAGAAGTTCAGCAATGAACGCGGAGTTGTAGCATAAGGGGGAGCATAGCAATGAGAGAAGAACAGAAAACGGAACACGAAATCCATACCGATTTTTCAAAAGAACTGTCTTATGGAAGCTATCTGCAATTGGATAAAATCCTGTCCAGTCAGCAGCGGCTCTCTGACCATCACGATGAAATGCTGTTCATCATCATTCATCAGGCAAGCGAGCTGTGGATGAAACTGATTTTACATGAAGTGAATGCGGCAATTGACTGCATCCGTAAAAATGATCTGGAACCGTCTTTCAAGATGCTGTCGAGGGTGTCGAGGATTCAGGAGCAGCTGATTCAGTCATGGAGCGTGCTGTCGACGCTTACTCCCGCAGAGTATATGGAGTTCCGTGATAAGCTTGGCCATTCCTCCGGATTTCAGTCTTATCAAAATCGCCTGATTGAATTCGCCTTAGGGCAAAAACAGGCACATGTCCTATCCGTGTACAAGCACGATGCTGAGCTTTTTAAAACGATGGAGGGCGCACTGCATGAACGCTCAATTTATGATGCTGCCATTCAGGCACTGTCCATGCGGGGACTACCGATCGATGATGCCGCGCTTAATCGTGACTGGTCGAAGCCATACGAACCAAATACCAGCGTCGAGGAAGCATGGTTGACTGTTTACCGCAATGTCGACCAGTATTGGGACCTTTATGAGCTTGCGGAAAAGCTGGTCGATATCGGCAGCAAGCAGCAGCACTGGCGCTTCAACCATATGAGCACCGTTGAACGAATCATCGGGCATAAGATGGGAACAGGCGGTTCTGCTGGAGTATCGTATTTGAAAAAGGTCGTCGATCACCGATTTTTCCCTGAGCTATGGAGTTTGAGGACCAAGCTATAATATGGAGAAGGAAAATTCTGTGAGCGCGGAGCTTGAGGCGAAGTTGTAACCAGAAAAGTAGGGGAATTCCGTGAGCTCGGGAGCTTAATACGAAGTTGTAACTGAGAAGTAGCTGGAGCTATGGTGTGAGAGAACGGATCTATAACAAGAAAGAAGGAAACTGTATGGGAAACTGGATGGATATTTCACAGGTTTTAAATGATAAAATTCCTGTATGGCCTGGCGACACGCCGTTTGAATATAAAGTGAGCTGGGGCATGGAAGAGAGCGGTTCGGTGAATGTTGGGCAGGTGACGATGAGCACTCATACGGGAACACATATTGATGCCCCTTATCATTTCGAGAGCGATGGTAAAAAGGTCATTGACCTTGACTTCAATCTTTACATAGGTCCGTCGCTGGTCATTCATGTCCCAGAGCCAGCGAGTATTGGAATCAAGGATCTGGAAGGGATTGAGTTGCAGGGAGTCAAGCGCCTGCTGATCCGTACCGACTCATGGACGGATAAAACAGTTTTTCCGGAATCAATTCCGCACATCGAACCGGAATTAGCAGCTTATCTTGCCGAAAAGGGAGTTCAGCTGCTCGGATTGGATTTGCCATCGGTCGATCCTCTGGACAGCAAGGAACTGCCCGCGCATCATGAATTGAACAGCCGTGGCATTCATATTCTTGAAGGATTGGTACTGAATAAAATCGAGCCGGGAGAATACGAGCTTGCCGCCCTGCCGCTGCCGCTGGAACAGGCTGACGGAAGTCCTGTCAGAGCCGTGATCCGGAAAGTTAAATAATAGTACACGAAAGAGGCTTCCTTAAGGCAGCCTCTTTTTTTATTGGAAAGTATAAATATTTCCACTTAGATTAGTGTCTAGCTCCAGCGCCTAGCCAGTTTTCATCCATGAAATAGCTTCCTCGAGTATCTTGCGAGAAGTGATAGCTTTGAGCTGCTCGAGACGTTTGTCTACTTGCGGCTCCTAACTCCTCGAGTCGCTTGTCCAGTGTCGCCTCCTAGAAACTCCAAAACTTCAACTCCGCCGGTCCGCCCTCCAACGCTTGTCGGGGCTGACCAAGGCGCTTGCGCTTTTCTTTTTTTGTCGAAAATTTTGCCATGATTGTTGTTGACCAGATTGGTCAATGAGGAATATAATGGTGTTGACCATGTTGGTCAATAAACTTTAAGGAGGGCACGATGACATCAAAATTTTCAAGTATCAATCCTGAAAAGCAGGAAAGAATCCTGAACGCTGCTCTCAAGGAGTTTGCCCAAAAAGGTTATGAAAATGCCTCTACGAATGAAATCGTTAAATCAGCAGGAATTTCAAAAGGTTTGCTTTTCCATTATTTTAATAACAAGAAAGAACTCTATTTATTCCTTTATAACCACTTTGCGGATGTGATGGTAGAAGAGTTCTTCAATGAGTTGGACCTGAGCGAACGAGACATTTTCGAACGGATGAAAACGCTGATGATCCTGAAGAGCAAACTGATGGCAAAGCATCCCGAAGTATTCGATTTCATTGTGGCAGCATCAATGGAAACCGCGGAAGAAGTAAAGGAAATATTGAATAACACAAAAACTGAACTGATCCAGGCTAGCTACAGCCGATTATTCGAGAATATCGACATGACGATGTTCAGGGAAGGAGTTGACATCCAAAGAACGATCAACATTATCATGTGGACACTCCAGGGATTCAGTAACCAGGAGCTGGAAAAAGCCAAAAAACTGAACAAAGGGCATCACGACTTCGATGAAGCCTTCAAGGAAGCAGAAGTGTATATCGATATGATGAAGAAGGCTTTTTACAAGAGTGTCTAATGTACATCGATATTTATTAGCTTGGCTAAGTGAAATCGAATGAAAAGATAAATAGAAAAGAATCTGGGAGGGTCTGGCATGAACGTGATTGAGATTAAAAATCTGACGAAAATGTACGGCAAGGCCAGGGGAATTGAGAATGTCAGCTTTAATGTAGAAGAGGGAGAAATTTTCGGCTTCATAGGGCCGAATGGTGCGGGGAAATCGACGACGATCAGGACGCTGTTGTCGCTGATCTATCCGACGAGCGGCAGTGCGACGATTTTCGGTAAAGACATCATCACCGCTGCGCCGGAAATTAAAAAGGATATCGGCTATCTGCCGTCGGAAGTATTTTACTATGACAATATGAAGGTTATGGACCTGCTTAAGTATTCAGCAAGCTTTTACAAAAAGGATTGCACCAACCGGATCAAAGAGCTTGCAGACATCATGGAACTGGACTTGACCAAGAAAATCGATGACCTTTCACTTGGGAACAAGAAGAAGGTGGGTATCGTCCAGGGACTGCTGCATGAACCGAAGCTGATCATCCTCGATGAGCCGACAAGCGGCCTGGATCCGCTTATGCAGCAGAAGTTTTTCGAACTTCTGGAAAAAGAAAATAAGAAAGGCGCGACCATCCTGTTTTCTTCCCATATCCTCAGTGAGGTGCAAAGGCTGTGTGACAGGGTGGCCATCATCAAGGACGGCCGGATTGTCACGGTCGAGAAAATCAGCACGCTAAAAGAAAACACGTACAAGAAATTCAAAATCGAATCTCATTCAATCATCGATAAGAGCCTTTTTGATATCGAAGGCGTGAACCAAATAGAGCAGGATGGCAACACAATCAGCTTTTTGTTTAGAGGAAATCTCAACTTGATCATGAAAAAAATCGCTGAAATCGAGGTATCGAACCTCTGGGTGGAGGAGCCGGACCTTGAAGAAATCTTCATGCATTACTATGAAAAGGAGGAATAAATCATGAATATGTTCCTTCATGAGCTGAAGGCGTACCGGAAGTCGACGATGATATGGACTCTGTCATTGGTGGCGCTGGTGGTGTTGTTTTTATCAATGTTTCCTTCTTTTTCACAAGATGCCGAAGAGTTCAAAAAGCTGCTAGAAGGTTTCCCCGTAGAGTTGCGGAAAGCAATTGGGCTGTCGGTTGACAGCATTGCGACATTGATTGGGTTCTTCTCGTATGCATTCCTGTATCTTAAGCTTGCGGGCGCCATCCAGGCGATGAACCTGGGCACCTCGATTTTATCCAAGGAAACACGAGAGAAGACAGCCGATTTCCTGCTGACCAAGCCGGTGACGAGAGCGCAAGTTGTTACTTCCAAGCTGTTGGCTGCGCTCGTTTCCCTTGCCTTGACCAATATCGTTTTTATCGCAGCGACCTTTATGATGGCCTCCATCGTGGCTGGGGACGATTTTAACAAAGAAGCCTTATTCTTGATTGCGGCTTCCCTGTTCTTCCTTCAGCTTATATTCATGGCGCTTGGAATCGTGATCTCCGTGATTTTTCCTAGGATTAAATCGGTGATTTCGGTCTCGCTCGGTACTGTGTTCGGATTTTTCATGCTCGGGATGATCAGTTCGACAACAGATGATGAAGCATTGCGTTATTTGACGCCATTCAATTACTTTGACTCGACATATATCACGGAGCATGCCAGCTATGAAGCTGCTTTTCTTGTGACTGGGGCGCTGTTTATCGTGGCAGCGGTGATTGCCAGTTACTATTTATACGGAAAAAAAGATGTCCATTCCGTTTAGGGAGGAGGGAAAATCGTGAATCTTTTTAAAAGAGAAATGAAAGCAAACAGAAAATCGCTAATCATCTGGTGCATTGGCGTGGTATTCATGGTCGCGTCGGGGATGGCAAAATACTCGAGCCTCGAGGGAACCGGCCAATCGATGAACGCACTGATGGCGGATATGCCTAAATCTCTTCAGGCAATCATGGGGACAGGATCGCTGGATTTGTCGACACCAATCGGTTATTTCGGAGTCCTGTTTTTTTACCTTGCCGTGATGGCAGCCATCCATGCAGCAATGCTCGGATCGAACATCCTCGCCAAGGAAGAGAGAGACAAAACGGTAGAGTTCCTGCTAGTCAAACCGATTTCGAGAACAAAGATGATTACATCTAAACTATTGGCCGCCCTCGTGAATATAATTGTTTTTAATCTAGTCACCTTGGCCTCCTCCGTTGGAATGGTTCAGAAATATGCGGAAGGGGAGGATATAATGGGGGACATCATCCTGCTGATGGTTGGGATGTTCATCCTTCAATTGATCTTCCTTGTCATCGGAACGGCAATCGCTGCTGTCTTGAAGAACGCGAAAAAAGCAACATCCCTGGCCACAGGAATCCTGCTCCTCCTTTTCATTCTCTCAGTCGCAGTCGACCTGAATGAAAAGCTGAGAGGTTTAAAATTCCTGACTCCATTCAAGTATTATGACGCGAAGCTGGTTTTGGAGGAAGGCGGATTCGAACCACTGTATCTTGCGTTGTCATTCTTGCTGCTAGCCGGGCTCACGATTGTCACCTTTGTGTTTTATCGAAAAAGAGATATGAATATATGATTTTTGGGATAAATTACCCTTATGCGAGGGTTTCGTCTGTGATAAGGGTACATTTAAGAGGTAGACGTACCCTTATGTGAGGCACCAGGCAACGATAAGGGTACGTTTAAGAACAAAATGTACCCTTATCCAGCGTTCCCACACTCTATAAGGGTACATTTCATTCAAGATTGATTGATCATCTTGATTCAACAAAGAAAAAACGCTTCATTCAGCGAATGCCACCAGTTTCGATGAAATACGCATCCGATTCCGCCCAATTCCCCGACGTGGCAATCATCCAATACTTTCTCAAACTCCTCGTTCACATTTTAGTAAAAAAACAGCCATCTTCCTTTTCGGGTGGGGTGCTATACTTAGATATGTTAAAAACTTCACATACCTACTTAATCCATAAATAGGATAATCAAAATACATTACATTACTAAAGAATAGGTGAGCGGAATGGACGAAAAGAAGGTTATTGTTGTTGGCGGCGGGATTACAGGGTTGGCGACAGCGTTTTATCTGCAAAAGGAAGCCAGGGAAAAGCAACTGCCCATTAAAGTGAAATTGATTGAAGCAAGTGACCGTCTCGGTGGTGTCATCAGTACTGAGAAGCGTGACGGATTCGTTATTGAGAGAGGGCCGGATTCGATCATAGCGAGAAAGAAAAGTGCTATGAGATTGATAGAAGAAGTTGGCCTCAAGGATAAAATCATTTCCAACACAGCCGGTAAATCCTATATTTATGCTAGAGGCAAGCTTCACACGATGCCTGAGGGATCTTTCATGGGCATTCCCACAAAGGTAACCCCATTTGCATTATCGGGTTTATTTTCGCCGCTGGGGAAATTGCGGGCAGCGGGGGATTTTATTTTACCAAAAGGAGCACCGAAAGCAGATCAGTCACTTGGGGCCTTTTTCCGTCATCGGCTGGGTGATGAGGTGGTTGACAATCTGATTGATCCGTTATTATCAGGAATATATGCGGGCGATATTGATGAACTGAGCCTGATGGCCTTGTTCCCAAATTTTTACGATATCGAACAACAGCATCGCAGTCTCGTCGTAGGACTGAATAAATCAATGCCAAAGCCGCCAAAAACAGTCAAACAAACTGGTTCTAAAAAAGGTATGTTCATCTCATTGTCAACAGGCCTTGAGGAGTTGATCCACCGGGTTGAAAGCCGCCTGGAAGAGGGAACGGTCATAAAGAAGATGGCTGTAAAAAAGGTAGTAAAGACAGGCAGTACCTACCAGGTCCTGCTTGAAACGGGAGATGTAGAAGCTGCAGACAATGTTGTCATCACGACCGATCATTTCCATGCACAGCAGATGCTTTCCGAATACGCATTTATGGATGACTTCAAAAATATGCCATCCAATTCTGTGGCAAATGTGGCGATGGCATTCCCAAAATCGGCAATTGAGAAAGATATCGACGGAACTGGTTTCCTCGTTTCAAGGAACAGCGATTTCAGGATCACAGCATGTACCTGGACGCATAAGAAGTGGCCAGGTACCTCACCGGAAGATATGGCGCTGCTCCGTTGCTATGTCGGGAAGCCGGATGATCAGGAAGCGGTGGATTTGGCAGATGATGAAATCGTCGACCTCGTTCTAAGAGATTTGAATAAGACGATGAACATCACGGCAAAGCCAATTTTTCATGTAATCACAAGGTGGAGAAAGTCGATGCCGCAATATACGGTCGGCCACCTTGAAAGGATTGCACAGGTGAAAAAACAGCTGGGCCATGAGCTCCCGGGTGTCTACCTTGCCGGCGGTTCATTTGAAGGGGTCGGCATCCCTGGGTGCATCGATCAGGCAGAGGCAGCAGTGGGAAAAGTCATCAGCCATCTTTCTGAATAATTTCAGCCGCTATCTTTCAAAAAAGATAGCGGTTTTTTACTTTTTAATAGAAAGATAGAGAAATACTTCTTTTGAAAAATCTAAACCTTCTGTAAAATAGGCATATAATGCTAAAACAGTTTGGAGAGATCTCTATGCGTAATAGTTTCCCAATATTCGGTACAGATGATGAAACAATCTATAATCCTAATGAACTGCTAAGTTTATTTTTGGATTGCACAGCTGATGGATTTGCTATTGTCGATATGGAGAATCGATTTTTAAGAATCAACCATAAGTACACGGAAATTTTCGGCTATACAGAAGAAGACTTGATTGGGCGAACTTTCTATGAGTTTTCAAATCCTGATTTTGTTCCAGGGATCATTTCAGAAGTACAGAAGGGAAAAGCCTTTACCAACATGATAACGCAGCGTTTCCATAAAGACGGGTCCCTGCTGGATATTGCGGTCTCATACTCTCCTTTCCGGAATAAAAGCGGGAAAATAATTGCGATCATTGCGATTTATCGTGACATCACCCAGATAGTGAGCATGGAGCGCGAACTAAATAGGACAAGGGAATTGTATGAACTGATCACCGAGAATACGACTGACCTGATCAAGGTGATTGATAAGAATAAAGTGATCGTGTATGCATCACCTTCACATGAAAAAGTAATCAATCTGAAGCCAGAGGAAATTGTCGGTAAAAGTCTAAGTGAATTTTTGTCGCAAGAGGAAGAGTCTGTCCTTGATAAAAAGCTGGAGGAAATTATCGAAACAGGTGAGCCGCAGATTTTACGGAAGAAGTTCATGACCTGTAATCAAAATACGGTTTACACAGAATATAATTTTTCGCCGATTTACAATGAGAAAAAAGAGATAGAGTCCTTTGTCAGTGTTGGCCGGAATATTACCGACCGGGTCAAACAGGACGCCACCATCAGGAACCTGGACAGGCTTTCGGTCACCGGACAGCTGGCAGCAGGAGTGGCACATGAAATCCGCAACCCGTTGACTTCATTGAAAGGCTTTTCGAAACTATTGCAAACTTGTCTTGATAAAGAGAAGCAAGCAGATTATCTGGCCATCATCATGAATGAACTCGACAGGATCGATACAATTGTCAATGAGTTTATGTCACTGGCGAAGCCTCAGGCCGTTAAGTTTGTACAAGAAGACCTGAAATCAATCCTTGATAGCACGATCAATATCATCCATCCGCAGGCCTTGCTGCATAATGTCCAGATTATTAGAAATTACCCGGAACAGCTGGTCATGCTTTCTTGCAATTCACACCAGCTAAAACAGGTATTTTTAAACTTCCTGAAAAACGCCATTGAATCCATGCCTGAAGGCGGAAAAATCATTATTGATCTTCAGCCGAATGGTCAGGGGAAAGTGATTGTGAGTATTTCTGACGAGGGAACAGGCATCGAATCAGACCGCCTTAGATATCTCGGAACGCCTTTTTATACAACAAAAGATAAAGGAATCGGACTTGGCTTGACTGTCAGCAATAAAATCATTCAGGAGCATAATGGTACGATGAGAATCATCAGTGAAGAAGGGCAAGGGACGACAGTCGTAGTTGAACTGGAGTGCCTGGCGACATAGGAAAATGAAAAGCGGCTTCCTGAATTGGAAGCCGCTTTGTTGTTTCTTAGGAAATTATATAATTATTTAGTTATGGATAACTACATATGGTATTCCTAATCCAGCTCCAGCGCCTAGCCCCTCGAGTCACTTCGGTCCGCCCAATGAAGTCAAAGAACGACTTCACCGGTCGGCCCTCCAGCGCTTGTCGGGGCTGTTCGAGGCGCTTGCGCTTTTTGTTTTTATTCATCTTCTTTGTTGAACCATAATGGATCGTTATTATCTTCTTCCCCATTATAATTAATGAAAATTTCTTCCCCAGCATTGATATCACGATAGGCATAGAAATCAAATGTGTGATTGTCGAAATTGATTTCATACGTTGCATTAGGCTCGTATGAGTGATTGAATAACATACCATATCCCAGAAGGATAGCAGAATGATTAATGCCATATTCAAAGGCATAATCCGCCAGCGCCGTTTTCTCGATATGAACATGCTGATCGTTCGGATAGGATAGCACGGGAGCCTCATGAATCAATTCGCCTTTTGCAATATCACGAGTTGCGAATACTCCTCTATTGAATTCCCCATCGCTAATTTCAGAAGTTTTAACTTGAATCATTTTTTCACCTGCTCGCTCTATTACATTGTTGTTTCTCACTCCTTAAGCATGACGGTTTTTTAAAAGAAATGCAAACTTATTATAAATTTCATATTTTTTTCAAGAAATTCAGTGGTTTATGACCTATTCGATAAAGAAAAATCAACAGAAAACAAATCAATCTACCTATAAAACGGCGAATGGAGTGTGCTGAATTATCCATGAAAAAACCTTTTTTAATAGTAGTAAATCATTCGTGAATATTGTTAATTATCTGAATAGGGATTTAAGCACTACCTATCGGAAAAATAGTTTGATTTTCCTGAGTCGAAAGATGTGTTGGAATTTTTAGAAAAATCAGGTATTTTGGTGGATTTTGTTGAAGAGTGATTATAATTATGATGTGGGTAAGAGATCAGTCGGATATACACTGGTTCTCGATAAAGGCAAACCTGGTGAAAACCAGCGACGCAAAGCTATAGGGGCTACGGCAATTTATTGCTAAGCCAGCCAGCTACCGAAAGATCAGGGTGAATTACATGGAGTATGTATTCAGAAACCCCCCTTTCGGTAAAGGCGGGGTTTATTTCTGTACAGTCGGAGGTGAAAAGCAAAGTGAGGCTTGTGAACGAATCGAACGGCAGAGTTTTGGCAGCGAATGTAAAAATAGCAGATACCTTTTTCAGCAGATTCAAAGGGCTGATGCTGACAGACAGCTTGCCAGACGGTCACGGTCTCTACATACAACCCTGCCGGTCCATCCATACCTTTTTTATGAACTATTCCATCGATGTTCTTTACATCAACGAGAACTTTGAAATTGTAGGCGCGGAAGAACAACTAGAGCCTGCGAAAATGGGAAAGCGCTGCAAAGGTGCGTATTCCGTCTTCGAGCTTCCAGAAGGTACGATCCGGAATACCGGAACGAAAGTCGGTCACTCTATCAAACTAATTAAATGAAAAGGGGTTATAAAACATGAAAGCAAAAATGAAAGCACTATTCACAGAAGAGCAAGGACAAGGTATGACTGAGTACGGTTTGGTACTTGGAGTTATTGCGGTAGCGGTTGTTGGAGCACTTGTAACGCTTCGCGGAGAGATTGTTGAAATGTTCCAAAATGTCGTTACTGCAGTAACTGGCGCAGAAACAGGGAACAATACTCCATAATTACTAGAGTACAATGCTGGATTAACAATAACCTTAAATGGCCTTTATTTTATAATCTACTATACGATTGGTACTTGTTAATTCAGTATTTTTATAATCAGAGGTACAGGCATAAACAGCCTCGCGTTGAAAAACGTGAGGCTTTTTTAAAACTCCTCACTGAAATGAGGTAAATCGATGTTTGTTGATTTTTTATTAATAGCCTTAATAGTCATTTGTGTCATAACTGATTTGAGAGAACGGAAGATTTATAACAAGGTTTTATTTCCCTTTTTACTGGTGGGACTGGTTTTACATTCGGTCTTTGATGGAATCCAGGGCATTGGCTTTTCTCTTGCAGGCACAGCAGTTGGCTTCTCGATTTTGCTGATTCCTTATTTGCTTGGGGGAATGGGAGCTGGGGATGTAAAACTGCTTGCGGTGGTCGGCGGCTTAAAGGGAGTTGTATTTGTATTGACGGCGGCTGTTTATATGGCGTTTGCTGGAGGGATTATGGCGCTGATCATTCTGTTTTTTAGAAAGGGTGTCCTAAACAGGCTAAGACAAATTGGCATGTTTCTGGGCGGGCTGCGCAGTGGTATGAAGGTTCCTCTTGGACTTGATAAGGAAGCCTTGAACACGACCTATCCATATGGGGTGGCCATAGCGATTGGAACTCTGGCCGCCATTGTGTTCCCATCTGGAGGAGGCTTGCTATGAGACGTGATGAGAGAGGGCAATCACTCGTTGAGACGGCTCTTGTTTTGCCCGTTCTTTTATTGCTGTTAGTCGGCATATTGGATTTCGGGAGGATTATGTATTCTTATGCCCATCTTCATATGGCAGCACAGGAAACTGTCAGGATGGGAGGTCTCGGTAAAAGTGATTCCGAAATCACTGCGTTTGCCAGGGATTATGTTCAGCTGAAAGAGATTGATGATCTCGACATTTCTATATCTCCCGGGGAAGCGGGACGGGCTTCTGGTGACTATATTACTGTGAAGTTGGAATATCCTTATCAATTTTTCACTCCGTTTGTATCCAGCCTGTTTTCTTCATCCTTGACAATCATGGCTGAGTCAACAATCAGAGTGGAGTAGGAGGAAGAAATGGCACGTAAATGGTTTGCTGAAGAGTCAGGAAATACCATTTTATTGGCAGCCCTATCAATGTTTGTCATCCTTAGCATTGCCGGCCTTGCCATCGACGGCGGGATGGTTTATATGACAAAGGCTGAGCTGCAGAAAACAGCTAATGCTGCTGTCCTTTCTGGCGCTCAAGAGCTGACAAACAACGAAGTGAAGGTTGAAGAGGTAGTACGAAAGGTGGTTGCAGCCCATAAGGATGGCGCACTTGTCGATAATCTATCGATAGAGATAGAAAAGAAAGTCACTATTGATCTGTCCAAAAAGGTAAACCTGGCATTCTCAAAATTACTAGGATTTGAAGCTGTAGATGTCAAAGCCCATTCTGCTGCTGAATTAAGGACGATGGGACGGGCGGCAGGAGCAGCACCACTTGGCATTGACGACAGCATCCCGCTTGAGTTCAACAAGGAATACCAGCTGAAAGTGGATACTGGCGGAGTAGAATATGGAAACTTTGGGGTCTTGGCCCTTGGCGATACAGGAGCACGTCCATATGAAGAAAACCTCCGCAATGGATATCAAAACGAGCTTTCGGTGGGGGATGTAGTCATTACTCAAACAGGGAATATTGCTGGTAAAACAAGAAATGTAGTCCAAGAAAAGGTGAATTCTTGCCCGGAATTCCCAAGAGATATTCATTCCAGAGATTGTTCGAGGATTCTTCTCGTCCCAGTTTATCAGCCGTATAGCCACGACGTAAACCAGGTTAAAGAAGTGAAAATCACTGGATTTGCCTATTTTTACATAACGGATCCTATGGACAGCCATGACACTTCGATCAAGGGAATGTTCATTAAACGGGCAGGAACAGGTTATGAAGGTGAAGCAGCTGCCTTTAATGGCGCATACAGCATTCGAATAACGGAGTAGGTGATCAAAAAATGCGGTCAAAGCTTGTCTTGGTCCTGGCATTAGTAATGGGTATAGTAACGACATTTTTATTCTTTCAATATATGAATCAGGTGAACGCGGAAAAAACAATGAACAGCAATTTGGTTGGGGTTGTTGTTGCCAAAGAGAAAATCTTGAAAAATGAACTAATCAATGCACAGAAGCTTGAGATGGTCATGGTTCCAGAGAAGGCACTTCATGCCAATACGATAAAAAATCAGGCTGATGCAGTTGGCAAGCTCGCAAACGCAGATATCGAGCAGGGGGAGGCAGTTCTGTCCCACCGCCTTGGCACAGAAATTAGTGAAGAGATCTATGTATCTAGGAAAGTGCGAGAAGGATATAGAGCCGTTTCGGTTGGAGCGAATTTCAATCAGTCGGTATCCAATTTAATTGAACCGGAAGATGAAGTTGATGTTGTTTTTTCGTTAAAGAAAACGGAAGGAAACGAAACGAAGGTTCAATCCACGATTATTTTGGAAAAGGCGAGAGTGTTGGCAGTAGGAAGGAAAATTGTCCTTCCTGAGGATACGCAGGAGCCCTATGCCGAATACAGCTCTGTTACGGTAGAACTTAAGCCAGCGGATGCTTTAAAGCTTGTCAATTCAGCTGAACAAGGCAGTATCCATTTCATGCTGCATAAGCGGCCAGTCATAACGGAAAAGAAATCAGTGGGCGACAGCGACCAAGATTGAAGAAGATGGAGGGTGACCAATCATGGAAAATACGGATGAACTGCAAATACATGAAAAGAAGCCGGCTAAGATGAAACGCGGCGAGCTTATTGCCGTTTGCAGTGCAAAAGGCGGGATTGGTCGCACGGTCCTGACGGTCAATCTGGCTGGAGCTTTAGTGAAGAAAAATATATCTGTAGCGATATTGGATGGGGATTTTCAATTTGGGGATATCGGTCTGGCCATGGATTTGAAGTCTGCTTTTACCATCCAAGAAGTGATTGAGGGGATGAGCACTCTCGATGAATACTCTATAGAAGGATATATGTCGAAGCATGAAAGCGGCGTGAAGGTCATGGCAGCTCCGGATCGGCCTGAGTTTGCAGATCTTGTCACGAAAGAAGCGGTGGATAGGATTCTTGATCTGATGCTGTTGAACTATGATTATGTGATCGTCGATACCTCTGTAGGCCTAAATGATCATACAGTCCATATCGCTGAGAAAGCGGATCAAATCATGGTCATGGCCAATTTGGAGATGACAGCTTTGAAGAATACGAAGCTGATGCTTGAGACCTTCGATATTCTTGAATTAAAAAATAAAGTCACACTCGTAATCAATCGCGCGAACATGGAGAGTGTGATCCAGGCAGCAGATGCAGCAAGGATTCTTGGATACGAGGATCCTGTCTATATACCCAATGATTTTCAAACATGCTCGCAATCACTTAATATCGGGATTCCTTTTGTCATTAACCAGGGCAAGACTGATGTCGCCAAAGCCATTTTCAAAATGGCTGAACGAATTTCCACAAGGCGTGAAATCACTCTATTCAAGGAGTCGAAATCACCTTCTTTCTTATCAAAATTAATTGGCAGAAAACGCATGAAGGGAGGAACAGCACAATGAGCCTTCTGAATCGCATCCAGGAAAGGACCCAGCAAGTTGAAGGGATGGGGAGTCAGCACGACGAATTTTTTGCCCAGGCTGACTCGCAACCAAAAGTAGACATCCGGTCTGTGTTCAGGGAACCACATAAAAAAGAGGCTGTCAGTCCGGAAATCAAAAGGAAGCAGGATAAGCATCAGGAGCTTAAAAACCTCATTCATAAAAAGATTCTTCAGGAATTCAAAGATGCACCTGTAGAGGAGATCATTCCTCAGCTAGATACGATGGCAATTGAAATCATGAAAGAGGATGAACAATTCAGGGGCAGCATTGACCGGAAGAAGGTCGTCGATGAACTCAGGAATGATCTAACCGGGTTTGGGCCGATCAATCCATTGCTGATTGACGAAGATGTCAGTGAGGTAATGGTAAATGGGCCTGCACAAGTGTACTGTGAACGGAAAGGGAAGATTGAGCTGACTTCAATCATGTTCAGGGACGAAGAGCATGTCATGAGCATCATCGAAAAAATCGTTGCACCCCTTGGCAGAAGGATTGATGAAAGCTCGCCGATGGTCGATGCGAGGCTTCCGGATGGGTCACGTGTCAACGCAATTATTCCGCCTCTTGCATTGAATGGGCCAACAGTCACAATCAGGAAATTCTCAAAGGATCCCTTTCAAATTGAGGATTTAGTTAATTTTGGAACACTAAGCAACGAAATGGCGATTTTTTTAGAGGCTTGTGTTAAAGCAAGGCTGAATATATTTGTCTCAGGCGGGACGGGCTCCGGAAAAACGACGACCCTCAATGTTCTGTCAAACTTCATCCCGCATGATGAAAGGATTATCACGATTGAGGATGCAGCCGAGCTTCAGCTCGGACAGGACCATGTCGTATCACTGGAATCAAGACCGCCCAATATCGAGGGCAAGGGTTCGATCACGATAAGGGATCTTGTAAGGAACTCGCTGCGGATGAGGCCTGACCGGGTCGTGATCGGTGAAGTCCGCGGTGCTGAAGCCTTGGATATGCTTCAAGCTATGAATACGGGACATGATGGTTCTCTGGCAACCGGCCACTCAAATAGCGCAAGGGATATGATTGCCCGTCTCGAAACGATGGTGCTGCTTGCAGGTGTTGAGCTTCCAGTAAAAGCAATCCGCGAACAAATCGCTGGTGCTCTTGACGTCATAATTCAGCAATCTCGCTTGAAGGATGGATCGAGAAAAATCACCAGTATTACCGAGGTGCAGGGGATGGAAGGCGATGTCATCGTGCTCCAGGATATTTTTACATATAAGCAACATGGAGTGAATGAGGATGGTAAAATCATCGGACATCTCGTCCCCACTGGTGTCCGCCCCAAGTTCTATGAGCGCCTTGAAGCATCAGGCATCTACATTCCAGCAAATGTCTTTATCGAAGGCGAGGAGTGGGGAGCATGATCTATATCCTTACCGCCTTGTTCATGATGACAGTATTTTTATTTTTTTACTCGATTTTTCACCGGATCTTTCTTTCGGACAAGCGTCTGGAGAAGCGAATTGAAAAATACTTGGCTAGTTCAGGGACGAAGCTTGACAGGAAGCAATATGATTTGATGGTTTACTACCAAATGACAAAGCAAAAGGTCAGGAAGAACATGCTGACCAAGGAGAAGAATTCAAAACTCGAGACCATGCTTAGGAGGTCAGGTCTTCCGCTTAAGCCGGAGGAATATATCCTTTTTAAATGGCTGGCAGCAGGAGCCACAGGTTTTTTTATGCTCCTTGTTTCAGGGAACATACTCCTGATGGTTATCGGCTTTTTCATCGGATTCCTGTTACCCGGCTGGTATGTAAAAAAGAAAATTAAGGAACGCATCGTGAAATTCAATGATGGGCTTCCAGATATGATTTCTACGATTGTCGGGTCTTTAAGGGCTGGGTTCAGTTTTCAGCAGGCTTTGAAAACGGTGATAGAGGAAGCGGGTTCACCGATAAAGGAAGAAATGGACAGTGTCATCAAGGAGATGCAATATGGAGCTAGTCTGGAGGACTCCTTAAATGACCTTAAAGAAAGAATGCCTAGCGAGGATCTGGATTTAATGATCCAGGCCATATTGATTCAGCGTCAGGTAGGAGGGAATCTAGCGACAGTGCTTGATAAAATAGTCCAGACAATAAGGGAGCGGACAAAAATTCACAGGCAGATATCTTCACTGACTGCTCAGGGGAGACTATCGGGAATTGTAATTGGCTTGCTACCGATCATCTTGGCTTTCGTCCTTTATTTAATCGAGCCTGAATATATCGGAACGCTTTTCCGTCACCCAATAGGAATTGCATTGACGATCGCCGGCATATTCGCCGGCATCATTGGATTTGTTCTCATCCGCAAAATTACGGCAGTTGAGGTGTAGGGATGCTCTATTTTACATTTTTCTTAACGATTGCGTTTGCCATCTATGGACTGTACTTAATGCGGGCAGAAAAGGCCAGCCACTTAAAAAAGCGTATGTCTACCTTTGTCAGCGGCGTGAAGGAAGAGATTCCAGATGTCACTGAAAAGGTCAGTAACGCTTCCTTATTTGAGCGAATCGGAAAGCCGTTGATCAATGAATTTAAAAGAAGCTTTAAACGGAGGATGCCAGGCGAAAAGGAAGCGAAAATCGAGACGAAGCTTCAGCTAGCCGGGAGCCCTTTTGGCATGTCACCTGTTGATTTCAGGCTGCTGCAAATCTCCCTTGTGCTGCTGTTCCCGCTTTTGGCAGGCGGATATGGAGCCTTACTCCAGGCAGGCTATGCAGGGATATTCCTGTTCCTGATAATAGGGCTTGCAGCAGGCATTTTCCTGCCACACTATTATTTAAGCATCAAGAAAAAGACAAGGAATAAAAGCGCTCTAAAAGAGCTTCCTGATATTCTCGATCTCTTGACCGTCAGCCTGGAAGCGGGACTTGGATTTGATTCGGCAGTAAGTAAGGTCGTATCGAAAAAGAATGGCGTCTTGTCTGCCGAGTTCCATCGCAGCCTTGAAGAGCTGAGGCTTGGCCGAACAAGGAGAGAAGCACTTACCGGAATCAAAAATAGGATCGAAGTCGAGGAAGTACGAGCTTTCATTAGCAGCATCCTGCAGGCTGAAAAGCTGGGAATTGGTATGGTACAGGTTCTCCGTGTCCAGTCGAATGAGGTTCGGGAACGACGCAGACAGCGCGCAGAGGAAGAAGCTATGAAGGCTCCGGTAAAAATGCTGTTTCCTCTTGTCCTGTTTATTTTTCCTAGCTTGTTCATCGTTTTGCTTGGCCCAGCGCTAATCCAATTTCTTCAAACTTTTTCAAAATAGCCCTGTAATCTTCGGTGATGATTTTCATGTAGCTAAGAGGATTCATAAACGGAGAAATTCCGGCTATTTTCTGGCAAGGACACTTATGAAACGGATATAAGCGAATGATTTCCGATTAACTGCTAAAAAAAAGATGAAATTCAACGATTTGGATTAAATAACCGGAAATTCGCCCCTTATTTTTAAAGAGTTAAGGGGCGTTTCAAATATAAAGGGAATTTTTACGTTTATTTTTCTACCATCAACTTCAGTAATAATAAAAAAAGACTGGCTTACTTGTTGCCAGTCCTTATTACTTTTTAGTGATTTTCGAAGGGTTATTGATTTTGTAAGCAACTGAGACATCAAGAAGCAAAGTTTCATCTTCGACGTCCTTGCCTTTTGGAAGGTTCTTTTTGACGATTTTGCCGTCGAATTCAAGCTGCTGTCCAGGCTCGAGTTCATGCTTTTTCAGCGTTTTGCTGTGTGAGCCCCATGCCAAACCAACCTCGATAGGTTCTTCCTGCTCGATCCTGACATTCTCGAAAACGACTACTTCGTCATTATCCTCATTGAAATGGTTCCAGCTAAGCGCAAACTGCTTCACCGTCGCTGTAAAATGGACCTTTTCCTCTGGCAGCACTAATTTTGGAGTCTTTTCCTTTTTTCCTTTTTCCTTTTTTGCAGGAGTTTTAGCTTTAGCTTCCGTTGCCGCAGGAGCTGTTGCTTTAGGCTTCTCTTTCTTTACCTCTACAACTGCACTTTCATCCCCGGAAGCTTGAGCAATGATTTCCTTACCGAAGCTGGAAGATTGCATCTCCTTGAGATACGCCGGGTGGATACAAGTTAAATTGCCATCCGGAAATTCAATCACAAGAGTATTGAATTCAGCACTTTCACCGAAGATTTCATACCCTTTTATCGTAACCAGACAATGCTGGTATCTGTCTTTATACCAAAACTCTTTCTTCGTGCTCAAACCCCATTCTTTGACCTTCTCGAGATAATGAACTTCGTCCTCAAATTCTTCGTATATACCTTTTGGCGGAATATATTGAGTTAAATGTGACTGGCTAGTGCCTGCAACCGAGTTTGCCATCTGACCACTTCCTTTCAAGTCTATTTTACCTTTACAGGACAAAGAAAAAAAGCGCCAGCCATTTTGTTGATTGGAAGACAGTGAACCAGAGTGAACTGTCTATACCCATCACTATGGGCATGACGGACAGAAAAGAAAGAAGCACAGCAGTTTTTGTCCATCATCCGGTTCATGACGGACAGAAAAGAAAGAAGCACAGCAATTTTTGTCCATCATCCGGTTCATGACGGACAAAAAGGAAGGAAACGCAGCAGTTTTTGTCCATCATTCGGTTCATTACGGACAGAAAGGAAGGGAACGCAGTAGTCTTTGTCCATCATCCGGTTCATGACGGACAGAAAAGAAAGAAGCATACCAATTTTTGTCCATCGTAGAATTCACGAAGCAAAACCCAGCTCCGCAACCGTCTCTACTTACACACACATTTTGCTTTTACAAGATTCATGAAAGGTTTACAGGCCTATTCATGAATAGACAGTAACTATTTACTTCGCATTTTAATGTCTTTTTTCAAAATAGTGGGCCTTTAACGTGCCGGGTGCTTGGCCTTTTGAATATACAAGACTATGGAATTCAAAAGGGAGGCAGCATATGAAAATCCGCAAAGCTATTATCCCGGCAGCAGGGCTGGGGACACGATTTTTACCGGCAACAAAAGCGCAGCCTAAGGAAATGCTGCCGATCGTTGATAAGCCGACAATCCAATATATCGTAGAGGAAGCAGTCGCCTCTGGGATCGAGGAAATTATTATCATCATCGGCAGGGGAAAAAGATCGATAGAGGATCATTTTGATAAATCCTATGAACTGGAAGATGCTTTATTAAAAAAGAATAAGCTTGATATTTTAGAAGAGGTCCAAAATATATCCAGCCTGGCAAAGATTTATTACGTTCGGCAAAAAGAAGCGCAAGGCCTTGGGCACGCCATTCTCTGCGCAAAAAGTTTTATCGGCAATGAGCCTTTTGCTGTTTTGCTTGGCGATGACATTGTAAAGTCAGAAATTCCTTGCTTAAAGCAAATTATCAATGTATTTGAATACTGCAATAGCTCTGTCATTGCTGTACAGAGCGTAGGGGATAGCGATGTCAGCAAGTATGGAATCGTAAAGCCAAAGGGAGCGAACCTGGAGCCGAACCTATTCTACATCGATTCATTGATAGAAAAGCCAAAAAAGGAGGAGGCTCCTTCCAATTACGCGATTATGGGACGCTATGTCTTGAGGCCTGAAATTTTTGACGTCTTGGCACAGCTTCCCTCCGGCCACGGCGGAGAAATTCAGCTGACGGATGCGCTTAATGAGCTTAATAGACGGCAGGCTGTATTGGCATACAACTTCGAGGGAAAGCGATATGATATCGGGGATAAAATCGGTTTCATCAAGGCAACAATTGATTTCGCACTGCAAAGGGAAGATACCCGGGACGATGTCATCGAGTATTTGAGAGATGTTCTGGGGATGACGGACCTGAAGAGCGAGTGTGACTGATAATGAACGTCGCTGTACTTGGAACTGGATATGTAGGATTATCCACTGGAGTTTGCCTCGCCGAAATTGGGCATGACGTAGTTTGCATAGATGTGGATGAAAGGAAAATCGATGTCCTCAAGCAAGGCAGGTCCCCGATTTATGAACCAGGGCTTGATGAACTTCTCATGAGAAATATCTCTGAAGGAAGACTTACTTTCACTTCTAATCATCCGCAGGGATTAAGGAAAGCTGACATCATCATCATTGCTGTCGGGACACCTCAGAGCGACGATGGGCAGGCGGACTTGAGCTATCTTGAGCATGCAGCAAAGGATCTTGCTGAACATATTGTCCGGGATTGTGTAGTCGTCGTTAAAAGTACTGTGCCAGTTGGTACGAATGAATATGTGAAACATCTGTTATTGGGGCAGCTAAAAAATAATGTTGAGATCAAGATGGTCTCTAACCCCGAATTCCTCCGGCAGGGAACAGCCATTGAGGATACCTTGAAAGCAGACAGGATTATCATTGGCTCGGAAGATGCTGATGCCTCTGAAAAAATCCAGGAGATGTATCGGCCGCTTAATGTTCCGTTTTTGTTGACGGATGTCAGAAGCGCAGAAATGATTAAATACGCCTCCAATGCATTTTTGGCGACAAAAATCAGCTTTATTAATGCAATCGCTAATCTTTGCGAAGCCGCTGGAGCTGACGTCGAGGCTGTAGCTAAGGGAATGGGCTTTGACAAGCGAATTGGATCAGCCTTTTTAAACGCCGGAATAGGATATGGCGGGTCCTGTTTTCCTAAAGATGTTAAAGCACTCCTGCATACATCCAAGGAGCTAGGAGTTCCTTTTTCATTATTAGAAGAGACAATCGCCATCAATGACCATCAGCAAAAGTTGCTTGTTGATAAGGCTTTGAAACGATTCAGTACATTAAAAGGAAAGAAAATCGCCATGCTCGGCCTCTCCTTCAAACCGAATACGGATGATATGAGGGAAGCGCCGTCGATCAGGATCGCCCGCGCCATCACTGCTGCTGGTGGAAAAGTTACAGCATATGATCCGGTTGCCACAGGCAATGCAAGGAAGGTCATCGGTGACATCATCACTTACGTTGACTCTGCAGTTGAAGCTGCGACAGGTGCTGATGCTTTGTTTATAGTGACAGAATGGGATGAGTTCAAACAGCTTGATGTTGCTGTCCTATTGGATGTCATGAAGCAGCGAATCATCTTTGACGGCAGGAACTGTTTGGAGCAAGTCGTCCTTAAGGTAGGGTGTCCAATTGAATATTATCCTGTCGGCAGGCCGGAGGTTATTATAAAAGATAAGAAAATATGACTTTATATCGAGAGTTGTCCAGCTCCAGCGCTTGTCGAGGCTGACTAAGATGCTCGCACTTTTCTTGAGAGGGAATGATTGAATTCATTCCTTCTTTTTTGCTTTATGAATGTTACTAACTTGCTAATAAGGTAATCTTGAAAGTGTTTTTTAAAATGGAAGAACAGGGAATAGTAAGGGTGATTTGAAACGTAAGCGGAGGGGAAATTTATGAGGCTTAATCTGCTCTTGATCGCCTTTTTTGGTTCATTATTATGTTTTATTTTGATGTCTTATCTTGTACAGGCTGATCATTTGGTTATTTTCGACAAGACTGTCATTGATATGGTGCAGGGATTTGAAGCAGGGCTGCTGACTGCAGCGATGAAGTTCTTTACCTATATAGGTTCGACAAGATTGATCATCATCCTGACCATTCCGATTTTCTTATTCCTTTTTTTTGTGTTAAGACTCAGGGGCGAAATCCTCATATTCCTGGCTGTTGTGTATATAACACCGATTCTGAACAGATTGCTGAAATTGTATTTTCTGCGTGCCAGACCAGATTTTCACCGGCTGATTGAAATAGGCGGATACAGTTTTCCGAGCGGCCATGCAATGAATGCTTTTTCTTTTTACAGTATCCTTGCTTTCCTGCTCTGGCGCCATGTACCCACTCGACCTGGGAGAATTGTCGTCATCCTTTTCAGCAGTTTGATGATTTTTGCGATTGGAATAAGCAGGATTTATTTAGGTGTACATTACCCTAGTGATATCATCGGCGGCTATCTTGCCAGCGGTCTGTGGGTCGCAGCAGTGATCTGGTTTTTCCAAAGATACATAGAAAGGCTGGAGATACCGAAAAGGGGGTACTGACAATATACTGTTTTACCGTTTTAACAGGCCCGATAATGGGAATGGAATGAAAGACACCTAATTGGAATACATATCATATTTCTCTCACATTTTTACTGTATAAAAGATTAAGGCAGAGGCTTACGAAGCAATGTGATTTAGTGAACAAACTTTTTCGAGGTGACTTTATGTATAAAAAACAAGAAAAAATGCTTATGTGGCTTGCTTTTATAGTGGCTGCCATAATGGGTCTGTCTTTTATCGGAAGAATTTTTGCTGGATAGAAAAGGGGTATTAAAAAAATGGGGAATGAAGAATCAGTTTTTTTCAGCCGTGTCTTGACGGAGCTTACATTATCCTTCCATATTATTTATGCCACTATAGGAGTAGGAATACCGCTCATGATCATGATCGCTCAGTGGCTCGGAATCAAGAAACAGGATGAACATTATATCCTGCTTGCTAGAAGGTGGACGCGCGGTTTTGTCATCACTGTAGCGGTCGGAGTTGTGACAGGAACGGCAATTGGCTTGCAGCTGTCATTGTTGTGGCCTAATTTTATGGAATTGGCAGGCAATGTCATTGCTCTTCCACTGTTCATGGAAACCTTCGCATTTTTCTTTGAAGCAATTTTCCTCGGCATTTATCTCTATACTTGGGACCGGTTTGAAAATCAGAAGAAACACTTGCTGCTATTGATCCCTGTTGCGGTCGGGGCCTCATTTTCAGCGGTATTCATCACAATAGTGAATGCATTCATGAATGCACCGCAAGGCTTTGACCTGGTCAATGGACAGCTGGTCAATATCAATCCGGTTCTGGCGATGTTCAATCCGGCGATGCCGACAAAGGTTGCCCATGTGCTGGCGACTGCTTATATGACTTCGGCTTTTGTACTCGCTTCGATTGGCGCATTCAGGCTTTTAAAAGGATCCAATCATATCTACCATAAAAAAGCGTTATTCCTAACAATGAAAATCGGCCTGATCTTTTCGATTGCTGCTGCGATCATTGGGGATTTCTCAGGTAAATACCTCGCAGAATACCAGCCGGAAAAGCTGGCAGCAGCGGAGTGGCACTTCGAGACTCATGAAGGAGCGCCGTTGATGCTATATGGTGTTCTTGATGACGGCGAAGTAAAATATGCGCTTAAAATTCCTTATGCGCTAAGTATTTTGGCACACAGCAATCCAAATGCTGAGGTCATTGGCCTTAGTGAATTCCCTGAAGATGAAATCCCTCCACTTTATATCCACTATTTATTTGATGGAATGGTGACGATCGGGATGTGGATGATGGCCCTGTCGCTTGCTTATGTCGTGGGTGTGTGGATGAAATGGAGTTTTATCCGGACCAGATGGTATCGCTGGCTGATCGTCTTTGGCGGACCGTTGTCGATAATTGCGATTGAGCTTGGCTGGTGGTTTGCTGAAGTCGGAAGGCAGCCCTGGATCCTTCGCGGAATCATGAAGGTAGAGGATGCGGCCACGACTAGCGGACAGGTCGATTTGATGCTGCTGCTGTTTGCCGGCTTATACTTGATCCTTGCCATCGGCAGCACAGTTGTATTAACAAGGATGTTCCGGAAAAACACAGTTGAACAGGAACTGGCAGACAGGGAACTGGAGAAGGAAGGTGAGTTTCGATGACACTTGAAATAATCGGCATATCGGTTCTTTGGATCTTTCTTTTTGGATATGTCATCGTCGCTTCCATCGATTTCGGGGCAGGTTTTTTCAATGCATATAGCTTGTTCAGAGGAAAGCAGCATATCCTGACAGGGATCATTCAGCGATATTTATCTCCAGTTTGGGAAGTCACGAATGTATTCCTGGTATTTTTCTTCGTGGGAATTGTCGGCTTCTTTCCTAAAACGGCTTATTACTATGGAACCATCCTTCTTGTTCCGGCCAGCATTGGCGTTGTTTTGCTGGCGATCCGCGGAGCTTATTATGCGTTCACCACTTACGGTGGATTGAAGAACAAGAGGTACACGTACTTATATGGACTTACTGGCTTGTTCATCCCTGCCTCACTATCGATCGTGCTGACGATTTCGGAGGGAGGCTTTGTAAAGGAGACTGCATCGGGAATAGAATTGGACTACTGGGCACTTTTCACCAGTCCTTTGACTTGGAGCATCGTTGTCTTGAGCCTGGCCGCCGTTCTATATATATCCGCCGTTTTTTTGACCTGGTATGCGAACAAGGCAAAGGACGAACCGGCAACAGAACTGCTGAGGAAATATGCCTTGATATGGTCAGTGCCGGCAATCGTGACGGCAACTGGCATCATTGTGGAATTAAGGAGCCACAACCCTGAGCATTACAGCAGACTGGTTGATTTTTGGTGGCTGTTTGCCATCTCCTTCATCCTTTTTGTGGGGACCGTGTACTTGATTGGAAAACGCAAGGCATATGGCGTGGCATTCGGACTATTGACCGGCCAATTCTTTATTGCCTTTTTTGCCTATGGTATTTCGCATTATCCGTATCTGCTCTATCCGTTTCTTAGCATATACGACAGCTTTACCAATGAAGCGATGGCCATTGCGCTCATCATTGCATTCATTGCAGGGCTAGGGCTGCTGCTTCCATCGCTGTACCTGCTGTTGAGGTTGTTTTTATTCAATAAAGATTATGTCCAGGGGAAAAGGAATGACCATGCATAGGAGGTTGGAAAATGGCTGAATTCACAATGTTTTACGCACCTTTCATTGTCATTATCGCATCGATTGCTGCGTCATTCTGGCTGGCAGGGAAGGACGAAAAAGTGGAATAAATTCAAAAGAGCTGTCATCTCACGGATGACAGCTCTTTTTGTATGATTTAAGACAGCTTGCGCCACAAAGATGAACTTGAGATTACTGAGTCATTTTCAATGATTGCATAGGCGGCATTCGTGATGGCCTCAGGCAAATTTTCCCCAGTCCCTTTGAATTGGTTAAAAGCAGCCTCGGAAACACCATTGGATGAAAAGCTATAGCCCAGTTTCTCCAATCGCTCGACAATCAGCATCGCGTGAACCAGGTTTTGTTCCGGCTGGAATTCAGAGTCATTAATGAAAACACCTTTTTCATAATCGAACCAGCGGTCCCATCTGTTCAGCTTCCACCCTAAAATCCTCCGTGCAATCGCATCCGTTTTCGTCATTGCTTTCTCCCTCTCCTTTATAAAAGTTTGTTATATAACAGTTTATCTAAAATTATTATATTGTATAACAGCAGTAAGGCGCAATGAAAATAAATTTTTATCTGAAATTTGAGCATCTTAAAACTGGGGGTGACAAACATGAATGAAAAAGAAATCAGCCAGCCAAATGTAAGGCTCGGCGGAAAGATCGCAAAAGAAAAAGGCCGGACAAACGGTGAGTTAGGAAATGACCAGGACATCAATTCTGGAAAGAGCCGAAAAAAATAGGAAAGAGGGATCGCCATGACAAATCGCAATGACAACCGCGAACGGAAAAACAAATACCCTAACAATAAAGAGCATAACATCTCCAAAGATGTGAATATTCGAAGCGGAATGACTAAAAAAGATTTAAAGGAATAATGGAAAGGGGGCTCTTCCCCCTTTCAGAAAGTCAATTAAAGCAGAGAGTCAGCCAACAAAGCATAGGTATTCACCTTTTCCTCAAAGCTATACAGATTATTGATTATCATGAATTCATCAGTTCTGTACACCTCACCAAGCCTCAAAAGTTCGTCCTTCACTTTTGTTGGAGTGCCAATGATCATCCGCTTTCGATTTTCCAGGATCTTGGATCGGTCGCTAGAAGTAAGCGGAGCATTTTTTGCCTCTTCCAGCGAGGGAATTCTGGTGTCCATTCCTTTTTCAACCCGCAAAAGCCATAAATCCTGGCTCAAGGCCAATTCTTCAGCCTTTTCCTCTGTTTCTGCGCAAACGACGAAAACACAGACATTTGCTTTAGGCTTATGAAGTAATGCCGAAGGCTGAAACTCCCGATAATATTGTTCCAGGGACCTTTTGCCATTAACAGGCGTAATGAAATGACCGTATGTAAAAGCTGTTCCTAGTTCCGCAGCAAGTCTTGCACCTCTGTGCGTTATTCCTAATAACCATAATTCAGTAGAACAAGGTCCCTCAGGATAGGCTTTGACCTGATGATATGGATGGTCGCTGGATAGTTCATTTCTTAAAAATCCCTGAAGATCTTTAACTTGTCTCGGAAATTCGTTTAAGCTCTTCCTCATCCCATCAGTCAAGGCAAGCCTTGTTGTCGCTGACCCGCCAGGAGACCGTCCGAGTCCAGCGTCAATCCGATTTGGGAACAAGGTTTCCAGCATCTTGAAATTTTCCGCGACCTTATATGGACTGTATTGCGGGAGAAGCACACCTCCGGATCCTACCCGGATTTTTTTCGTCATGGACGCTATATGGGAAATCAGTACTTCCGGTGAAGAACCAGCGATGCCATTGGTATTATGATGTTCAGCCACCCAGAACCTGGTATATCCAAGGTCTTCCGTGATTTGTGCCAGCTTAACCGTATTCCTTAATGCCTGGCCAGCAGTATCCCCCTTGCTGATAACAGATTGGTCAAGTACACTCAATTTCATTTTAACACCCCGCTATATGGTTGCTTTCTCCACAATGAAAACAAATTGTGAAAAGAGTGGATACTAATGGCCACTATCTATAAAAGAGCGCTTGAGCCCTTCTAATGGACAAAAATTGTGAAAACTCCGATGGAATTGTCCGATAGAGCCCTTCTAATGGACAAAAATTGTGAAAAGGCCGATGGAATTGTCCGATAGAGCCCTTTTAATGGACAAAAATTACGGAAACGCCGATGGAATTGTCCGATAGAGCTATTCTAATGGACAAAAATTACGGAAAGGCCGATGGAATTGTCCAATAGAGCTCTTCTAACGGACAAAAATTGTGAAAAGGCCGATGGAATTGTTCGATAGAGCCCTTCTAAAAGCTAAATGGTCAATCGAGGTTTTCCAATGGAGCCCTTTAACAGTATTCCCCGGTCATGTACATACAAACAAACGACAGCAGGATAACCACTTGGGATATCGACACTTTTAACAGCATTAATTCATAACCATCATCAATGTAAAAAAGTCATGGTCTGCAAACTTGATTGATTAGGGTGACAAGAATAGCAAAAATTATTAGAATATTAATAGATTTATAATAAATTCCATCGGGGGAGTCATGAAAAAGAAAAAGCATCAAATGTCCCTGCAAACAAAAATCATCGGCTCTAACATTATTAATACAGTGTTTATCATCTTCATTTTCCTGGCAATATCACTGGTGATTGAATACAAGCAGGTTGAAAAGCAAAGGGGAAACCAGGCTCTTCAATTAGCAAGAACGGTATCATCAATGCCTACTGTAATTAGAGCTTTTGAGGAGGAGGATCCCTCGAAGACTCTTCAGCCACTCATGAATCAAATTAGACGGGAAACTGGGGCCCAATTCATCGTTATCGGGAATAAAGATGGACTGAGATATGCTCATCCAGATGAGAAGAAACTTGGATTGACAATGATAGGAGGAGACAACAGTCCGGCATTAAAAGGTGAATTTTATATCTCTAAGGCGAAAGGTTCACTAGGACAGTCAATCAGGGGAAAAGGCCCGATCCGGAATCAGCAAGGTGAGATTGTCGGCATCGTATCAGTCGGCTATATGATTGCTGACTTAAGGGAGGATGCTTTTCAGAGAGGAAAAGAAATAGGTTTCATTTCCCTGATCGTCGTCATGATCGGTATTATTGCAAGCTATCTATTGGCTAAGAATATTCGGAGGACAACCCTAGGCCTGGAGCCGCATGAGATGACGTCCCTGTATCTTGAGCGAAATGCCATACTTTATTCCATAAAAGAAGGCATTATCTCGGTTGATAAAAATGGATACATAACAATGATTAATCAGTCTGCTAAAGAACTATTGGATATACAAGAAGACAGCGTGAATCAAAAGATTGAGAGTATCATCCCCAATACCGGTGTGTATAGTGTACTGGAATCGGGAAAGCCGGACCGTGATCATGAAATCACCTTAAGGAATAGAGATATGATCATCAATCGGACACCAATTATTGAAAATGGTGAAGTAATCGGTGTGGTATCTACATTCCGAGATAAAACAGAGATCAATAAAATGCTCGAAACTCTGAGTGAAGTGCAGAGGTATTCCGAGGATTTACGGGCACAAACACATGAATTTTCCAACAAGCTTTATGTGCTGTCAGGTCTGCTTCAATTGGGTAAGCATGATGAGGCTATAGAAATGATTCAGGCAGAATCAGAAGTTCATGAAAGTCAAAATAAAATCATTTTTGACCAAATCTTCGATACGAAAATACAGGCACTTTTATTAGGCAAACTGGGGAAAGCTTCAGAGAAAAAAATTCATTTTGTCATAGATGAGAATAGCAGTATGGGTCCGCTGCCCGCACATATTCCCTACACTGATGTTATATCGATCATCGGAAATCTCATTGACAATGCCTTTGATGCTGTGGAAGGAAGCAAAGATGGGGAAGTGACATTTTTTGCGATTGACCTAGGTGAGGATTTGATCATTGAAGTATACGACAATGGATCAGGTATCTCACTCCATGAGACAGATAAGATATTTGAGACGGGCTTTTCCACAAAGGGCGAGGAAAACCGTGGATATGGTCTGGCAATCGTAAAACAGGCAATCGATAAACTGGATGGAAACGTTGAGGTAGAATCCAAGCCTGGCACAGGATCGGTATTGACCGTTTACCTGCCGAAAAAGAGATTCAGTACTGCAAATTAGACTTATCGAAGATTGGACATCTAACAGGGAAAAGGGGTGGTGGAATGATCAAGGCAGCTATTGCAGAAGATGATTTCAGGGTTGCGTCAATCCATGAACAGTTTTTAGAAAAAATCGAGGGAGTCACGGTCGCAGGTAAAGCATTGAATGCCAGGGAAGCGATTGACCTGCTGGAAACTAAGGAAGTAGATGTGTTGCTGCTGGATAATTATCTTCCCGACAAAAACGGTGTATCCATACTGCCAGCCTTAAGAAAACGATTCGAGAATTTGGATATTATCCTGATTACTGCTTCTACAGAACGGAAAGTGGTGGAGCCATCAATACGCAATGGAGTAGTAGATTATATCGTTAAGCCAGCCACTTTCGAACGATTCAGGGAAGCTATCGAAAAGGTGGTCAGGCGCAGGCGACTGATGGAATCCAATGAGGAATTCAATCAGGCAATCATCGACAAGGTGATCACTGGCGTGCAAGCTGAACCGGTATCCGACCTTCTGCCAAAAGGAATCGACCCGTTAACTCTTGGAAAAGTTGAAGAAACCTTGAGCATGCTTTCAAGCGGCATAAATGCTGAGCTTTTAGGTGAGCAGTTAGGCGCTTCAAGAACGACAGCCAGAAGGTATTTGGAATATTTAATTTCCATAGGGAAAGCTAGAGCTGAATTAGAATACGGAATCGTTGGAAGACCAGAGCGAAAATACTATATGGTTTAAGACATCTCCTTTTACGGGAGATGTTTTTTTATGTAATCGATACCGCTTCCGTGAACAAAATGAACAAAACATCCACAAAGTTTTTTATGGAAGTAAAATTGTAAACGGTTACATTTTAATTATTCTGAATTAATATAGCGGTTAAGGATGGAAGAAGATTTATAAGGGGGAAACAAAATGAAAAAGTTTTTAGCGACGGCTGCAGCGTTCACAATGCTGCTGGCAGCAGGATGTTCGAACCAGTCATCTGGCGAGGGCGGTGCTACAGGGGAAAATGGGGAATGGAAACCGACTAAGCCGATAGAAATTACGGCACCAGCTGGACCTGGCGGCGGTTGGGATACAACTGCACGTATGGCTTCACAAGTTTTCGAACAGGAGAAAATCATTGATCAGCGCCTGCCGGTAGTGAACAAAGCAGGTGGAGGCGGAGCGATTGGCTGGGCTTATATCGCTGGTAAGAAAGATAGCGAGCATAATATGTTCGTAGCTTCTCCACCATTAATTTTAGTTCCTTTAAACGGGCAGTCGGAGTACGGGTATGAAGACTTCACTCCGCTAGCGAACGTAATCGCAGACTATGGTGCTTTCGTTGTTAAAGCGGATGCAAAATGGAATAACCTGAACGATCTTTTTGAAGACATGAAGAAGGATCCGGCAAGCGTCAGCGTTATTGGAACGTCGTCACCAGGCAGTATGGACCATATGCAGTTCGTGAAAATTGCTAAGGCTGCGGGCGTTGATGTAAAAAAAATCAAGTATATCTCTGACCCTGATGCAGGCGGTTTAACAGCTGTATTAAATGGAAGTGTGGATGTTTATACAACTGGCGTTGCTGAAACAATTGAACAAGTAAGAGCAGGTAAAATCAAGGTTCTTGGTATCACTTCTGAAGAAAGATTGGAAGGAGAAGTTCTATCTGACTTCCAAACAGCAAAGGAACAGGGAATTGATGAAACGTTTGTAAACTGGAGAGGCTTCTTTGGACCACCAGGAATGGATCCTGCTGCAGTTAAGTATTATGAAGAAAAATTCAAGGAATTAAGCGACTCTCCAGCATGGGATGAAATCCGCAAGAAATATGGATGGGGCGAACTTTACATGGATAGCGAAGAATACAGCGAGTTCTTGAAAAAAGAAGCAGAAGACATGCAAAAGCTTCTTGAAGAGTTAGGGTTGGCTCGCTAACTCTCGGCAAGGAACTTAATTCAGGGCTCTTTTTGACTTCTGACTGAAGTGCGAAAGAGCCAATTCGAAAGATAGAGCAGTCATGCCTGTTCTATCTTTCATTCTATTAAAAGAGGTGACCACCATTGCTAAGCAGGATCAATCAAAAAATTGCCGTAATCCTGGCAATACTAGCAGGTTTCTATTTGGTATTAAGCTATAATCTGCCGAAATACCCCAACGCCATCATTGATGCGGATGTCGTGCCTAAGGGTTTAGGATTGCTATTGCTGTTTTTCGCAGTTCTTTTATATTTTGATAAAAAAGAAGAGACTGAAGCGGAAAAGCTTAAGCGAACCATTACCAAAGAGAATGTTTTATTATTATTGTCCGTTCTTGTTTTTATCTTAATTTATATTTTTCTATTAGAAATCGTCGGGTTTTTACTCATGACTGCCTTATTTATTTTTGGATGTTCAATATTCCTCGGATATAAGAAGCATGTAGCCAATGCAATTGTTTCGATTGCATTTTCTCTAGTTATATATGGACTATTCAACTATCTTTTGAAAATTAATTTGCCAGCAGGAATTATCCCGTTGTAAAAGGAGGGTAGATCATGGATGCATTTCAAGGTTTAATGTCAGGATTTCAGGTGGCTTTTAGCTTAGAGGGAATCCTGTTCGTATTTATCGGTGTTTTTGTAGGTACATTCATCGGAATGATGCCAGGATTGGGTCCAATCAGTGCGATCGCGATCATGATCCCGATCACTTACACGATGGATCCGACGGTAGCATTGGTCATGATGGCCGGGGTTTATTATGGTGCCATCTTTGGAGGTTCAAGTTCCTCGATTCTTCTAAACGCTCCGGGTGTTGCCGGGACAGTCGCGACAGCGTTTGATGGATACCCGATGGCCCAGCAGGGAAAAGCAGGAAAGGCGCTTGCCATTGCGGCAATTGCCTCTTTTACAGGGGGGACAGTCAGTGTCATTCTGCTCATGTTATTCACGCCAATTTTATCAGCTGTTGCAGTATCGTTCGGTCCAGCAGAATACTTTGCCCTCATGTTCCTGGGCCTGACTGCCATTTCAAGTTTATCTGATGGGTCAACCATCAAGGCATTCATCTCAGCGACGCTTGGTTTCATGGTCGTTACAATCGGGATCGACAGCCAGACAGGGACAAGCAGGTTCACTTTCGGGAACCCGAATCTCCTTGAGGGGATTGACTTCCTGGTCATCGCGCTTGGGTTATTTGCTCTTGCAGAAGTCAGTACACTCGTCTTAAATCGAAAAGACAGTTCAATGAGTGACAATAAAGAGATTGGCAGCCTTCGTTTGTCGAAGGAAGATGTAAAGGAAATGAGCGGGCCGATGGCAAGGCAGTCTTTTCTGGGATTCCTTATCGGTGTCTTGCCAGGGGCTGGAGCAACAATCGCTTCGTTCATTGCTTATATCACCGAAAAGAAGCTGTCCAAAAAACCAGAAGAATTTGGGAAAGGCTCTATAAAAGGCTTGGCAGCTCCTGAAACAGCGAATAATGCTGCTACAGGAGGAGCATTTGTTCCGCTCCTCAGCCTGGGCATCCCAGGTTCGGGAACAACAGCTGTTCTGCTGGGAGCATTTTTAGTACTCGGTGTACAGCCAGGTCCATTGTTGATTCAAGACCGTCCAGAAGTATTTTGGGGGATCATTGCTAGTATGTATGTCGGGAACATTTTCCTATTGATCCTTAACCTTCCGTTGATTCCTTACATCGCGAGGGTACTCAGGATTCCACGGCCGCTATTGATTTCACTTGTGATCATCTTCAGCTTGATTGGAGTATATGCCATCAGCTTCAATACCTTTGACCTGTATATGCTAGTCGCATTTGGAATCATTGGATTCCTGATGAGGATGTTCTCGTTTCCGGCGGCACCATTTATTCTTGCCTTTATCCTTGGTGGAATGATGGAACAAGCCTTCAGGCAAACGCTGACAATATCAAACGGAAGCCTAGGCATCTTTATGGATAAGCCAATCGCACTGACGCTGATCATTGTGAGCTTGCTGACTATTTTAGTTCCACTGGTAACAGGGCGAAAAAAGGTTAATGCAAATAGTGATGCAGGAAAACCTTTATAAACATGAAAAGCTGCAAGCCACCTGGTTTGCAGCTTTTTATTGCAGGGCCTCAGTCTTCTGTATTCTCGTAGAAATGTTTATCTGCACTCATATGGGCTATAAGTAAGGTATTACAAGAATAGGAAGGAGTGCCGACATGAAGACAAAAAACTTACTGCTTTCAGTCACGTTTGGGACTGGCCTATTGCTTGCCGGCTGCGGAGCACAAGAAGAGCCGCCGCCTGAAGAGGATCCGGTGATGGAACAGGATGAACAAGCTCCTCCGGCTCCAGATGGAACCCAAGAATTCCCTGGTGAACCTGAAGAGGGAACAACTGAGAATGATGAAGAATTAACTGAAGATGAACAGGAAACAATCGAAGAATCGGTTGAAGAATAATGCAAGATGGAAGGCCTTAGAACCGTCTCGGTTCTAAGGTTTTTTTATTAAAACTTCACTTTGAAAAGGAGAGAAAAAGGTTGAGAAAAGCAATTTTACCATTAGTCATCATGCTCGCTGGCTGTACGGGTGCAGATAGTCCTCCTCCAGACAAGGACCCTGCCTCTGATGGGAATCAACAAACGGAGATGAAGAATTCCAATGAAAAAAATACAAAGCAAGACAGTGAGTCAAAAGTGACACTTGACGCTCCACATATATCCCAATTGCCCGAGTTAGAGCGAGGCTGCGAGGTCACATCACTTGCTATGCTTTTACAGCATGCGGGCAAGGATGTTGGCAAGATGGAGCTATCGAAGGAAATTGACCGTGTTCCATTTGAAAAAGACGGACAGAAGGGGCATCCGAGTGAGGGGTTTGTAGGTAATATGAAGACAATGGACGAGCCAGGGCTAGGAGTCTATCATGGTCCCGTTGCAGAATTGGGTGAGAAATACCTTCCGGGAAAAATATTGGACCTGACGGGAAAAGGATTTAAAGAAGTAGAGAAGCATATTCAAGATGGCCGTCCAGTATGGGTACTGGTACCAAGTACATTTGCCGTCGTGCCAGAAAAGCACTGGGAAACTTGGAACACCAAAAAAGGCAAAGAAAGGATCACATACAAATGGCATTCGGTATTGGTCACTGGATTTGATGAGGATCATGTGTATGTTAATGATCCGCTGGAAGGTAAAAACGAGAAGCTCTCAAAAAAAGACTTCGTAGCTGGATGGGAGCAGTTCGGAAGGCAGGCAATTACTTACAAAGAGTAGTAAAAGAAAATGCTGTTCCTTCGGATTTGAAGGAACAGCATTTTTTCGTGTATATAGGGGTTACTCCCCATCACTGTCAGATTTATCATCATCCAGTTTGAAATCCTCATCTTCCACATCATTTTCAGTATCCTCAACCGGTGGTTCATTTTCCTGATCCGTCTCCGCAGAACACCCGCTAAAAAAAATGGCAAGCGCCAGTGGAATTCCATAAAAAAGCTTCTTTTTCACAACAAGTCTCCTTTCTTCCAAGCATCTCTGGCTTGGATAGAATGATTATTCTAGAAGTTACCCCATCATTGCCAGGGTAAACGTCTTAACTTTGGAACTAAAGAGAGCAAAATTCAAATAGCATCCATATCATTACTTGTATCTGGTTTCTCTCCATCTGATTGGATCAAATAGATCACACTGATCTCTGTTAATGAAGGAATGCTATTTTACATACTGGAGAAAGTAACTAATAAGGACTGGATGTTTTTCTTGAGGGAATACGAGATAAACTTTTTGACTGTCCAGAGAAAATGAATTATGATGATTAAATCTTATTAAACCAACTAGAATAGGAGGAATTAAAATGAAAAGACTTTCCTTTTTATTTGTTCTAATCCTTTCCGCAGTTCTATTACTATCTGGATGCGGTGGACAGGAGCAAGATGATGAAGTGCTGCAAGGAAACGATGCAACTGAGGAAGAAAACTCAGTTCTTGCTAAGGTAGAAAAAGAAGGGAAACTTCTAGTGGGGACAGAAGGTACCTATCCTCCATTTACTTTTCATGACAAGGACGGGAATCTAACAGGCTTTGATGTTGAAATCGCAAAAGAAGTTGCTAAGAGACTAGGGGTTCAAGCGGAGTTCAAAGAAACTCAATGGGATGCCATGTTTGCTGGTCTTGATGCAAAGCGTTTCGATATGGTTGCAAACCAGGTGGGAATTAAGCCGGAAAGGGAGGAGAAGTATTTATTCTCCAAACCGTATATCACCTCGACTGCAGTATTGATTGCTCATGAAGACAATACTGAATTAAAAGGTTTTGAAGATTTGAAAGGGAAAAAGGCTGCCCAGTCCATGACTAGCAACTATGCTGACATTGCAAGGGAGAACGGAGCAGAAATTGTTGGTGTTGATGGCTTTAATCAGTCCATTGAACTCATTTTATCGAAACGAGTTGATGCAACAATCAATGAAAGTCTTTCCTTCCTTGATTTTAAAAAGGCTAAGCCAGAAGCAAAAGTAAGAATAGTTGCAGAGAGCGAAGATGCTTCAAAAAGCGGATTGATGTTCAGACAAGGCAGTGACACTCTTGTCGAAGCAGTGAATGGTGCACTTGCGGATATGGTAGCAGATGGTACCTATGACAAAATCTCCTCGAAATGGTTTGGTGAAAATGTACTTGAATAATATACTGGCTGACCCTGAAAGGTTGGCAAGACTGATGGAAATAGCCCAAAATTCAGTTGTCCCCCTATTACAGGGGGCTATTTTTTATACAATCCCTTTAACTCTGATTTCCTTTATTTGTGGATTAGGACTAGCCGTCTTAACGGCACTAGCCAGGATTTCGGATGTAAAACTTCTGCAGATGATTGCCAGGATTTATGTATCCGCAATCAGAGGGACACCTTTATTGGTTCAGTTATTCATCTTGTTCTATGGTTTGCCTACCATTGGAATTACACTGGATCCATGGCCGTCTGCAATCATCGGATTCAGCCTGAATGTTGGTGCCTATGCGTCTGAAATCATAAGGGCAGCCATTCTTTCAATACCTAAGGGGCAATGGGAGGCGGGATATTCCATCGGAATGAGCAACAGGCAGGTATTGAGGAGAATCATTATCCCTCAGGCTGCAAGGGTATCCATTCCACCCCTGTCCAATACTTTTATTAGTTTAGTTAAAGATACCTCACTTGCATCCATGATTCTGTTAACCGAAATGTTTCGGCGAGCACAGGAAATCGCGACCACAAACTATGAATTTCTTCTTCTCTATACGGAAGCAGCGCTTATTTACTGGGTCATCTGCTTTATCCTTTCAATTGTTCAGGGAAGAATTGAAAATCGACTTGACCGATATGTTTCTCGCTAAAGTGAGTGTGTAAGGAGGATATGTATGATCTCTATTAAAGGTTTAAAAAAATCTTTTGACCAGCTGAAAGTGTTAAAAGGTCTTGATCTTGAAATTGAAAAAGGGAAAGTTGTGGTCATTATCGGTCCATCAGGATCCGGCAAAACTACCTTTCTTCGCTGCCTGAATGTCCTTGAAACACCAACAGAAGGAAGGATTTCTATTGGCGGGCAGAGGATTGACTTTTCTACAAAGGTTTCACCAAAATCTATTTCTTCGTTCCGCCGTCTTACCGGTATGGTCTTCCAAGGATATAATCTATTCCCACATATGACGGCTCTGGAGAATGTTATGGAAGGACCTTTGACCGTAAAAAAAGAAACGAAGGATAAGGCTCGCCAGAAAGCAGCATTCTTTCTCGAAAAGGTAGGACTTTCTGACAAAATGGATTATTATCCTTTTCAACTGTCAGGCGGCCAGCAGCAGCGTGTGGGAATTGCCAGGGCACTGGCGATGGAGCCGGAAGTCATGCTGTTTGACGAGCCGACATCTGCCCTGGACCCTGAGCTTGTTGGCGAAGTGTTAAAAGTAATGAAGGATCTGGCAAATGAAGGCATGACAATGGTCGTGGTCACTCATGAAATGCGGTTTGCCCAAGAAGCGGCAGATGAAGTGATCTTTATGGACGGCGGTGTAATCGTTGAACGGGGGGCACCTGACAGCATTTTCACCAATCCAACAGCTGACCGCACAAAACAATTTCTGCGGATGATTCAGTAAAACAGCAGTTTAAAAACCTATGGTTGAACTGATAAGGAATTTTTCGAATCTGGATTTTCGAACAGGGAGATACCTATGAAATCAAAAATCATCTTTTTTATGCTCTTGTCGGTCTTGGTCCTGGCAGGATGCGGACAAACAAAATTAGAAGAAAACATGACATTGTTGAATCAGGACAAGAACGAAATCACTTTTCCACAGGAAAAACCAACACTATTTTTTTTCATTACCACCTACACCTGAACACTATGTCAACAGCAGCTGGTTCAGTTGCATGAAAATCTTGATCAACTAAAAGATCTAGATGTAAATATGTATATTATCAGTAAAGATACGCCTGAACAACAACGTGAGTTATACGAAGCTTTGGACGAGAAATACGGGAAGAGTCTACCTTTCATTTCTGATCCTGATCTGGAAATGATCGATCACTTTGATATGAAAAATGGAGATGCATCATACAGGGGATATGGACTGCTGGATGAAAAAGGAACTGTCATTTTCCAAACAGTCAATGATCATTGGGGCGAACAATTCGATCAAACAGTGAAAGAAATAAAGGATGAATATAATAGCCATTCAAAGTGATTTTTGCTGAATTCTATAAAAAATGCTGCCGGTTCCATGGATCGGCAGCATTTTTATTGGCTGATAGGAAGGATTTACGATAAAACAGTTAATTAATTGAGTACTTGGTTACCAAGAACTAAAAGCATAGCCCCGGAAAAGAAACACAAACTAAAAATGTGGATGTCAAAAGGGGTATGTCCATACAAGCTTTTTAACCAGAGTTGATAAAGGTGGTGAAGCAAATGGCTAAGAAAAAACCTAAGCATGATAAAGCTCTTCCAAAAGCGGATATTGAATTTGCAGAGGAAAGAGGAAATGGGTTTGAAAAGGTAGCATTAAAAGCTCAAAGAAAACAAAATAAATGATTCGCCTTTAAAGAGTGGGACATCCATTGAATATTTTTAAGGAGACAATTCCCTAGAAAACAAAAAGAACTGCAGAGAAATTGATGTGACCCCAAAAAGTTAGAGCTTAATATTACGCAGCGAATTGGCTGGTGTGAATCCGGTATTGAACGGGGCTCATGCCAGCCAATTTTTGCTTAATACGCTTGTTATTATAATAATGGATATATTCTTCAATCCTCTTCTTTAAATCTTCAAACGAGCATCTTTCTTGGCCATGATACATCTCCTGCTTCAATAGACCAAAGAAGTTCTCTATAGGTGAATTATCAATACAGTTTCCTTTTCTTGACATACTTTGAAACACTTTGTTTTTCTTTAATGTGTTCACCCATTTTCTATGTTGATAATGCCATCCTTGATCACTATGTACAGTTGTTCTGTACTTTGAATTCTTTGTGATTTCAAGGGCCTCATTGAGGGGTTTAATTGCGAGCTCCAAGGTTGGGCGCATACTTATCCCATAAGAAAGAATTTCACCGTTATACATGTCCATTATTGGATTTAGATACAGTTTTACACCATCTAAACACTTGAATTCTGTAATATCTGTTGTTAATTTTTGGTGGCATACCGTAGTATGAAAACGACGATTGATTTGGTACTTGGAAATTGTACCTACTTTCCCTTTGTAAGAACTGTACTTGCGAGTTTTTCGTATGAATTTGTCTCCTTTGAGTCCGAGTTTCTTCATGATACGTTGAACCTTCTTATGATTCACATTATATTCTCGGTTTCTCAATTCCAATTGAATACGACGATAGCCATAGTTGCCGTTATTTTCATCAAAAATTGATTGAATAGTTTCTTCAAGCTCCAGGTCAGGATTCTCCTTTTTCATTCTTTTAATATGATAATGATAGGAGGACTCTGGAATATTGACGATTGTTAAAACATCTTTTAATCTGTACGTTTCTTTGAGTTCGAATGATAACGCTGCTTGTGCTTTTCGAGATAGCCGTCCGGATCCATCTGAAAAGCTCGCAACTTTTTTAGATATTCTACCTCAAGACGAAGAAGTTCATTTTCTCTTTCTAACTTTTGTTCCTTTGTCTCTTCTTTTTCGTCTGTTTGTTTATTTTTTCTTTTCTTAGCTTTATCAGACATAGGTGGTCGTCCTTTCGGGTTTTCTAAGGCTTCAGCACCACCTTCATTAAAAGCTTTTTTCCATGAAGCTATGATTGGAGGGTTAGTTAAACCAAAATGAAGGGCTGTTTCCGTTTCTGAAAAACCTGTTCTTGTCATAAAGCTTAATACATCCAACTTAAATTGAACAGGATAAACCTTCTTTTGAAGTTTCCTCATTAGACCTTCCATTCCGAACTTTTCATAGATCTTCACCCATCTCTTAATTGGTGAACTGCTTGACATGCCATACTTACTTGCCAGTGTGTCATAACCATAAGTACCTCCCTGATATTCCTTCACTAGCATCAACTTAAATCGCTCACTATATTTAGCCATAAATAAACACCCCAAAAGTTAAATTTCACTCTAACTTTTGGGGTGCAGTACAAATCTACAGTTCTTTTTGATATTTTTTCATCGGTAATGGAGCTTTAGGCAAAATATAACCCACAGCAGCACCGAGGAATGCGGGAATGATCCATCCAAGACCAATTCCGTACAATGGAAGAAGGTCTGTATATAGTGACGTTACAGAGTTAAATAATGAAATATTTATATTTGGCAGATTAGACACTAATGCGTTATAACCATCAAAAAAACTCACAAAGAATGTCATCGTAATTGAAGCAGCATATACGCTTTGCTTATTCCCGAAAAGCGGGGATATCAGAGTTAATAAGATAAGGATGATTGCTAATGGATAAAGGAACATCAAAACAGGTACAGCAAATTGGATGATATTGTTCAAACCAAAGTTCGCAATAGTGAAAGAAACGATGCAAAGAAGCAGTACAAATCTTTGATAAGAAACCTTTGGCAATAGCTCATGAAAAAACTCGCTGCATGCCGTGATTAACCCAATGCTTGTTTTTAAACATGCCAGTACAATGATGATCGCAAGCAGGATGGTCCCGAATGGCCCAAAATAGTGTTGGGCAACTGCTGTGAAAATTTGTCCGCCATTTTCGAATGTTCCAATAGCCAATACGCTCGAGGCGCCCATATATGTTATGAGTCCATATAGCAGCATCATCAATGCCATTGCGAAGATACCGGATTTCCATGTTGCTTTGGCAATATCCTTCGTGGAGGTAATTCCTTGCCCTTTAATGGCATTGATGACAACAATCCCGAATGCAAGGGATGCAAGGGCATCCATTGTATTATAGCCCTCTTTGAAGCCTGTAATAAAAGCCAAATTGGTATAGGCACCGTTCGGTTCCCCAAAGCTACCCATTGGCTTGATGACGGAAATGCCAATTAATATAAATAAAAATACGAGAAAAGCAGGTGTCAGATATTTTCCGATATAATCCATGACCTTCGCAGGATGCAATGAGAAAAAGTAAACGATGGCGAAGAAAACAAAACTGAAAATCCCCAGCCATAAACCGGTTTGTCCTTGGGCAATGTAGGGTTCAAAACCAACAACGAACGGAACAGTGGCTGTTCTTGGAATCGCGAAAAAGGGTCCAATTGTCAAGTAAAGAACCGTGGCAAAGCCGATGCCGAAAAGAGGGTGCACCCTGCTGGCTAAATCACGCAGCCCAGTACTTCCCGAAAGGCCTATAGCCAGTATGCCTAGAAATGGGAGGCCGATGGCTGTTACCAGGAAGCCGATCAGTGCAGGCCAGAAATTCGTGCCTGCCAGCTGTCCTAGTTGAATTGGAAAAATCAGATTCCCCGCTCCGAAGTACATTCCAAATAGCATGGTCCCAATCAGAGCATAGGTTGAAAACGATATTTTTTGCTGCATATACACTTGTCTCCTTTTCTTGATGTTGTGATTTCTGATTCAAGCATTTTTTTAGTTGGATCAGGAGATATTTCTATAAATTATTAAACTCATGGGAAGACAGTTAAGACTTGTTCAATCCATCACAAAATCATCCAGTCTTTCTTTTCATGCAACCCAAAAGAAGAATAATACACACTACTATATATACTATCTATCCACAAGTCAATTAAATTTTTAGTATTTTTTGAATATAGGAAAGGCACTCGGTGTTTGAGTCAATCGAACAGGTATTTGTTGTAAGTGTCTATTAAAAACCCCTATTCTCATCCGATAGTATAGGGGGTTGAATTTTAGTTCAGGAGATAATCAATCTAATGACCATTGAACAAGCGGAAGCCATTTTGAAGAATCCAGAGATTGGACAGTATCTGACCAGAGAAGAAATGGAAGCAATCGACTTCTTAATCAGTGTGGTAAGATCAGAAGAACAGAAGTAGGCTTGCTTCTGTTCTTTTATTTAGGCTGTTTTCATATTGATTGTTGCTATTCGTACATATTTTAATAAAAGTTTACAGAATCATTTTAAGATCAATACCGAATACAGCAACAAAGGATATCATTACATTAAAGGGGATAATGTGCGGATAAAACCGGATTGCTTTTTAAACCAGATGCCGGTTTTTACTTTTGATTGAGAAAGCAACAAAGTTTTCGAAAAGAGCCTCTATTTAAGTTGGATATATTAAGATGGCCATCCGGCTCTCGACTAGGATAGCTGAACTCAATCATTAAAAAGAACCCTTGCTATTTGCAAGGGGCTCATTTGAAGTCAATGAATATTACTTATTTTCCGCAGCTTTTCTTAGCTCAAACTCAGCCTTGATATCTGTCAGTAATTCACGGTCTGTGATCAATTGCAAAGCTGTCAAAGCAAGTGCTTTTGCTCCTTTAAGCAAGGCCTCATCTCCCTGTTGAGAAGCGGCTGCTTCCCGGAATGGAACAGTATGGGCAACGAGATTATCCGGTCCAATTTTGATATAAGGGTGAATGGTTGGCACCACCTGGCTAATATTGCCGGCATCAGTTGAGCCAATTCCGCCCCTTTCATCGGTTGCAACTGTTTCTCCCAGTTCTTCGATTACAGTTTTAAATACTTCATTATATCGATCATTCAATAGAAGATTATCAACTTCATTTTGGAAGGCAATAACATTCAGCTTTGCACCTGTAGCCAGGGCTGCACCCTCTGCGACTGCTTTGACACGGCGGGTCACTTCATTTAATCCGCTCCGTGTTGCAGCCCGGATGAAGAACCTTGCTTTTGCGTATTCAGGAATGATGTTCGGTGCATCACCACCATGGGTAATGATTCCATGAATTCTCACATCATCGGTTAGCTGCTGTCTTAGTGAATTAATTCCATTGAAAAGCTGAATCACCGCATCCAATGCATTAATACCTTCATGAGGCGATGCGGCTGCATGAGCTGGCTTGCCAATAAATTCAAAGTCGAGTGGATCAACAGCAAGGGAAGACGTTGTCAATCTTGTTTGTCCAGAAGGGTGCAGCATTAAGGCTGCATCGATTCCTTCAACAAGGCCATGCTTTACAAAGCTTCCTTTAGCGCTTCCGTTTGGGCCGCCCTCCTCGGCAGGCGTTCCAAAAACGACAGCTTCACCGCCTGTTTCCTCAAGCACCTTGCTTAGTGCAATAGCAGAGGCAACACTTGTCGTGCCGATGATGTTATGGCCGCAAGCATGGCCTAACCCTGGAAGGGCATCATATTCTGCCAGAAAGGCGATCGATGGTCCAGCTTTTTCAGACTTTTTACGTGCAACAAAGGATGTTTCATGTCCCGCTACCGCTCTTTCAACTTCAAAACCTTCATCCTCTAAAACCTTGATGAGCCGCGCAGATGCGAAATATTCTTCATTGCCGATTTCCGGTCTTTCATGGATCTCATGGCTGGCTGATAAGTAAAGTTCTTTATTAAGCTCGACGCTTTGTGTAATAATATCCTTTAATTCCTGAAGTGCTTTAACTGGTGTGGTCATCCTGCATCCTCCTTGAGTTCTATTTAAATGGATGTTTCTGATCTAACTTATGCAACCTCTTAAGGACTGCAAGGGTCACATAGTTATCGTAAATCGATCGATGTTGAGAGTATTCGGTCGCAAAACAATTGGAAATGTGACCGTAAAGGGAATTTTCCGAATTATGGTCATAGAATTGGGCAGATGTCTTATTACCAGCCAATTTCACTAAGCGGCACAAAAGTAGGAAGCGTATTACCTTTATATTCCTTCTCGATGAACTCCTTTGTGTCATCCTGCTGGTAAAGTTCAGCTAATCTTTTCAAAGTTTTATTCTCTTTATCTTCTTCGCGGACAGCGATGATGTTGATGTATGGAGTTGCAGTTGCACTCTCAAGGAAGATCGCATCCTTCTTCGGTGTAAGTCCTGCATCAACTGCGATTCCATTATTGATGATGGATGCTGCTACATCTGGCAGTACCCTCGGAGTCTGTCCGGCAACAAGCGTCACAAATTCAAGGTTCTTCGGATTTTCAACGATTTTATCGAGGGAGCCAATACCATCGAAGCCGTCTTCAAGCTTGATCAAACCAGCTTCCTGGAGTAAAAGAAGTCCTCTTCCCATATTGGTAGCTTCATTTGCAAGAGCAATCTTTCCGCCCTCAGGGATGTCTTTCACGTCTTTGTATTTATCTGAATAGAGACCCATTGGTGCAATAAGTGTGGTAGCGATTGGTACAAGGTCTAGATTATGTTCCTTGATAAAAGCGTCAAAATAGGAAACCGTCTGGAATGAGTTTGCATCCAGTTCACCCTCTGCAAGTGCCAGGTTCGGCTGAACATAATCAGAAAAAGTGACGATTTCGACTTCAATTCCTTCTTTTTCTGCTTTTTTGGCAACGAAATCCCAGACTCGGTGATCGGTTCCGCTGACGCCAAGTTTCACTTTGACGGTTTCGCCGCTTTTAGCTGATGATGAAGAGCTTGAGCATGCGGTGCTAATTAATGCGAGACTAAGTACAATCAATAGTAATAGTAGTTTTTTCATTTTGTTTTCCTCCTGGTTATCTTCTTCTGATTTTTTTAGCTGATATATTTCCAAGGGATTGAAGTCCCTGAACCATTACAATCAAGATGCCAACTGTGATGAACATTGTCTGGGTATCAAAGCGCTGATAACCATATGTAATTGCCAGGTCGCCCAGGCCGCCGCCGCCGATTGCTCCGGCCATTGCTGATGCACCGATCAATCCAACCGTCGCAATCGTAAAAGCAAGGATCAGCGAGCTCATCGCTTCGGGAAGAATAAATTTGAAAACAATCTGCCATGGTGTGGCACCCATTGATTCAGCTGCCTCAATCACTCCGGGATCCACTTCCAGCAGGGAGTTCTCTACCAATCTAGCAATATACGGACCGGCATAGAAGACTAGTGGAACTACAGCCGCTGCTGTACCAATTGACGTACCAACAATCAGCCGGGTCAGCGGGATGATTGCGACCAGCAGGATAATGAATGGCACTGATCGAAAGACGTTGATGAGACTGTTTAGTACATTGAAGACAGGGGCGTTTTCAAGTAAATGGCCTTTCCTGGTGACCACAAGCGCGATTCCCAGCGGCACTCCGAGGACTGCCGAAAACAGGAGGGAGAACGCAACCATTTGCAGTGTTTCGATTAAGGCCTGAATAATTTGCTCTGAATTAACTAGCATGTGCTGTCACTTCCTTTATGCTTACTTTTTGCTGATCGATAAAATTAAGGGCTCTCAGAATTTCTTTATCACTGCCCTGAAACTCGACAATCAGGTTTCCGAATGGGATTCCTTGAAGCTCTGTGATATTGCCGAAAAGAACATTGACGTTGATATCGAATTTCTTTGAAAGCTGGGACAGAAGCGGCTGACCGGCTGACTGACCGACAAAGTTGATGCGGAATACCTTATGCAGTCCTGAATTTTCTTCAATAATCCTGTACACGGAATCAGGAATGCTGTCATTCATGATGGTGCTGACGAAATTTCTTGCCGTTTCTGTTTTAGGCGCTGAAAAAACACTGAAGACAGTATCTTCCTCGATGATTCTTCCATCCTCGATGACAGCAACTCTGTCACAAATTTCCCTGATGACGGACATTTCATGGGTAATGATTAAAATCGTTATGTTGTACTCCTTATTGATTTTTTTCAAAAGCTGCAGGATCGAGCTGGTTGTCTGCGGATCCAGGGCAGATGTCGCTTCATCGCAAAGCAGGATTTTCGGCTGGGTTGCCAGAGCCCGGGCAATTCCGATTCGCTGCTTCTGGCCGCCCGAGAGCTGGTCTGGATAATTGTCTGCTTTATCAGCCAGTCCGACAAAGTCGAGCAACTGATAAACCCGCTCTTTGATTTTCACCTTCGGAAGCTTACTGAGAATGAGGGGCATCGCAACATTTTCAAATACTGTCTTGGAGTTTAAAAGATTGAAATGCTGGAATACCATCCCAATATTCTTTTTAACCTCTCTCACTTCTTTTACAGACAGGGAAGTCATATCGCAGCCATCCACAATCACCCTTCCAGATGTCGGCCGTTCCAACAAATTCACACAGCGGATCAGCGAGCTTTTTCCCGCACCGCTAAAACCAATGACTCCAAATATCTCTCCTTCTTTAACTTCCAGATCGATTCCATTAAGTGCCGCTACCTTATTCCCGCGGCTTTCATAAACTTTCTCCACTTGTTCAAACGTAATCAACTGTCTTCCTCCTTTGTAGATGAATAAAAAAACCTCTTCCCGGAAACAGGAAGAGGGCATGCCGCAATGAATGCAGGACAATTACTCTTCTTATCTCCCAAGCTATTGCTTGCTGGATTTGGCACAGTCCTCATTTGAGTCCGCTGCCGAGGCTTCATAGGGCCAGTCCCTCCGCCTCTCTTGATAAGAAAGTATCGATATTAAATTAAAAGTGGGGATATTTTGAAAAGCAAAAAGTCCCCTTCAGAAAGAAGAGGACATCAAAATTAAAAGTCGGCCTCTTCTTATCTGTCAAGCTCCCGCTTGCTGGATTTGGCACAGTCCTCCAAAGGAGTCCGCTGCCGAGGTGTCATAGGGCCAGTCCCTCAACCTCTCTTGATAAGAAGTAACGAATATTGAGTTATGAATCTTGTTTATTACTTTACTGTGTCAAAGAAAAAGTGTCAATCATTTTTGTTGTATTTTTTTTAGTAATACGAAAAATAGGAATATAGTATTAAATAAAAGGAATTGGCCAAAAAAATAGAACCCCTGCAGCAGCAAGGGGTTCCATCGGGAAAAGAGCTCTATCGGGTAATCACAATCGGCCCATTTTTCGAAAGGATGATCGTATGCTCGCATTGAGCGACAAAGCTGTTTTCTGTTACATAGGTCCATTCGTCGTTTTCATTTTGGAAGACTTCTTCTTCGCGTGTTGAGATGAATGGTTCGAATGCGATGACCATTCCTTCTTTTAACAGTTCGTCATCCCATGGCTCATGATAGTTGTATATGTGATCGGGGGCTTCATGGATAGTACGCCCAATTCCGTGGCCAGTAAGGTTTTTGATCACTGTCAGTCCGTTCTTTCGCGCGGTCGCTATAACTGCTTTGCCAAGTCCGCTTTTCTTCGAGCCTGGTTTCGCTTTTTTCAAGCCTGCTTCAAAAGCCTCTACAGCCGTTTCACAAATCTTGGTTAAAATCGGATCACCTTCGCCAACGACGAACGAGATGCCAGTATCAGCGAAATATCCATTTTTTGAGCCGGAAACATCGATATTCACGATATCGCCCTCTTTGATCACACGGCTGCCCGGAATCCCGTGGGCGACTTCTTCATTCACACTGATGCATGTATATCCTGGGAAATTGTATTCCCCCTTTGGAGCGGAAATAGCTCCATGCTCATCAAACAACCTGCCTGCCATTTCATCGAGCTCTTTGGTGGTAATTCCAGGTGCAGTCTTCCCAACTAATTCTTCGCGAATCAAGCCGACAATCCTGCCGATTTCTTTTAATCCGTTAAAATCTTCTTCTGTTTTCGCAATCATAATTTATTCCTTTCCAATAGCATCGATTTAAAAAACTCTACGATTAGATTATCCTTTTTAAGCTTGAAAATCCATTCTTTAGGTTTGTGGTCAGTCTGGATTGAATCCGGATACTGCTTACAGCAACAATCTTCCTGTCTTCCGTGAAAACGATACCAATATGATGGTATCAATATTTTGCTCTATCACCCAAAAACTAAAAAATTGGTACCATAAGCAAAATTCGATGGCTTATAAATGTAAGCCCTTTTTTCTATGATAAAGGTACAAGAAAGACAACAGCAACTAAGGTGGTGAAGAAATGGAAGTCAAGATCCAACAGCCGGTCGAACAACAAGTCAGCGACACCATATTGGCAGAGCCTACAAAAAAAGAAAAAATTAAAAAAATCAAAAAGACAATCATTTCTCAAAAGTATTTGCAAACGATGGCTCTTCTCGGGGTAGTTTGGATGTTCATCTTTAACTATATCCCAATGTATGGGTTAATCATCGCATTTAAGGAATACAGCATCATAAAGACAATCTCAGAAGCACCATGGGTTGGCTTGATGCAGTTCAAGGAATTCATTCAGGATGAAAACTTTTGGATCGTCCTGAAAAACACACTTGGTATCAGCTTGATAAAATTACTCATTGGTTTCCCGCTTCCAATCATTTTTGCACTTTTACTTAATGAGCTAACTTCCATGAAGCTTAAGAAAGCGGTTCAGACCATTTCTTACCTGCCGCACTTTATCTCTTGGGTAGTGCTTGGCGGAATTTTGACTACCTGGCTGGCAGATATCGGAGTCATTAACGATATTTTGCTAGGTTTAGGATTAATCAGCGAGCGTACAAACTTCCTTGCTGAACCTGATAACTTCTGGGCAATCGTCATTCTTTCAGATATTTGGAAAGAGCTTGGATGGTCAGCCATCATTTATCTAGCAGCAATCGCTGGTGTATCACCTGAATTATACGAGTCATCAACGATTGATGGAGCTAATCGCTTCCAAAAGATGTGGCATGTTACATTGCCGTCGATTCGTCCAACGATCACAATCCTGTTCATTCTTGCTGTAAGCGGTGTCTTGAATTCAAACTTCGATCAAATATTGATCCTGCGTAACTCTTTGAATGAAAGCGCTAGTAATGTAATTGATATTTATGTCTATCAAATGGGACTCCAGAACGCCCGTTACTCTTACGCAACAGCAGTTGGGTTATTAAAAGCAATCATTGCCTTTATCCTTCTCTTGTCTGCTAACAAGATTACGAAGAAACTGAATGGAACATCTTTATTCTAAGGGGGTGGGGTTGTGTTTAAGCTTTTTAAACGGAACCGGCGAACAACAAGCGAATATATCTTTGACAACGTTAACATTCTCATCATGCTCTTTATCTGCGCGATTACGGTCTACCCGATCTGGTATGTTCTCGTCAACTCATTGAATGATGGCGTTGATGCCATGCGAGGCGGAATTTACTGGTGGCCGCGAGAGTTCACTTTAGAAAACTACAAGGCAGTTTTTGAAACGCCAGGCATTGTTACATCGTTTGGGGTGACAATTGCTAAAACAGTAATCGGAACAATCACCCATGTATTTTTCACCGCAATGGTTGCCTATGCCATTTCAAGACGTGACCTTTACGGCAGGAATTTCTACATGCTGGTCGGTGTCATCACAATGTTCTTCAGCGGTGGATTGATTCCTTACTTCCTATTGATTAGGGACCTAGGGTTGTTTGATAACTTCCTGGTCTATATTATCCCGACAATGTTCAACTTCTTTCATCTGATCATCTTTGTATCGTTCTTCAGGGAATTGCCAACTTCTCTTGAGGAAGCCGCAAAAATAGATGGAGCAAATGATTTTGAGATTTTTATAAAAGTAATCATCCCGCTTTCTATGCCGGTTATCGCAACAATCGCATTGTTCCAGGGAGTATATCAATGGAATGACTATTTTGCCGGAGTTATTTTCGTGAATAATCCTGACCTGCAGCCAATTCAGACCTATCTATACAAGGTTGTTGCTGAGTCCAGCTCTAACCAGATGATGACGAATGCAGCAGGATCGATTGCCACTAAGACGGTAACATCCCAGTCTATCAAACTGGCAACGATGGTTGTTACAACACTTCCAATCATGTTAGTCTATCCATTCCTGCAAAAATACTTTGTAAAAGGAATGCTGATTGGTTCAGTAAAAGGTTGATCTGTTAACTTCGATTTAAATTTTTCTTCAATGAAGAAATTTAAATATCTGGCTTCATTATCGATTGTCCTGCTTTATGTGTGAAGGATACCCCCTTCTGATCTTGGGAAAGGCTGGTAGTTAGGAAAAAAGCCTTTCCTGCCCTTTTAAAGCAGTGTACATTTAATAATGTGGCCCCAAAAAAACAAACAAGAGAGAGGGTCAAAAAATGAGGAGAAAATTCTTTTCCAAAGGCTTTTCATTATTGCTTGTTCTATCATTGGTTTTAGCACTATTTTCAGGCTGTTCCAGCAAGACAAATGAAAACGCTTCCGATGAAAAGGACGCAGACAAACCAAAAGCGACAGCTGATGCTCCTGGCTGGCAATCCAATAAGGATCCAATTACGTTTGATTGGTATGTGAACTTTTCATGGTTCGCGCATAAATGGGGTGACGATGCTGTTTCCAAGTATGTAACGGATAAGACAGGTGTTTCAGTCAACTTTATCTCACCTGCTGGAAACGAAGCAGAGAAAATGAACACTATGATCGCATCTGGAAAGCTACCTGATTTCATCACAATCGGCTGGTGGGAAGATGCTGTCAAGAAAATGATCGAAGGTGAACTTGTCCTTCCATTAAATGAACTTGCAGACCAATATGATCCATATTTTTATAAAGTAGCAGATGGAGCAAAAGTAGAATGGTATAAGCAAGAAGATGGCAACACGTATGGCTACCCGAATGCTTCTTCTTCACCAAAGGATTTTGACAAGTATAAAGACCTTAAGCCGTCCAACCAGACATTCCTTGTAAGAAAGGATATGTATGAAGCGATTGGCAGCCCTGATATGAGCACTCCAGAAGGATTCTTGAAGGCTCTTGAAGCTGCTAAGAAGGAATTCCCTGAAGTGAATGGTGCGCCATTGATTCCATTTGGGTTGAATGAGTTTACTGATGTAGGTAATACTTCTCTTGAAGGCTATCTGCAGAACTTCCTGAATATCCCTATGGAAAAAGACGGTAAGGTTTATGACCGCAGCCAGGATCCTGAGTATCTTGCTTGGTTAAAGACTTTCAGAGAAGCAAATGACAAAGGACTTCTTGCGAAGGATATCTTCATTGACAAGCGTCCACAGATGGAAGAAAAGATTTCACAAGGCAGATACTTCGCAATGCTTTACCAGCGCAGTGACCTTGCAGCGCAACAACACGCATTGTATGCAAAAGATCCTAATTCAGTGTATATCGCAGTTGACGGCCCAGCGAACTCTAATGGAGACGGCCCTGCATTAGCAGGTGACAGCATCTCAGGCTGGACAGTGACTTTGATTTCTAAAGATGTAAAAGACAAAGAAAGAGCAATTCAATTCTTGACTTACATGATCAGTGAAGAAGGACAAATGGACCTTTACATGGGCAAAGAAGGCGAAACGTATGACATGGTTAACGGCAAGCCTGAATTCAAGCCAGAGGTTCTAGAGCTATTGAACAAAGACCGCGCTGCATTTGACCAGCAGTATGGTGCTTCATTCAAATACTGGATGCTAATGGATACAAACATGAGCCTTGCCTGGGCACCGCCAGCTTCTGAACCATTCAAGCAAATGGAAGACTGGACGAAAGGAAAGACAGTCAGCTATGCTGAATTTGACGGCATCAGCCCGACTGGAACTTCCGCTGAAGGTGTAGCAGCAAGCAAAATCGCTCAGGAATGGGGCAAAACTCTTCCTAAGCTTCTGTTAGCTAAATCTGATAAAGAATTCGATAAGATCTTCAACGACTTCCTGAAGAAACGTGATTCATTCGGCTATGAAAAAGTTGAAAAGTATCAGCAAGAAATCTACGAAAAGAACAAAGAGAAACTTGATGCAGCAAGTTAAATAAAGACTTTAGGAAAGACTGTTCCTTCTTGAATTAATTTTCTTGAAGGGGCAGTCTGTTCCTGCTTATTTGGTAAAGTCATGTACAAAAGAAATCTTGTATGAAAAATATTCATTGAATTGAAACAGATTAATACGTTTTGTACCTTATATAAGATTTATAATTTTTATGTGGATAAAAGATGGATGTGAGACAGATGAACTTTCCAAAAAAACTCAATAAGGCAGCAAAAAGCATTGACAGGCTTTCGCTGCAGCAAAAACTGATTGCCTTATATATTCTCATTATCATTATTCCTATTATCATTTTTATCTCGATCTTTTCCAGCAATGTGTATGACAGGGCAATCAATGAAATAAGGATTAAAAGTGAAAATGCTCTTGAAATCGAGAAAATCCATATAAAGAACAATATTGAATCAATGAGGCGAACGGCCCAAATGGTCGTTTCGGACATAGAATTCATTGACTTTGTCAAAAGCAGGAACGAAGCCAATATCAATCAGTTAATTGATTTCAGAATGAATGAGCTATCGAATGTCACAAGGCTGCAGGCTAATAACCCAGCGATTGAAAATATCCGTCTGTACACCACCAATCCGTATATAACCGAAATGTGGCCGATTCTATTTAAAGAAGAACGAATCATGGAAAAGCCATGGAGGGAAGAGGTTATCAACAGGAATGGAATGGAGGTATGGTGGTTTGATCAACAGACAGAGGATGTTCTGGAAAGGCTGCCATCACAAAACACAGCGAAAATCTCATTGTTACGCGAGCTCGATTATCCAAAGGATGAACATTTGGGCATAATTGAAATAAATATGTTCCTAAAAAACTTTTTCCCTAAGATGTTCAGTACGGTACAGGACCCTGACTCAGTCTATGTGGTCATCGATAAGGATAACAATATGATCAGGAACTTTCACCACACCTTTTTTGAAGATGAGGGGATTGACACTGAAGAACTAAAACGTAAGTTCAACCAATCAAAGCACGAAGGAACCGGAAGTTTTGAATTCAAGAACAATGAAACTCCTTTCCTTGTCATTACTGCTTATATTGATGATTTGGATGCGTATCTGCTGAATGTTATTTCTCTAGAAGGTCTTTATGCAGAAACGGCTAAAACGAGGAACATCATCTTTAGCGGGATTATATTCCTTGTCATTGTTCTTTCATTTGTCACGTATGTGTTGATCTTATTGCTCCTGAAAAAAATGTACAAGCTGAAGGACTCGATGAAGCGGGTAGAACAAGGGGATTTTTCGGTCGATGTCGAGATTGACGGACAGGATGAGATTTCGGAACTGGCATTTCATTTTAAAAGCCTTCTTGGTAAAATGAATGGATTGATTGCCGACGCTGTCAACAAACAGGCAACGGCAAAAGAAACAGAATTGAAGGCTTTGAAAACCCAAATTGATTCGCATTTTCTTTACAACACCCTGGAGAACATCAAGATGATGGCTGAAATTGAAGGGCAATACGCTATTTCAGACTCAGTTACGTCACTGGGAGAAATGATGCGTTACAACCTCAAATGGAAAAATGACTTTGTTGTTCTTGATGAAGAATTGAATTATATAAAAAACTATGTCGATATTATGAATCTCCGTTTAGATGGATTGCTCACCCTGGATATTGATGTCCCGGATGAACTGCGTGATCAGGAAGTTTTGAAAATGTCACTGCAGCCGATCATTGAGAATGCGATCAAGCATGGAATCATTCCTAACCATGAGAAAACAGAGGGAATCTTGCAGGTAAGTGCCAGATGTTCTGATGATTATGTCATCATTGAGTTAAAGGATAATGGCATCGGGATGACAGTTAAGGAGTGTGAAGCTCTCAATGAATCAATCCGTACAGGGGTGGCAAATAAGGTTCCTGTCTCAAAAGGCGGGAATGGAATTGGAATCCATAATGTGAATGAGAGAATCCAACTCTACTATGGCAAAGAATACGGAGTGTTTGTTACAAGCGTCAAAGGCGAATTCACGATGGTGACGGTAAAAATGCCTTGTAAAATAATGAAAGGGGGCAGCCAAAGTGTATAAAGTCCTTATAGCTGATGATGAGAAAAATATTAGATTAGGCATACAGGCTATGATCAAGCGGGAATTTCCAGATTTAGAAACATTCATTGCTTCAGATGGCCAGGAAGCCCTTGAACTTATACAGGAAAAAGAACCGCATATCGTCATTACGGATATTAAAATGCCGAGGATGGATGGAATTCAGTTAATCAAGGAGCTCCAACAAAAAGAAATTCAACCGTCACTGTTGATCCTCAGTGGATATGATGATTTTACGTATGCCAAGGAAGCGATCAAGCATAAGGTAAAGGATTACCTGCTTAAGCCGGTCAACAGGACAGAGCTATTCAAATCATTGAATCTGATCATGGAAGAACTGGAACAAAGCCAAAAAATGACCTACCAGCACATGGATGAATACCGTGCAAGCCAACTGAATTACATTTTGCTCAACCCTAATATTCAAGAAGGAGTAGTAGAAGATCTTTACAAGAAAATGAAGATTGAATCCTTTCCTGAAGGGTATTATGTAGGGATCATTGAAGCGGATGGAGATGTCGGAGGAGAAGATTTTCTCAGTAAAATTAATCAGCTGCTCCTTTCCAGTAGCGACACGATTCCATTTCTGGATAAAGACGGCCGGGTAACGATCATTTCAGCGGATATTGAATTATTTACCTTATTGAAGGAACAGCTTGGAAGAGACAGGCATTTGGTTTTTACGATCGGAATAAGTGAAAGAGAGTCGGACTTACGAGACTTGAGAAAAACCTATGGTCAGGCAGTCACTGCCCTGAAGTACCATTTCCTTTATCCGCGACGACAGATCATTTTATATGAGAATATCAAGGAGAAACCAGAGGTAGAATCTCTTCCGGCAGATTTAATCAATAAAATATCCAATATGCTGGGGACTGAACGTGAGAAGGAAATTAAAGAAAACCTAAGGCAGGTTATGGATTTTGATCTGATTGCCCACAGCAGCATTGATTATCTTGAAAATCTCAACAAGGAAATCAACGAAACGATTTTTAAAGGCTTTTTCAAGCGGCTGGGAGAAGAATCTCTTGTTACGTTCGAGCTTTTGAATAAAATCGACAATATCTATAACTTCGATAACTTCCATGAATACTTCCATGCACTTGAAGATTTGCTGATGAGAATCCATGAGTACCATAAACAAATGAAGTCCGTATATTCAGAGCAAAAGTATATGGACCGTGCCATTGCGTATATCAGGGAGAATTATCATAAGGACTTGAATTTAGCAGTCGTCGCCAATTACATTTCCTTGAATTATTCCTATTTCAGTCATATGTTCAAGGAATATATCGGCCAAAACTTCGTTGATTACTTAAAAATGGTCAGAGTGGAAAGCGCAAAAAAACTGCTGGAAGAGACAGATTTTAAAATACTCGAAATCAGTGAAATGGTAGGGTATAAAAATCCCAAGCAATTTGCACGGGTATTCCGGGATGTTGAGGGAATATCACCAAAAGAATATCGCGAAAAGAACGGATGAAGAGAGCTGAATAGGCTCTCTTTTTCTATTTAGGGATTGTCCGAAGTGCCCCCGAGTTCGGACAAAAACTCGCTGATGCGTCTTCATTTTGTCTGAAGTAGCTCCGGGTTCGGACAAAAAACCGTTGATGCGTCTTCATTTTGTCTGAAGTGGCCCCGGGTACGGACAAAAAACCGTTGATGCGTCTTCATTTTGTCTGAAGTGCCCTCGAGTTCGGACAAAAAACCGTTGATGCGTCTTCATTTTGTCTGAAGTAGCCCCAGGTTCGGACAAAAACTCGCTGATGCGTCTTCATTTTGTCTGAAGTAAACCCAGGTTCAGACAAAAAACCGTTGATGCGTCTTCATTTTGTCTGAAGTGCCCCCGAGTTCGGACAAAAAACCGTTGATGCGTCTTCATTTTGTCTCAAGTAGCCCCAGGTTCGGACAAAGTACCGCCTGTGCGACCTTATTTTGTCCGAAGTAGCTCCGGGTTCGGACAAAATATTGTCTGTGCATCTTCATTTTGTCCGAAGTGCCCCCGAGTTCGGACAAAAAACCGTTGATGCGTCTTCATTTTGTCTGAAGTAGCCCCAGGTTCGGACAAAGTACCGCCTGTGCGACCTTATTTTGTCCGAAGTAGCTCCGGGTTCGGACAAAATATTGTCTGTGCGTCTTCATTTTGTCCGAAGTGCCCCCGAGTTCTGACAAAAACTCGCTGATGCGTCTTCATTTTGTCTGAAGTGGCCCCGGGTTCGGCCAAAAACTCGTAGGTGCTACTTCATTTTGTCTGAAGTAGCTCCGAGTTCGGCCAAAAACTCGTTGATGCGTCTTCATTTTGTCCGAAGTGGCCCCGGGTTCGGCCAAAAACTCGTTGATGCGTCTTCATTTTGTCTGAAGTAGCTCCGAGTTCGGCCAAAAACTCGTAGGTGCGACTTCATTTTGTCTGAAGTAGCCCTAGGTTCGGACAAAACAGCGATGGTGCTACATCATTTTGTCCGAAGCAGCACTAAGCTCAGCAAACTCTATGAAAATCCTCCATTTTGGCCGTTAACACAGAATTTTTAGGAGTTTTTGGAAGTGTTTTCACCCGGAATTCCGTTCTTCTAAAATATTGACACCCTAAACAAAATTCTCTATCTCAAGATGCTTTGCTGGCAAAGGTAGAATAGGAATTGAGATATATTTTGTTCGAAACAATCAGTTTCTGAAAGGGGAAGTTTAGGTGGAGCAAAAAAATCAGGGGAAATTAAATAAAGAAATGATGACGCTTTCAAAAACTGAAGCAGAGTGGAGCTTGGTGTGGGAAGAGAACTTTGACCTACCTGATATAGATGAAAGTAAGTGGAATTTCGTTGAAGCGGGAACAGGGTTTGGCAATGAAGAATCCCAGTTCTATACAAGACGGAAAGAAAATGCGCGGATTGAAAATGGCATGCTGGTGCTAGAGGCAAGGAATGAGGAGTATAACGGGATGGATTATACCTCCGCTAAATTAACGACGAGAGGCAAGGCTGCCTGGACTTACGGACGATTTTCAATTCGAGCGAAGTTGCCTGAAGGCCAGGGGATCTGGCCGGCAATCTGGATGATGCCAGAAGATATGGAACTGTACACAGGATGGCCAGCCTGCGGAGAAATCGACATCATGGAGCTGATCGGACATGAGCCTGGTACGGTTTATGGAACGCTGCACTATGGCATGCCCCATACCTATACAGGAGAAAATTACACACTGCCTGAAAACAAGAAGTTCTCTGAGAATTTCCATGTCTTTACCCTTGATTGGGAACCAGGAGAGTTCAGATGGTACGTGGACGATGTCCTGTATGCAAGGCAGACTGAATGGTTCAGTAAAGCTCCGGATTCAGAGGAGCAGCAAGCAGGGTTTGCGCCGTTTGACCGCGAGTTCTACATGCAGCTGAATCTAGCTGTTGGCGGAAAGTGGCCGGGATATCCTGATGAAACAACCCAGTTTCCTCAACGGATGACAGTTGATTACATTAAAGTTTACAAAAGAGAAAAACAAATACAGCAGAGGTGAACAGAAGATGAACAAGTTTTCTAAGGATTTTATTTTTGGTACAGCAACATCATCCTATCAAATTGAAGGGGCCTACCAGGAAGATGGCAGAACCCTTTCAATATGGGATACGTTTTCCCGGACTCCCGGAAAGGTCTTCAATATGGATAACGGGGATATCGCCTGTGACCATTACCACTTATATGAAAAGGATATTGAAATTTTAAAAACGCTTGGTGTGGATTCTTATCGCTTCTCGATTGCCTGGCCAAGGATTTTCCCGGAGCAAGGCAAGTATAACGAAGCTGGAATGGACTTTTATAAAAAGCTAATAACACTTTTGAATGAAAATGGCATCAAGCCAGCTGTTACTCTTTACCACTGGGATTTGCCAATGTGGGCACATGAAAAAGGCGGCTGGACAAACAGAGAATCCGTCAATTGGTTCATGGAGTATGCCGACAAATGCTTTGAGGAACTTGATGAGCATGTGGAAATGTGGATTACCCATAATGAACCGTGGTGCGCAGGTTTCCTCGGCTATCATCAGGGTGTTCATGCTCCTGGACATACCAATATGGATGAGGCGGTGAAGGCTGTCCACCATATGCTTCTATCCCATGGGGAAGCAGTTTCCCTGCTGAAAGGAAAATTTGCTTCGTCAACTCCGATCGGCATTACGCTTAATCTGTCACCAATTTACCCGGCAAGCAATTCTGCCAATGATCAGTTGGCTGCCAATAATGCGGATGGCTACACTAACAGATGGTTCCTGGATCCTGTGCTAAAAGGATCTTACCCAGCGGATATGATGAATTTGTTTTCCAAATATGTCCATTCCTTCGACTTCATCCAGGAAGGAGACTTGGAGAAGATTTCGGTCGAGTGTGATTTCTTTGGCATCAACTATTATAATCGCAGCCTTGTTGAATTCAATGCAGCATCGGATTTCCTGTTCAGGAGTGCCTATTCAGATTATCCTAAGACCGGAATGGGATGGGATATATCGCCGGCTGAATTTAAGGAACTGATTCACCGCTTGCGCAAAGAGTATACGAATCTCCCTATCTATATAACTGAAAATGGCTCGGCATTCGATGATCATGTTTCGGATGACCACCGAGTCCATGATTCCGGCAGGCAGGACTATGTTGAAAAACATATCCGTGCGGTTGCGGAACTTAATGAAGAGGGCATGAACATCGCCGGATATTATCTATGGTCGTTGCTCGACAATTTTGAATGGGCATTTGGCTACGACAAACGTTTTGGGATCACATATGTTGATTTTGAAACTCAGGAAAGAATCCTTAAGGATAGCGGCTACCGTTATGCAGAAATAATCAGGAACCGTTCAATCTAAATCCAATGACTTCGGAGTGATCAATAATGGAAAGATACCGCTTTGATGATAATCAATATCTTGTAATCGAGGAATTTGACCAGGCCAAAACATTCTCAAGCTTCCTTCCTGGTCTGGCAGGTTTATACGGAATACCAATCTGGGCGTTCTACGTCAACAGAGGGCAGGGAATCGTCAGTTTCGGTGTGCAGGATAAAAATCATGCTATAACTGAATTTTTCCCTGCAAACCAGGCATATCAGCGAGTAGGAACCAATGGTTTCCGCACTTTTATCAAGCTGAATGGAAGCACCGTTTTCGAGCCATTCTCTTCATACGGCAGTAAAAAAGACCGAAAGAGAACGATGTCTATAAAAGAAAATGAAATGAAGCTGGAAGAAATCAACCATCAATATGGCGTGAAAACGGTAATAACGTATTTCACACTTCCGAATGAGAACTTTGGCGCTCTCGTTAGAAAGGTAGAAGTCGAGAATCTTTCTGATGGTCCGCTTGAACTTGAGGTCATTGATGGACTTCCTGCAATCATCCCCTTCGGAATTGATGATGCGGCCTATAAAGCAGTTGGAAATACGCTGAAAAGCTGGATGGATGTATTCAATCTGGAAAATGGCATTCCATATTACCGAGTCCGGTCATCAACGAATGATTCGGCGGAAGTTGAAGAAGTATCAAAGGGACATTTTTATTTAAGCTTTGATGATGAAGGGCAACTGATCAAACCAATCGTGGACGCGGATTTGGTTTTTGGTTCAAACAGTTCGCTGTCATATCCTGACGAGTTTGACAGAGTATCCATCAAAGAGGCATTAGCTGCTGAGCCGGTAACCTCCAATAAGGTTCCTTGCGGTTTCTCCGGTTTGGAGAGAGTGCTTGAGCAAGGTAGGAAGCTGAGCTTCCATACACTAGTCGGCCATGTGAAGGACATTGAAATTATCAATGAAAAAGCAGCTGACATTAGAGCTGCTGGATATATGGAAAGAAAATACGAAGAAGCGCAAAGTCTTGTTACGGAGATTACGAGGGATGTTGAAACAAAGACAGCGTCACCGTTATTTGATGCCTATGTAAACCAAAGCTACCTTGACAATGTACTGCGCGGCGGTTTTCCTATTGCATTGGAGACGGATGATTCTGCGTTTACTTATTATGTTTTTTCCCGCAAGCACGGAGATTTGGAGAGGGATTATAACTTTTTCTCGCTTGCACCTGAATACTTCTCGCAGGGAAACGGAAATTTCCGTGATGTGAACCAGAACCGCAGGAATGATGTGTTTTTCCATCCTGAGACGGGAGACTACAATATCAAGCTGTTCATGAGCCTGATCCAGGCGGATGGCTATAACCCGCTCGTTGTAAAAGGAGCAAGCTTTGAACTAAGAAATCAGTCTGATTGGGGATGGCTGGATGAACTGGTTCCTCAGCAGAAGGACGCTGAATTCATTAAGAAGAAGCTGAGCGGAACCTATACACCAGGCGATTTACTACAAACGATTTCGGACAGCGATATTCAGCTTACATCCTCACTTCCGGATTTCCTGAAAAAGGTTCTTTCAAGGAGTTACCAGAACATTGAAGCGGAGTTTGGAGAAGGCTACTGGATGGACCACTGGACGTACAATCTTGATCTGGTTGAAAATTATTTGAAGGTTTATCCGGAAAATAAAGCGCAGCTATTGTTCGATGATTATGGCTACAAATACTTCCACAGCCCTGTATTTGTGAATCCGCGTTCTGAAAAATATGTCCTGGCTAATGGCAAGGTCCGTCAATACGATGCCATCACTGAATTTGGTCACCAGAAAGAGTCAAATTGGGTGAGGAAGCCTGACGGTGAATTCTTTACATCCAATCTTTACAGCAAACTGTTGTCACTGGCATTGCTGAAATTTTCTACATTGGATCCATATGGTATGGGTATGGAAATGGAAGCGAATAAGCCAGGCTGGAATGATTCCATGAATGGCCTGCCAGGGATCTTCGGTTCAGCAATGAGTGAGACATTAGAGCTGAAACGCCTCCTGGAATTCGTCATTTCTTCTGGAGAAGTTGGTGAGCTGGAGGTTACACTTCCTACAGAAGTGGTCGATCTGGCTGAAACAGTTGTGGTACTTCTGAAACAATTTGAAAATGGCGAGCTGGACGATTACAGCTACTGGGATCAAACAGCGGCTGCCCGTGAAAAATATCGCGAGTTAGTGAAAAACGGCTTTGAAGGTACGGAAAAGACCATCGAGTTACAAAAGCTTACTGCTTATGCACAGCAAATGCTTCTTAAGACTAAAGCAGGAATTGACAAGGCGACGGAGCTTGGCAATGGGCTGATTCCTACGTATTTCTCTTTCGAAGCTGCTGACTGGGAGAAAATCGTCGATGACAACGGAAATGAAATCCTGAATAAAAAGGGCTTGCCGTTAGTCAAGGTCAAAACCTTCGAAGTATCTGCTTTACCGCATTTCCTGGAAGGGCCTGCAAGGGCGCTGAAAACTGCCGATCAGCAAACAGCAAAATCGACATATCAGCATGTAAGGAACTCGGAAATTTACGATGCGAAGCTGAAAATGTATAAAACTTCTGGATCTCTCGAAGACCAAACCTTTGATATCGGTCGTGCGAGGGCTTTCACTCCTGGTTGGCTTGAGCGTGAGTCCATCTTCATGCATATGGAATTCAAGTATCTCCTCAGTGTCCTGAAGTCCGGATTATATGATGAGTTCTATGAAGATATCAACTATGCAATGCCACCATTCATGGATGCGGAAGTGTATGGAAGAAGCGTCCTGGAAAACTCATCCTTTATCGCGAGCAGCGTGAACCCTGATGCGAGTCTTCATGGACAAGGTTTTGTCGCGAGGCTGAGTGGGACAACAGCTGAATTCTTAAGCATCTGGCAATTGATGATGATGGGGAAAAAGCTTTTTAGCGTAAATGAAGAAGGATTGACACTGAAGCTTGAGCCGATTCTTCCTTCATGGCTTTTCGATTCAGAGGGCAAGGTTCAATTTACAATGCTTGGCAAGATTCTAGTAACCTATCACAATCCATCAAGGAAAGATACTTTCGGTGACGATGGAGCTAAGACAGTCAAATATGGACTCCATATGAATGGTGAAGTGGTTGAGGTGCATGGCGAACAGCTGCAAGAATCCTATGCACAAGCTGTTAGGGAAGGAAAAGTTTCAAAGATAGATGTTTACCTAGATTAATTGATGAGGTGCTGACACATGGAATTAAAAATGATTCAGACAGCTAAGAATACCGGAGAACGTTTTGCTGACAAGGGAAATATTTCTTTTACAGATGAGCCTGGCCAAGATCTCGCGATGAAGCTTGATTCAGAAAAGAAATATCAAACCTTCATGGGATTTGGCGGAGCTTTTACAGAGGCAGCTGCTTACACACTGGCGCAAATTCCCGGTGAAGAACGCGCAAAAATAATCGACAGCTATTTTAACCAGAAGACAGGTCTTGGTTACAGCCTGGGCAGGACCCATATCCATAGCTGTGATTTTGCTTTAGAGAATTACACTTATGTTGAAGAGAATGATACGGAACTTAAAACCTTTTCAATAGAGCGTGAAAACAAATATGTACTTCCGCTCATAAAGGATGCTGTAAAGGCCAGGGGAGAAGAATTGACGATCCTTTCTTCTCCCTGGAGCCCTCCAGCCTGGATGAAGACGAATAATGAAATGAACAATGGCGGGAAGCTGAAGCCTGAATTTTATGGAACATGGGCTTTGTATTACACAAAATATATCAAGGCAATGGAAGCAGAAGGAATCCCGATCTGGGGAATCACCGTTCAAAATGAACCGGAGGCCACTCAAGTGTGGGATTCCTGCAGATATAGTGCCGAAGAAGAACGCGACTTCGTTAAAAATCATTTAGGACCTGTAATGGAACAGGAAGGCCTTGGCGACAAGGAAATCATCATCTGGGACCACAACCGGGATATCGCCTTTGAGCGGGCAAAGACGATTTTATCAGATTCAGAGGCTGCAAAATATATTTGGGGAACAGGCCTCCACTGGTATGTATCAGAAGAATTCGAGAATTTGAGCAAGATTCATGAAGCCTTCCCTGAGAAGCACCTGATTTTCACAGAAGGCTGCATTGAAGGCGGAGTACAGTTGGGCGCATGGCATACTGGCGAACGTTACGCAAGGAACATCATGGGTGATATCAACAACTGGCTTGAAGGCTGGATTGACTGGAATATCGTCCTGAACGAACAGGGCGGGCCAAACCATGTAGGCAATTATTGCGATGCACCGGTGATTGTCGATACCAAGACGGGTGAGGTTCACTATAACAGCTCCTTTTATTATATTGGACACTTCAGCAAATACATTAAGCCGAACGCAGTTAGAATTGGACATGAACTAACTGCCGATTCTTTAAAAGCAGTATCCTTCCAAAATGAAGATGGATCCATTGTTGCCGTGGTCATGAATGATGCAGACAGCACACAGTCATTCTCATTATCAATCGAAGGCAAGACTGCCACAGCCGAGATGCCGGGTCATTCGATTACAACATTCATTCTAGAAAATTAAGCTTTGCCACCTCCTTGTCATGACAAAATATGCTTTACGCTTTGTGATTAACATGAAAAGGAGGTGGATTTATTTTAGAAGTCTTTTAACGCTTGTAAAATAATGAAGGAGGAATTGGTATGAAGAAGACCTTGGCTCTTTTGCTGAGTGCCATGATGATTTTACCTGCAGCCAGTATCGCAGCTCCTAAAGATAAACCAGGAAATGGTGAACTGAAAAACAAACAGAACAAATCAGAGTGGTCGCTTGTCTGGTCAGATGAGTTCAGCGGCCCGGAAATCGACCGCAGCAAATGGACCTATGATATTGGGAACTGGATCGTTGATGAGGATGGGAATGGAATCACCAATGGCTGGGGGAACAATGAAAAAGAGTATTATACAGATTCTAGTGAGAACGCCTTCATTGAAGATGGAAAGCTGGTTATAAAAGCGAAAAAAGAACAGGTTACGGATCAATTCGGCACATATGATTATACTTCTGCCAAGTTGAAGACAAAGGGTCTGTTCAGCAAAAAATACGGCCGATACGAAATCAAGGCAAAACTGCCAACAGGTAAAGGACTTTGGCCTGCGCTCTGGATGCTTCCAGAGGACGATAAATATGGTGCCTGGGCAGCCTCAGGTGAGATCGATATTATGGAGGCATGGGGAAGCAGACCAAATACAGTGTCAGGAACAATTCATTATGGCGAAGGCTGGCCAAATAACAAGTATACCGGCAAGGAATTCGAGCTTCCCAAAAACAGAGGCATCGACAAATGGCATACATATGCCCTCGAATGGGAACCTGGAGAGCTGCGATGGTATGTGGATGGCGAACTCTATCAAACTCAGAACAAATGGTATTCAAAAGGAACGGATAACGCCGCAAACTTTGCTTACCCAGCACCGTTTGATCAGGAATTCTATTTAGTTATGAACCTCGCAGTTGGCGGCTGGTTTGACGGGGAAGTGGACGAGACGACGATTTTCCCAAGCCAGATGGAAGTCGACTATGTCAGAGTATACGATTTAAAAAAACGCGATTATCGCGAGCCGGTTGAACCAGTGGCAGGGCCTGTTGTGCTTCCTGCAGATGCGAAGCAGCCATTGGAGGATGGGAATTTAGTTTATGATCAGAATTATGAAGAACCGATTACAATTGTAGATCAGTCTGGTGAAGCACTAGATACTATGCATTGGAACTTTGTGAAGTTACCAGATTTCGGAGGAGCCGGCAGATTAGAACTGGAGGAAATCGAAGGCAAGAATTTTGCAAAAACAATTATCGAAAATCCAGGTTCACAGCTTTATTCCCTACAAATGATTCAGAACATCTCTCTTGGCAACGGCGGGAAGTACAAAGTCAGCTTTGATGCAAAGTCGGACGCTGCCAGAAGCATGATGGTCAAAGTCGGTGCTGGCGCTGAACGAGGCTGGGTGAAATATTCAAATGAGGAGTCATTCAACCTTACAAGCGACCTGCAAACCTACGAATTTACTTTCGATATGCTGAATGACACGGATATCGCAGCACGACTTGAATTCAATCTTGGCGGGAACGGAACAAACCCGGTTTGGATTGGCAATGTGAGAGTCGAGGATATTACAGGGGAACCTGTTGACGAAGAGGGACCAAAACAGCCGCTGCCAGATGGAAATCATGTTTATAACGGAACATTTGATCAGGGCGGCATGGATCGGATGATATTCTGGAATTTCTCAGTTGAAGATGCAGCTGCAACGGCATCTGTATCTGAAGAGACAAGAGAACTGCATGTAGCAATCGAAGATGGTGGCAGCCATCCTGAAGCCATCCAACTCGACCAACAAGGGATGAACCTGGTTGCCGGAAATGATTATAAGCTTAGCTTTAAAGCAAGAGCAGACGAAACAAGAACGATTCAAGCTGCCCTGTTGAATAAATCAGGCACAACTGATTACTCTGGTATTAACATAATTGAGCTCACTTCCAATATGGAAGAGCACACAGTTGAATTTACTATGCCAGAAGATGTATCTGATTCAGAAGCACTACTTGTCTTTAGTTTTGGAAACGGAGTTGGTGATGTCTTTTTAGATGATGTAGTCTTGCTGAAGACTTCAAATATTCCTGATTATGGAGATATCGATTTATATCCTTTGAAGAATGGTGATTTTGCTAGCGGCCTTGATGCGTGGACTAATTATATCCACTATGATGCAACAGCTGGTATCTCTGTGGATAATGGAGAGGCAAAAGTGGCTATCAGCAATGAAGGCCAAGAAACTTGGAGTGTACAATTGATACAGGGAGGATTAAGCCTAGCTAAGGATGTAGTCTATGAGCTTAGCTTCGAGGCACGTTCTACCGTGGAAAGAAATATTGAGGCCACAGTTGAAAATTCTCAATATATAAGGCGGTTGAGTGAAAAACCTCAACTTAATAGCCAAATGCAGCTATTCACATATGAGTTCACTATGCCTGCCGATGAAATCGTATCCTTCAAGGTGCTGCTCGGCAAAGATGCTTTGTCACCAATCGGCTCACATGATGTATTTATCGATAACGTGGTGTTAAAGGTTAAAGACGCTCCGTCCGAGCAAGAGCCTGTTACCACACCTGGAATTGACAATGGAACATTTTCAGATGGAACAACTGGCTGGACTGCATGGTGGGGCGACCAGTGGAGCGGTTACGCGGGTGGAGAGATGACTAGTGTAAACGAGGAACTGAAGGTTGCGATTTCACAAGTTGGCGGTGCGTCGTATTCCCCTCAGGTCTTTCAGAAGGACCTGCTATTTGAAAATGGCAGCAGCTATTCCGTCGAGTTTGATGCAAGGGCGGACGTTCATAGGAAAATGAATGTCAACATAGGGAAAGAGCTGTCATTCGATCCATGGTTCATTGGCTATTTGCCAACGCAAACTTTCGATTTAACAAATGAAATGAAACAATATCGTTTTACATTTATGATGGATAAAGAAACCTATGACGATGGCAAAATCGTCTTTGAACTTGGCAATATTTTAGACGGCAATGCAGCAACAAATGTTTATCTAGACAATGTAAGGATCATAAAAAACTAAGTTCTCAAGGGGCAGAACAGCAATTACATTCTGCCTCTTTCCCTTCTATTTCAGTAAATTAGTTTTGATCATGACTAGGCCAGCGTAATACTGACCATCATAGTGAATTTTAAAAGGTGGAAATGCAAGATGACTATACAAAAAAACAACAGTCTGCCTAAACAGATTGGATTATTAGCACTTACCTGGCCGATTTTTATAGAGTTGTTTTTGCATATGTTAATGGGCAGCACGGATACGTTCATGCTGTCGCATATTTCGGATGAGGCCGTTGCGGCTGTTGGTGTAGCCAACCAGCTGATATTTTTCATGATTCTCGTCTTTGGCTTCGTTGCCACAGGGACGGCCGTGTTAGTTTCACAAAACCTTGGGGCGGGACTTCAAGTGGATGCAAGGAAGATATCGGGTCTCTCGCTATCTCTTAATCTAGTATTCGGAGTATTGGTCAGTGTCATTGTTGTCGGCTTCAATGATTTATTTTTACAAATGTTCAATCTCACTCCGGAAATACACCGACTGGCCCAACAGTATTTGACGATTGTTGGTGGAACACTTTTTACACAGGCGCTGCTTGTCACTGCCTCAGCCATACTGAGGGCAAATGGACTAACAAAAGAGGCGATGGTGATTTCGGTTGTCATGAATATCATCCATCTCGCCGGGAACTCCTTATTCATTTACGGGCTATTCGGCGTGCCGGAAATGGGTGTTCAGGGTGTAGCGATTTCGACAGCCATATCCCGGGCCATTGCCGTCATTCTCATTTTCCGCTTGCTATACCGCAGGCTCCCGATGAAAATTGCTGTAGAAGATTATTTGAACTTCAATAAATCTTTTATTAAAAAAATCCTGAAAATAGGTGTTCCTTCCGCAGGTGAAAATGTTGTCTATAACACTAGCCAGATGGCCATAACCGTCATTATTGGTTTGCTGGGGGCTATGGCACTGACAACAAGGGTATACACATTTAACATCATGTCCTTCATGATGCTTTTCGGGATCGCGATTGGGCAGGGCACACAAATTCTGATCGGATATAAGGTCGGCGCAAGAGAATTTGATAAAGCCTATCATCAACTCTTAAAAAGCTTAAAACTGAGTATCATCATCACAATGGCGATTACCGTCATAATCGTTTCAATAAGAGAACCTATTCTTGGAGTCTTTACCACTAATAAAGAAATCATCAGGGAAGGAAGCAAGGTCCTCTTACTTTGCTTGATCCTAGAACCAGGACGAACCTTCAACATTGTTGTCATCAGTTCACTCCGGGCAGCCGGAGATGCAGTATTCCCGGTGAAAATGGCCTTTGTATCTATGTGGGGAATCAGTGTCCCGCTTGCTTATATCCTTGGAATTAAAATGGGCTTTGGACTGTCAGGTGTCTGGATCGCCTTTATCATTGATGAATGGTTTAGGGGAATCATCATGTATATAAGATGGAAAAGCAGGGCGTGGGAAAAGAAGGTCCTTGTCGAGGAAAGGGTACAGACTGCATAATTCTGTAGTTTTAAAAGGAGGCGTAACATGAAATTCAGGCAGCTTGGAAATACAGGGATTAAGGTTTCAGAAGTTGGGTTTGGTGCCTGGCAGCTTGGAAATGCTAGGGACTGGGAAGCCATGGAGGACATTCAGGCAATTAGGCTGGTACATGCTGCAATTGACCAGGGCTGCAATTTCTTTGATACTGCTCCAAACTATGGCGGGGGTAAAAGTGAATCATTGCTCGGGGATGCTCTTTCGGGAAGAAGGAGTGAGGTAGCGATTAACAGCAAGTTCGGCCATCATCCAGATAACAACCTGGACTTTGATTCGAGGAAAATTCGCAGTTCAGTTGAAGGAAGTTTGCGCCGTCTGAAGACGGACTATCTTGATTCCGTTTTGCTGCATAACCCACCGTTTGAAATCCTGACCGGGGTTACAGATCATTTTGATGTATTGGAATCCCTCAAGAAGGAGGGCAAAATCAGGGCTTATGGAGCATCAGTGGACTCTGCGAGAGAAATGGTTGAGCTGATTCGGAACACCAAAAGCCAGGTAATAGAAGTAATGTTCAATATTTTTCATCAGGAGCCAAGAACCGCGTTCACCATGGCTGCAGAAAAAAATGTAGGACTGATTGTTAAAGTTCCGCTTGATTCTGGCTGGCTATCCGGCAAGTATGATGAAAATAGCGTGTTTACAGACATACGGAGCCGTTGGGACCAGGATCAGCTCAGGAAAAGAGCAGAGCACCTGCCTGTTCTCAAGGAAATGGTCGAACCAGGAGAATCCCTTGTCCAGCTGGCTTTAAGGTATATTCTTTATTATCAGGAGGTCTCTACCGTCATTCCTGGAAACAAGAATCTCAAGCAGCTGATTGGGAATCTATCAGCGTCAGATAAAAGAATCTCAGTGGAAAAAGCAGAAAAGTTAGAAGGAATTTGGGAAGAAAAACTTCAAGCCAATCCTTTGGGATGGTAAAAAACAATACGGAGGTTTTAAACAATGGCATATCAACCAGACAGCAATCGCTATGAAACGATGACTTATAACAGATGCGGCAAATCAGGACTTAAATTGCCAGCCATTTCGCTCGGACTATGGCATAATTTCGGGGGCCAGGATCCTTTTGAAAATGGCCGTTCGTTAATCAGACGTGCTTTTGATCTTGGTATCACCCACTTTGATCTTGCGAATAACTATGGTCCACCGCCAGGCTCAGCAGAAGAAAACTTCGGCAGCATCCTGCGCATGGATTTTGCAGGCTACCGTGATGAGATGGTCATTTCAACTAAAGCCGGCTATGGCATGTGGCAGGGACCATATGGTGACTGGGGTTCAAGAAAATACCTCGTGTCCAGTCTTGATCAAAGCCTGAAAAGGATGGGGCTTGATTATGTCGATATCTTTTACCATCATAGACCAGATCCTGAAACGCCTTTAGAGGAAACGATGATGGCGCTTGATCATGTAGTCAGACAAGGAAAAGCGCTTTATGTTGGCCTGTCCAATTATGGTGTAGAGGAAACGAAACAGGCCATCATGATTTTAAAAGAACTAGGAACACCTTTGCTGATACACCAGCCTGCTTATTCAATGTTTAACCGCTGGGTAGAAGACGGACTGACTGATTTGCTTCAAGAAGAAGGTGTCGGATCAATCGCATTTGTTCCTTTGGCTCAAGGGTTGTTGACCAATAGATACTTAAATGGAATTCCGGAAGATTCAAGAGCGTTAAAGCCGAACAGCTTCCTTGATGAGAATGATGTTTCTGAAAAAGTTCTTACTAAGGTAAGGCAATTAAACGAAATAGCTCAAGAACGAGGCCAGTCACTTGCCCAGATGGCATTAGCCTGGGTGCTCAGGGAACAGAAAATCACCTCAGCGCTTATCGGTGCAAGTAAGGTCAGCCAGATTGAAGAAAACGTGGCTGCACTGAACCGTCTTGATTTTAGTGAAACAGAATTGAACATGATCGAGGACATCTTAAAATAAGAACTTCAAACAAAGCTGTAAAGCCAAATGGTTTTACAGCTTTGTTTTATATTGGAATGATTTTCTTGTCATTTGGGTAAAGGGAACTTGGGCTTATAAGAGTTAGCTTTTTACCATTATAGTCTGCTTTGGTAGTATGTAAATGAGGCACTGCCCGTAACTGAAATATAAGAAATCCTCAAAGTGCTAACAATATTAATAAGAAAATATGAGATTTAGGGGTGAAAAAGTGATCAGCTTTGAAAATGTATCGAAAAAATATGACGATGGAACTTATGCGGTCAATAATTTTAACTTACATATTAAAGAAGGGGAATTGCTTGTCCTGATCGGTCCAAGCGGCTCTGGCAAAACAACAACATTAAAAATGATCAATCGATTGATTCCTCTTACGGAAGGCTACATTAAAATCAAGGATAAAATGATCAGTGACTATGATATTCACGAGCTGCGCTGGGATATTGGATATGTCCTTCAGCAAATTGCCTTGTTTCCGCATATGACGATCGAAGAAAACATTGCGGTTGTTCCGGAAATGAAGAAATGGGAGCAAAAAGAAATCGATCAACGCATTGATGAATTGCTGCATATGGTCGGACTTGAACCAAAAACGTACCGCAAAAGACTGCCTAGTGAGCTATCCGGTGGCCAGCAGCAAAGAATTGGCGTGGCCCGTGCGCTTGCTGCCAACCCGCCGATCATTTTAATGGACGAGCCATTCAGTGCCTTGGATCCCCTTAGCAGGGAAAAGCTCCAGGATGATCTCATCGAACTGCAAAAAAACATAAGAAAAACCATCGTTTTTGTCACTCATGATATGAGCGAAGCATTGAAGCTTGGAGACAGGATCTGCCTGATGAGAAATGGGAGAATCGTCCAGACAGGAACTCCTGAAGAGCTGCTCCAGCAGCCTGTGAATGACTTTGTCCGTGAATTCGTTGGCGTAGACCACGCCGAGGAAAGGATGGTCGATGTCAGGGGATTAGTCAAGTCAGCAAATCCTGAAGAAATGGACAATCTCCCTATCGTTCCTTCACGTGTGCCTTTAAATGAAATTTTGTCGTTGCTTGGTGAGCATGAGCAGCTGGCGGTGCAAGATATGGATGAAATAGTCGGTACCATAGACAGACAGGGAATCATCCGCACTTTATCCAGGCAGATGGAGGGGATGAAATGAACAGTTGGACTTCCACTTTTATAGATAGAAAAGATGCGCTTTTAAGTGCCTTGCTCGAACATATTCAGATTTCCTTCATTGCGCTATTCTTCGCAGTGTTAATCGCCATTCCGCTTGGCATTTTCCTGACAAGAAGGAAAACGATATCAGAAGGGATTATTGGGATTACAGCTGTTCTTCAAACAATTCCTTCACTTGCATTGCTCGGCCTGTTGATTCCACTATTCGGAATTGGCAAAGTCCCAGCAATCATTGCCTTAGTAGCATATGCACTCCTGCCGATCTTAAGGAATACATATACAGGAATCAATGAGGTGGATCCATCGTTAATTGAAGCTGCCCGTGCCATGGGAATGAACAGCAAGCGCCGTTTGATGAAGGTTGAACTCCCTCTGGCGATGCCGGTCATCATGGCTGGAATCCGGACGGCGATGGTCTTGATCGTCGGAACAGCGACAATTGCCGCACTGATTGGAGCAGGAGGGCTAGGTGACCTGATCCTTCTAGGCATCGACAGAAATAATACAGCATTAATTGTTCTTGGGGCGATTCCAGCGGCCTTGCTTGCGATTTTGTTCGACTTTGTGCTTAGAAGGTTCGAAACGGTTTCTTTTAAAAAATCGCTCATTACAATCGGGGCTATTTCTTTGGCTGTCCTAGTAATGATGGCCATTCCTTTCCTTGGCGGGAAAAATGACGACGAGATTGTCATTGCCGGGAAGCTGGGATCGGAGCCAGAAATCTTGATCAATATGTACAAGCTACTGATTGAAGAGGAAACTGATCATTCCATCCAGCTAAGACCTGGATTGGGGAAAACTTCATTTGTTTTTACAGCATTGGAAAACGGAGATATTGACATTTATCCTGAATTCACCGGAACGGCCATTTCGGAATTTTTAAAAGAAACAGCCGAGAGTACGAGCCGCGAAGAAGTATACCAGCAGGCAAAAGAAGGAATGAAGAAAGAGTTCGACATGAACATGCTTCAGCCAATGGACTATAACAATACCTATGCCTTGGCTGTTCCTAAAAAGTTCGCTGAAGATAATGATCTAAAAACCATCTCGGACCTGAAATCAATAGAGTCCTCGTTAAAAGCAGGTTTCACTCTTGAGTTCTCAGACCGAGAAGATGGCTACAAAGGCATCAAAAAGCTTTATGGATTAAAGCTGCCAAGCTTGATCACGATGGAGCCAAAACTCAGGTATCAAGCAATCAAAAACAAAGAAATTAACCTTGTCGATGCCTATTCAACCGACAGTGAGCTCCAGAGATATAAACTCGTCGTGCTTGAAGATGATAAAAACTTATTCCCTCCATATCAGGGAGCGCCACTTATGAGAGCTGAGACAGCAGAGGAATACCCTGAAATCGTTGACGCTCTCAACAAGTTAGCCGGTAAAATCAGCGACGACGAAATGCGGAAAATGAATTACCAGGTGAATGTCGAAGGGAAATCCGCTGAAGAGACCGCACGGGAGTATCTGAAGGAAGCAGGATTAATTGATTAATACTAATTATGTGCAATAGTACTGAAAAGGATGAAAACCCTCGCCGCTAACGGCGAGGGTTTTTGTTTGCCTAAGTTTTTAAACCACTACAAAAAAAGTTGAATTTCTAGTACTCCCAGGGGTTTTCTATGTGATTTGACTCACTACATTGATAATCATTCGCAACTAAGATGAAAGTAAGAAATCAAAGGAGGGGATTTGGTTGAAAGCAACAGACACAAAAGCGCAGGCAGAAGTTCAGAGTGAAATCGTGGAGATTACCAACAAAAAAAAGGTAGGTACCTGGATATCGGTTGGAGTAGTGGGAGCAGTGATTCTTGCGACGTACTTTATTCTATTTGGACTTTATATGGCAAGAGTTTAGAAGGGAGAGAGAAGAAATGCATTTAGATGAAAAAATCTGGCTGTTTTTAAGTTTTGGAATGATCATGGGTTTCATGATTTTTACTGGGTACCAGGCAGTGGCATTGGGAATGGGGCCCCCAAGCCATAAAGAAACGATTGATCCGCAAAAGGTCGATGAAACAGCTCCATTTGATGAGCCGGGAATCAAACAAATTGGTGAAAATGAGTATGAAGTCGTCATGACGCTTCAGGTATTTAGTTTTACACCGATGGAAATTGAAGTTCCTGCTGGATCAACTGTCCACTTCACTTTAACGTCGAAGGACGTTGTCCATGGTTTCCAGGTGGCAAACACGAATTTGAACGCAATGGTTATGCCGGGGCATATCCAAAAAATATCACAGAAGTTTGATGAACCAGGGGAATATTTGGTGTTATGCAATGAATATTGCGGTGCCGGGCACCAGGCCATGAGCACAAAAATCATCGTAAAATAAAAGGGGGGAAAGAATGTGGAGTCTGCATTAAAATCAACTTCATTTAAAGAAAAAACCAATCAAATATTAGGCATCAGCCAGGAGGATGCAAGAATCTCGAAATCATACTTATCTATCGCATTTATCGCATTGCTGCTTGGCGGTTTCCTGGGCTTGCTGCAAGGCTTAAATCGAGCCGGTGTGCTGCAATTGCCGCCATGGCTGAACTATTACCAGGTACTGACAGCCCATGGAATTCTGTTAGTCGTTGTATTATCCGCATTTTTCACGATTGGATATTTTTATGCCGGACTATCTCACACTCTGGGGGGATTGCTTCCTAAGGTCAGGAAAATGGCATGGATTGGTTTTTGGATGAAGATTTTCGGATTTGTTTTGGTCGTCATACCTGTTTTAAAGAATGAAGCTTCCGTCATGTATACCTTCTATCCGCCAATGGCTGCTTCACCAATGTTTTACTTTGGTTTGGTATTCATTGTATTGGGTATCTGGATGCTTTCATTGGGAGCGTTTACTCAAGTTGCAAACTGGAGAAGAAATCACAAGGGACAACACCTCCCGATCCTCGCTTTCTTTGCAACTGGTGTCTTCGTCCTGTTAGTCGGCGCAACAGCTTTTGTAGCAGTAGAAGTTCTTTTCATGATCATTCCATGGACACTAGGTTGGACCGACGGCATCAACGTCTTGCTGGCGCGTACACTTTTCTGGGCATTTGGCCATACGGCCGTCAATATTTGGTACCTGACAGCAGTTTCAGCATGGTATGTAATCGTACCAAAAATAATCGGTGGAAATCGTTGGAATGACCTTTTAACACGTATGGTTGTCATCCCCCTAGTAATCATGAACATTACCGGTGGATTCCACCATCAGATCATTGACCCGGGTATTTCTGAATCCATCAAATATATGCACGTATTCATGAGCCTTGCAATCGGTTTTCCTTCTTTAATGACTGCATACGCGATGTTCAGGGTATTTGAACGTACAGCAAGAGCGAAAGGCGGAAAAGGTTTAGTTGGCTGGTATAAAAAGATGCCTTGGGGAGATGTCCGATTCCTTTCTCCATTTATCGCCATGGTAGCATTCATTCCGGCTGGAGCTGGCGGAATTGCGCAAAGCACGAACCAATTGGACCAGGTTGTACACAATACGATGTGGGTGGTGGGCCACTTCCACTTAACGCTTGGTATGTCTGTCATCATGACTTTCTTCGGCATCAGTTACTGGCTCGTTCCATATCTATCAAAACGGGTGTTGACTCCTGCCATGAATAGATTGGGAGTGGTTCAAACCGTCATATGGACCATAGGTATGGTGATCATGTCGATATCCATGCATGCTGCAGGTCTCTTTGGTTCCCCAAGAAGAACTTCATTTACAACTTACGGGGATTTTGCAGAAACGCTAGGATGGAATCCGTACATGGCAGCTGTAGGCATTGGAGCAAGCTTATTGCTGATTGGCGTCATCCTTCAAGTTTATGCGGTGTTCAACCTCATGTTCTTCGCACCAAAGGGAGTAACAGAATTCCCAATTGCCGAAGAGGAAGCAGGAGCGGCGAAAACTCCATACTGGACAGAGCGCTGGGGAATCTGGGTTGTACTCATGCTGTTGGTTGTTTCAATGGCTTACGTCTTGCCAATCGCAGACATGATCATGAATGCCCCTCCGGGATCTCCTCCTTTTAAAACTTGGTGATAAAGTAAACGAAGAGATAGCTCCTGAATCCAGGGCTATCTCTTTCAAATCAGCACGCTATGGGAAATCAGGACCTATAGAAGAATCACTACTGAAAAAATGGGATGTGATCAACTTGATCAAAAATCGGCATACGACGGTTTCTTGTATAGTTGTATTGGTGTTTGGACTGCTTTTATTTTATACAGGAACAGATGGATTCACAGCTTATACGGCAGAAACAGCGAGAGTGACAAAGCTGGTTGAGGAAAAGCCCCGGTTTCCTGAAGTAACTTTTGAGGATAGTGAAGGCCGGACCTATTCAATATCTGAATTTGAAGGTAAGTATGTATTTATCACTTTTATTTATACAGGCTGCACTACGATATGCATTAAGTTAGAAGAAAATATGTCGCAGGTGTACAATCAGCTTCCCAGTGAATATATTGGTAAGGACATTGTCTTTTTAAGCATAAGCTTTGACCCGGGCAAAGATGATCCTGCTACTTTGAACAAGTATAAGAATTTATTCGGAAGCGATGGGGAGACATGGAGAATGGCCAGGATACCTGACCAGCATCAGTTGGATACCTTGCTGAAAAAGTTTGGCGTCATTGTGATTCCAGATGGAAATGGGAATTTCGCTCATAATTCAGCATTTTATTTAGTAAACAGGCAAGGCGATCTAGAGGATGTAATGGATTTCACAAGGGTTGATAAGGCGACAGATAAGTTGAAAGAGACTTTAGAAGCAGAAAGTGGGAACTAACGATGAATCAATTTCTGTTTGGGCTTGTCCTTTTAATCGGTTTAATGCTTCCTCCTGTTGCAGACTTAATGGAATCCATCATGATCATTCACATGCATATGCAGATGCCGATGCTGGTGATCTCCGGCTTTTTCATGGGACAGTTTTTCCAGCAGCGCTTTCCTCATTTCTTTTCAAAATATAATCAAGAGGGCATCCCGGGGATTCTGCTTTTTATCATCATAATGGGTTACTGGATGCTTCCGCGCACAATGGATGAAGCACTGACTGTAAATAGTGTAGAATTATTCAAGTTTATCAGTTTGCCATTCCTCGCAGGAGTACCTCTAAGAGACTCCTGGAAGAAACTCAGCAAGAATCGGAGAAATTATACCATTGCATTTTTTACAGTGGCGTTTCTGGGGATGGGCTGGCTATATCTTCAAGCAAACGATCAGCTATGTAATAATTACTTAGTAGTTGACCAGATGATCCTCGGTTGGGGATTCATCACAATGGCCATCTGTATGGTGATTTACTTAGCGTATACGGCGTTAGTGGATCCTTCATTATATGAATAGAAATTAAGCCATTGTGTCCGTGTTGCCATTATGTCACAGTAAGGTGCGTGATCAGGTATAATAAGTTGAAGGGATTTTTTTAGTGAACCGGGGTATAGGAGGAACAAAATGAAAATAGCAATCTCATTCAGTGGCGGTAAGGACTCTACGCTAGCATTGTACAAAATACAAAACAACCCTGACTTCGAGGTTGATTCGTTGCTCGTGACACTGACAGAAGGATTCGATCGCGTATCGATTCATGGTGTACGCTATGAGCTGTTGAAACTCCAATCTGAGTCATTGGGAGTCCCGTTAAGAGAGGTCTGGCTTCCTCAGGACTGTCACAATGATAAGTATCAAGAAGTAATGGGAAAAGCTATTGCTGGAATGACAGAAGACGGAGTAACCCATATCGCTTTTGGCGATATACACCTTCAGGATGTCCGGGAGTATCGGGAGAAATTGTTTTCAGAAGCTGGATTAATTCCTGTATTTCCACTGTGGGGTATCCCAGTAGAGGACATAAGCCGGGAGTTTGTCGATCTAGGATTCAAAACGGTCCTTACATGTGTTGATCTAGAGGCGCTGGCCCCATCCTATGCAGGCAAAGTATATGACAAGAAGTTTGTCAGGGAATATCCGAAAGACCATGATATTTGCGGAGAAAATGGAGAATTCCATTCATTTGTGTTCGGTGGTCCTAATTTTTCATTCCCCATCAACTATAGTTTAGGGGAGGAAAAAGTGACAAAGGATTATTTCACTCAGAAGGACCGGTTTTTATATATAGATTTAATCCCGGATTAAAGTTTATAAACTTTGATGTTCAAATATATGGTCAATAAACTGCCAACTAGAAAAATAATGACTCCAGAAATAGAGTTTGGAGAAAGATAATGAAAAAAATCCATAATAAGCACCCCTTTTTTAGATAAAAATATCGTATTACGATATTTTGTATTTTAATTATATCGTGTTAAGATATAATTATCAATAAGAAAGTAAGGTGGAATTTTTGCTTAGTAAAGATGTATATGAGTATCTTGCTGAGTTTCGATACCAATTGAGGAAGTTTCAGAAGTTCAGTGAAACAGCAGCAGAAAATATGGGCATCACCGCCCAGCAGCACCAATTGATGCTAGCCATAAAAGGTTTCCCAGAAAGGGATTATGCTACACCTAGCGAGCTGGCAGAACGAATGCAAATCACCCATCATTCATGCGTCGGCCTGATTGACCGCTGCGAAAAGTCAGGATTGGTCTCGCGCAGGAAAAACCCTGAAGATGGGCGAAGCGTGTTTGTAGATGTAACTGAAAGAGGAATGGAAATCCTCGAGGGCTTGTCTGAAATTCATCTAGAAGAAATAAAGCGGATTGGGTTGTTTAAGGAGAAGCTATGAATAAAGCAGGGGAATACTCAACTGAAGAAAATTAGTTTATTAAGAGGTAACTTATGAAAAAAAGAATCATCTATTTTGGAACTTTAACTATAGTAATAATCCTTCTTTTGCTAGGGACATATAAATTAATGAATTCCCGGACTTTTCAATTGTTCGGCGGACTGACATCAAAAGTTGATACCGATGAAAAAGTAGTAGCTATCACCTTTGATGATGGCCCCACACAAAATGTTGAGAGAATTTTACCGATTTTAGAAAAGTACAACGCCAAAGCAACGTTTTTCCTGATTGGAAACGAGATTAAAAAGAATCCCGAGCAAGCCCGAAAAATCGCTGACGCTGGCCATCAGATCGGGAATCATACCTATTCTCATCAGCGTATGGTGCTTAAGTCTCCTTCTTTCATTGAAAAAGAAATTGATCGAACGAATGAATTGATAAAGCAAACAGGATTTGAAGGTGAAATTGATTTTCGCCCTCCTAATGGAAAAAAATTATTCGGACTGCCTTATTACCTAAATCAGCAAAATATCGACACAGTCACCTGGAATTTGGAACCCGATTCCTTCTATAATTCATCTGCTGAGAAAATAAAATACGTAAAAGATCATGTAAAACCCGGTTCGATTGTTTTACTGCACCCAATGTATGATAAAACTGGAGAAGAGCTTAAGACGATAGAAGGAGTTTTGAAAATCCTGTCCCAGGAAGGATATAAATTTCTCACCGTAAATGAGCTGCAGGAAATGTAAGTTCATTTAAGCTGATCGGTGCAGGTCATCGCCCGGACTGAGCTGCTCGACTTGCTGAACAACAACGCGGGCATGATGCATGAAGCCAGTATTGAGGAAACGAGCCTTGAGGATTGGCAACGCAACCTCAATTTAAACCTAATTGCCCCATTCCTGCTGGTCCGAGAGGCACTCCCTTAACTCCGCAAGACGCGAGGTAGTATCGCCAATACCGATTTGGTTGAGGGAGTGGCTGCCAACCCTGGGTATGCGGCCTACTGTTCATCAAAGGCAGGGCTTCATGGGCTGACAACGAGAGAATGATGACAGGTAGCTATAGATTATGGTTTATAAATTGAAAAATTAACTGGTTAAGTTCTTTTGCAGCCTTAGTCGGGATACGATGGTCAACATTCTCGATGAAATGCAGTTCGTTTTGGGGCAATTTTTCATGCAATTGCCTTGCATAGGAGTGAAAGGGCTTATCCTTCTTGCCATAAACCAGCAAGATGGGCAGATTAATCTCTTGTAGCTGATCGACACAATTGTATTTTAGACTATAGCGGTAATATTGCTCAATGTTGCGATAATCCCCTTTTTTGGCTTCTGAAAACATAGTTGTAAACAACCTTATATTATTTGAATTACTCCAGGAGATGGACCAGGCTAATAAGTTTATAGCCCCCTTGCTTGAGAGCTTGATTCCTAAAGAAATCTTCTTTCTCAGGTAATCGTCATGTACATCTGCCATCGCCCCTATCGGAATTCCCCCCAAAGCTCTTTCAGGAAACCTCAGCATGAATTCCAAAACAATAGAACCGCCTGTCGAATACCCACCTATAAACGCTTTGTCTATATTAAGGTGGTCCAATAGTGAAATGATATCCTTGATAATCAGTGGGTAGGTTATAGGTTCTGGGGAGTATAGACTTTTCCCGTGTCCTCTAATGTCAAAGGTAATTATCCGAAATTTTTTTGAGAGTTCTTCTAATTGATACTGGAAGTTCACTGAAGTCAATACAGGAGGATGGATAAAAACGATCGGAGTCCCGCTTCCTTTTACTGTATAATACTGTCTGGAATCTTTCATATTTAAAAATGGCATGTACTTGTCACCTCAATTCCTTATTACTATTAACTTTGTTATCTGGTAAGGTAGGGTTGAGACGGTATAAAAAGACTGAAGGACTCAATGAATATTTTTCCTTACTTATTAAGAAAAATGCATATTGCCTGGGTAAGTGAAACGGAAAAAAGGAATTATTAAGAGGTTGACTGAGGAAGTTAAGGGGCTTTTGAAGCGTTAGTTATTATCAAAGTGACATTTAATAAAGAAAAAAGCTGCAAAACCAATTGGTTTTGCAGCTTTTTGTTAGTGGAGAATAGGGGGCTCGAACCCCTGACCTCAACGCTGCCAGCGTTGCGCTCTCCCAGCTGAGCTAATCCCCCATATCTAATAGATAAGGTACAAGAAAGATTATATAACCATCTCGCCGGACATGCAAGATAAAATTTTACGGTTAAACAAAAAAGCCGCATCCAGCGGCTTTTCCTACAAACCTTCGATTTCAACCCGGTTGATTCCTTCGATTTCTGACACCGTTTCATAAACATCTGTCGTCTTTCTGCGGAAGTCCACGGTTACAATCAATTGAACTAGCTGATTTCCTTCTGCCAAATCCTTGATGCGGACATTTTTCAAGGAGATTTTCTCTTCCTTGATCCTGGTTATGATATCAGCAATGCTTTCCCGGCTATTGACATTGAACTGCAGACGGATCTCTTTTTCCCTTAATTGTCTTGGACCTATGAAAGTCATCAGGAACGGAATGAATTCCACACTCACAATGAGGAGGGCAACACCCGCAATGGCTTCCCAGTAAAATCCGGCGCCAACTGTGATCCCAATTCCTGCGGCTCCCCAGATCATCGCAGCGGTCGTCAGTCCCGAAATCGTATCATTCCCTCTTCGTAAAATAACCCCGGCACCAAGGAACCCGATACCTGAGACAATCTGGGCTGCTAAACGGAGAGGATCCATCGTGATATTCACGTCTTCATCCCCTGGGAACATATACGCTGATTCACTTGAGACGATCGTCAAAAGACAGCTGACAATCGATATAACCAAGCTGGTTTTAAGACCAACCGGTTTTCTTTTAATTTCCCTTTCAAGCCCAATGATCAGGCCCAAGAAAGCGGATATCCCTAATTTGAGTAAAATTTCCATATCAATTGAATAGAACATGTCGTTTCTCCTGCCCCTGATAAGATGTATTTACTTTCCCTAAAAAAGATGGACTAAACTTCTCGTGGAAAAAATAAATTTTATTCAAGATAAAATTTCGGTTTCATTGTAAAATACATATAATTCACATTGTGTCACTTAAAGGAGAATGGAAATGGATGCACCTAAAGTAAACCCTTATATGGCGGTGGCGATTGGAGTTGTGGCAGTCTCAACCTCTGCGATCCTGGTAAAAGTCTCATCCGCGCCGTCGGGAGTCATTGCATTTTACCGGTTATTCTTTTCAGTACTGCTCATGCTGCCGGTGTTTCTTATAAAGTATGTTTCAGAACTGCGTCTTATTACGAAACGTGATTGGGTATTCACAGGAATCGCAGGGATATTTCTGGCTTTTCATTTTATCCTCTGGTTCGAATCCCTAAACTATACCTCAGTAGCAAGCTCTACTGTGCTGGTCACCCTTCAGCCGCTCTTTGCATTTGTAGGGGCTTACCTGTTTTTTAAAGAACGAGTCTCAGCTAAAGCAATTATAAGCGGAGTAATTGCGATTGGCGGCAGCGTCATCATCAGTTGGGGGGACTTCAAAATCAGCGGAAGTGCGTTGTTTGGAGACTTTCTGGCGATTGTAGCCTGTGCATTGGTCACTGTATACCTTTTATTTGGCCAAACAGTCAGGAAGAGAATGTCTTTGATAACCTATACTTTCATTGTTTATAGCATCAGTTCGATTACTTTATTCTTCTATGTACTAGCTGTAGGTGATTCATTCTATCCATATCCTGCAAGCGATTGGGTTTATTTTGTACTCCTTGCGCTGATACCGACTCTGCTAGGTCATACACTATTCAACTGGTCGATAAAATGGATCAGCGCATCTGTCATTTCTATGGCGATACTATTTGAACCTGTGGGCGCAACCGTCCTGGCTTTCTATCTCCTCGGTGAAAAAGTGATTTGGACACAGATTATTGGAGGATTAGTTGTTATGGCTGGGATAACATTGTTTTTAGTGGATGAACGAAAGATGAAGCTTAAAAATCAAGCCGAGATCAATTCAATATCGGGGTAGGTGAGGAATATGGAGATCAGAAAGGCTACAAAGGATGATGCGAGAGGAATTGCCAAGGTTCACGTCAAAAGCTGGCAAGAAACTTACCAAGGAATTGTTAGCCAGGATTATTTGGACTCATTGAAGATGGAAGATCGTGTACCCTTATGGGAAAAAAGCTTGTCAGAAAGTGCGGATTCATCTCCTGTATTTGTCGCTGTTAATCTGGAGGAAGAAATAGTAGGGTTTGCATCCTTTGGAAAAGAGAGGACAGAAAAATTTGAAGCCGATGGCGAACTGTACGCAATCTACATTCTTAAGCAGTATCAAAGAGGGAAGCTTGGCTTGAGGCTGCTCCAAGAGGGTTTGGATAAGATGCATTTTAAATCTATGCTCGTTTGGGTGTTAGCAGATAATGAAAGTCGTAAATTTTATGAGAGCCTTCAACCGGAACAAGCTGCGGAGGAAGTTGTGAAAATTGCAGGCAGAGAGTATCTCGAATTGGCTTATTTTTGGAAGGGAATTAATATCTTAAAAAAGAATGTCAATGAAAAATTGAGGGGGTAGTTGAAGGAAGCTTTGGTTGACGCAGCACATGCAGCTATTCTTAAAGAAGATAAAAGGTAATGGCTTCCATACTTATTATAAAAAGATGCCAAAAGGTAATGCTTTGTAGTATATGAAGGTAATGGATAAAGAGACCAAATTGCAATGCCGGCAATTTGGTCCTTATTTGTTCATTGAAGCAGTTTCACTAAAAGGGATTTACATTTCTTTTGTTGTTTTTTAAGTGAGAGCGGTTAAACTTTAAATATTTTTTAATAGAGTTTGCCTCTATGAATAAGACAATGATTAAACGGAGGTCTTAAAATGAACATTCAGGAGATCATGGATAAGCTTGCTGAGCTGAGTTCAGAGCAAACGAAGAAAACTTTTATGAATCATGGAGCAAGTGGAAACCTATATGGAGTAAAGATTGGAGATTTGAAAAAGCTTGTTAAGCATGTGAAAAAAGACCATGAGTTGGCTCTAGCTTTATATGATACAGGGAATTTTGATGCTATGTATTTGGCAGGGCTGTCTATTGATCCAAAATTGTTGACAAAGGAAACCCTCCAAAAATGGGTAGGAAACGCAGACTGGTACATGCTTGCAGAATATACTGTTGCGGGAGTAGCGGCTGAAAGTCAGTATGCTTTAGAACTTGCGCGTGAATGGATGGAGTCAGAAGAAGAAATGACCGCAGTTGCCGGCTGGAGCACATATGCGAACTATTTATCCATAACCCCTGATGAAAAACTGGATTTAGAAGAAATCCGAGCCCTCCTGTAAAGAGCAAAAACAACGATTCATCAAGAAAAAAACAGAGTTCGGTATTGTATCAACGGATTTGTGATTAGTGTAGGAGCTTATGTAATGGATTTACATGATGAAGCAATGAAAGTGGCTGAAACAATTGGGAAGGTTCAGGTCAATATGGGGAACACTGCATGCAAAGTTCCTCTTGCTGTTCCTTACATTGAAAAGATTGCAAGTCGTAATAAAATTGGAGTTAAGCGGAAGACTTGCATTTGTTAAGTTCGAAATTAAGGTCTTTGATGACCCTTGTTCCGATTCACCTAAAGTCTTTAGCTAAATGACATACGTAAAATCGCTTAACAATTACGTTAAGCGATTTTTTGGGTTTCTCAGATATTATATTTGCAATACCAATTTGAATTTACAACTGATAAATTATAGTGAATTAAATAAATAGATAGGTGAACCTGGAAAACAGTAATGCGCAAACAGATGATAAAATTAAAGTTCCCCCGTGAACCCTTCCTTCAGCATTGGCGATTTTAATGGCTTCAATGTAGGCAACGCTAAATAAAAGGATTGCCATGATTAATGATAGGTAAAGTGCAAGTGATTGCAGCAAATAGGATCACCTCTGTAAATTAGTTTGTCCAAAAGATTATATGAGACCAAATGAGATATTATTAATAAAAGGATATTATTATGAAGATACTTGGATATAGCTAGTGAATTAAAACTTTGTGAAAAAAACTTTTAAAATTATATTGCAAACATTTTTTATCCATGATATATTTAATCTCGCTTCAGAAAAACAACGCTGAGTTGATAAAAACAACATCGTTTCAAGTGAAAAACAAAAACGAAAAATGATGTTGACAATAACGAAACAGCATGTTATATTAATAAAGTCGCTTCTGGGCGACAAGCTGAACAACTTGCTCTTTGAAAACTAAACAAACAAGCGTCAACAAACAATAAATTATCATGGCTTCTATTATAGAAGAACATGAGCCAACGTTTTAACTTTATGAGCTAACTCATAACTCTTTCTTGGAGAGTTTGATCCTGGCTCAGGACGAACGCTGGCGGCGTGCCTAATACATGCAAGTCGAGCGGATCTTCATTAGCTTGCTTTTGAAGATCAGCGGCGGACGGGTGAGTAACACGTGGGCAACCTGCCTGTAAGACTGGGATAACTTCGGGAAACCGGAGCTAATACCGGATAATCCTTTCCCTCACATGAGGGAAAGCTGAAAGACGGTTTCGGCTGTCACTTACAGATGGGCCCGCGGCGCATTAGCTAGTTGGTGAGGTAACGGCTCACCAAGGCAACGATGCGTAGCCGACCTGAGAGGGTGATCGGCCACACTGGGACTGAGACACGGCCCAGACTCCTACGGGAGGCAGCAGTAGGGAATCTTCCGCAATGGACGAAAGTCTGACGGAGCAACGCCGCGTGAGCGATGAAGGCCTTCGGGTCGTAAAGCTCTGTTGTCAGGGAAGAACAAGTACCGGAGTAACTGCCGGTACCTTGACGGTACCTGACCAGAAAGCCACGGCTAACTACGTGCCAGCAGCCGCGGTAATACGTAGGTGGCAAGCGTTGTCCGGAATTATTGGGCGTAAAGCGCGCGCAGGCGGTTCCTTAAGTCTGATGTGAAAGCCCCCGGCTCAACCGGGGAGGGTCATTGGAAACTGGGGAACTTGAGTGCAGAAGAGGAGAGCGGAATTCCACGTGTAGCGGTGAAATGCGTAGAGATGTGGAGGAACACCAGTGGCGAAGGCGGCTCTCTGGTCTGTAACTGACGCTGAGGCGCGAAAGCGTGGGGAGCGAACAGGATTAGATACCCTGGTAGTCCACGCCGTAAACGATGAGTGCTAAGTGTTAGAGGGTTTCCGCCCTTTAGTGCTGCAGCAAACGCATTAAGCACTCCGCCTGGGGAGTACGGCCGCAAGGCTGAAACTCAAAGGAATTGACGGGGGCCCGCACAAGCGGTGGAGCATGTGGTTTAATTCGAAGCAACGCGAAGAACCTTACCAGGTCTTGACATCCTCTGACAACCCTAGAGATAGGGCGTTCCCCTTCGGGGGACAGAGTGACAGGTGGTGCATGGTTGTCGTCAGCTCGTGTCGTGAGATGTTGGGTTAAGTCCCGCAACGAGCGCAACCCTTGATCTTAGTTGCCAGCATTCAGTTGGGCACTCTAAGGTGACTGCCGGTGACAAACCGGAGGAAGGTGGGGATGACGTCAAATCATCATGCCCCTTATGACCTGGGCTACACACGTGCTACAATGGATGGAACAAAGGGCTGCAAAACCGCGAGGTCGAGCCAATCCCATAAATCCATTCTCAGTTCGGATTGCAGGCTGCAACTCGCCTGCATGAAGCCGGAATCGCTAGTAATCGCGGATCAGCATGCCGCGGTGAATACGTTCCCGGGCCTTGTACACACCGCCCGTCACACCACGAGAGTTTGTAACACCCGAAGTCGGTGGGGTAACCTTTTGGAGCCAGCCGCCTAAGGTGGGACAGATGATTGGGGTGAAGTCGTAACAAGGTAGCCGTATCGGAAGGTGCGGCTGGATCACCTCCTTTCTAAGGATATTGCCGTAATGGCAATCGGAATGCGAACCTTCTGGTTCGTACTGTTGACTGCTTGTTTGTTTAGTTTTGAGGGAGCAATTCTCTCAAAGCTTTTTTGTTCCTTGAAAACTAGATAATCGTAAGTAAGAAGAACCAAGAAAAACCGAGTGATCGCCATTTTAGTTTTCTCTCTATTCAATTAGAGAAATGACCTTTTAGGTTAAGTTAGAAAGGGCGCACGGTGGATGCCTTGGCACTAGGAGCCGATGAAGGACGGGACTAACACCGATATGCTTCGGGGAGCTGTAAGTAAGCTTTGATCCGGAGATTTCCGAATGGGGAAACCCACTGTTCGTAATGGAACAGTATCTTTACCTGAATACATAGGGTATTGAAGGCAGACCCGGGGAACTGAAACATCTAAGTACCCGGAGGAAGAGAAAGCAAACGCGATTCCCTGAGTAGCGGCGAGCGAAACGGGACATAGCCCAAACCAAGAGGCTTGCCTCTTGGGGTTGTAGGACACTCTACATGGAGTTACAAAGGAACGGGGTAGATGAAGTGGTCTGGAAAGGCCCGTCAGAGAAGGTAAAAACCCTGTAGTTGAAACTTCGTTCCCTCCTGAGTGGATCCTGAGTACGGCGGGACACGAGAAATCCCGTCGGAAGCTGGGAGGACCATCTCCCAAGGCTAAATACTCCCTAGTGACCGATAGTGAACCAGTACCGTGAGGGAAAGGTGAAAAGCACCCCGGAAGGGGAGTGAAAGAGATCCTGAAACCGTGTGCCTACAAGTAGTCAGAGCCCGTTCATGGGTGATGGCGTGCCTTTTGTAGAATGAACCGGCGAGTTACGATTACATGCAAGGTTAAGTTGAGAAGACGGAGCCGCAGCGAAAGCGAGTCTGAATAGGGCGAATGAGTATGTGGTCGTAGACCCGAAACCAGGTGATCTACCCATGTCCAGGGTGAAGGTTGGGTAACACCAACTGGAGGCCCGAACCCACGCACGTTGAAAAGTGCGGGGATGAGGTGTGGGTAGCGGAGAAATTCCAATCGAACTTGGAGATAGCTGGTTCTCTCCGAAATAGCTTTAGGGCTAGCCTCACGTTGTAAGAGTCTTGGAGGTAGAGCACTGTTTGGACTAGGGGCCCTCATCGGGTTACCGAATTCAGACAAACTCCGAATGCCAAAGACTTATCCGTGGGAGTCAGACTGCGAGTGATAAGATCCGTAGTCAAAAGGGAAACAGCCCAGACCACCAGCTAAGGTCCCAAAGTATACGTTAAGTGGAAAAGGATGTGGAGTTGCTTAGACAACCAGGATGTTGGCTTAGAAGCAGCCACCATTTAAAGAGTGCGTAATAGCTCACTGGTCGAGTGACTCTGCGCCGAAAATGTACCGGGGCTAAACGTATCACCGAAGCTGTGGATTGACATCTTAGATGTCAGTGGTAGGAGAGCGTTCTAAGGGCGTTGAAGTCAGACCGTAAGGACTGGTGGAGCGCTTAGAAGTGAGAATGCCGGTATGAGTAGCGAAAGATGGGTGAGAATCCCATCCACCGAATGCCTAAGGTTTCCTGAGGAAGGCTCGTCCTCTCAGGGTTAGTCGGGACCTAAGCCGAGGCCGAAAGGCGTAGGCGATGGACAACAGGTTGATATTCCTGTACCACCTCTTTATCGTTTGAGCGACGGGGGGACGCAGGAGGATAGGGTAAGCGCGCTGTTGGATATGCGCGTCTAAGCAGTTAGGCTGCAAGTGAGGCAAATCCCGCTTGCGTGAAGGCTGAGCTGTGACAGCGAGGGAAATATAGTACCGAAGTTCCTGATTCCACACTGCCAAGAAAAGCCTCTAGCGAGATAAAAGGTGCCCGTACCGCAAACCGACACAGGTAGGCGAGGAGAGAATCCTAAGGTGAGCGAGAGAACTCTCGTTAAGGAACTCGGCAAAATGACCCCGTAACTTCGGGAGAAGGGGTGCTCATTTGGGTGAATAGCCCGGATGAGCCGCAGTGAATAGGCCCAGGCGACTGTTTAGCAAAAACACAGGTCTCTGCGAAGCCGCAAGGCGAAGTATAGGGGCTGACGCCTGCCCGGTGCTGGAAGGTTAAGAGGAGGGGTTAGCTCACGCGAAGCTCTGAATCGAAGCCCCAGTAAACGGCGGCCGTAACTATAACGGTCCTAAGGTAGCGAAATTCCTTGTCGGGTAAGTTCCGACCCGCACGAAAGGCGTAACGATCTGGGCACTGTCTCAACGAGAGACTCGGTGAAATTATAGTACCTGTGAAGATGCAGGTTACCCGCGACAGGACGGAAAGACCCCGTGGAGCTTTACTGTAGCCTGATATTGAATTTTGGTACAGCTTGTACAGGATAGGTAGGAGCCTGAGAAACCGGAGCGCCAGCTTCGGTGGAGGCGTCGGTGGGATACTACCCTGGCTGTATTGAAATTCTAACCCACGCCCCTGATCGGGGCGGGAGACAGTGTCAGGTGGGCAGTTTGACTGGGGCGGTCGCCTCCTAAAGAGTAACGGAGGCGCCCAAAGGTTCCCTCAGAATGGTTGGAAATCATTCGCAGAGTGTAAAGGCACAAGGGAGCTTGACTGCGAGACCTACAAGTCGAGCAGGGACGAAAGTCGGGCTTAGTGATCCGGTGGTTCCGCATGGAAGGGCCATCGCTCAACGGATAAAAGCTACCCCGGGGATAACAGGCTTATCTCCCCCAAGAGTCCACATCGACGGGGAGGTTTGGCACCTCGATGTCGGCTCATCGCATCCTGGGGCTGTAGTCGGTCCCAAGGGTTGGGCTGTTCGCCCATTAAAGCGGTACGCGAGCTGGGTTCAGAACGTCGTGAGACAGTTCGGTCCCTATCCGTCGTGGGCGCAGGAAATTTGAGAGGAGCTGTCCTTAGTACGAGAGGACCGGGATGGACGCACCGCTGGTGTACCAGTTGTCTTGCCAAAGGCATCGCTGGGTAGCTATGTGCGGACGGGATAAGTGCTGAAAGCATCTAAGCATGAAGCCCCCCTCAAGATGAGATTTCCCATAGCGCAAGCTAGTAAGAACCCTGAAAGATGATCAGGTTGATAGGTCAGAGGTGGAAGCGCGGTGACGTGTGGAGCTGACTGATACTAATCGTTCGAGGACTTAACCAAATTGATCATTCGTTCTTCTTGAAATTCTTCTTACACATTATCTAGTTTTGAGGGAATAAAAGCTTTTCATTAAGTGAAAAACTTTTTAAAATTTCTCTTGCAAAATGTATAAAAGACAGTATAATAGATATTGTCTTCAAAAAAATGTCTGGTGACGATAGCGAGAAGGTCACACCCGTTCCCATACCGAACACGGAAGTTAAGCTTCTCAGCGCCGATGGTAGTTGGGGGTTTCCCCCTGTGAGAGTAGGACGTCGCCGGGCAGTTTCAAAATGGAGGATTAGCTCAGCTGGGAGAGCATCTGCCTTACAAGCAGAGGGTCGGCGGTTCGATCCCGTCATCCTCCACCATTATTTACTCACCATGCCGGTGTAGCTCAATTGGTAGAGCAACTGACTTGTAATCAGTAGGTTGGGGGTTCAAGTCCTCTTGCCGGCACCTTTTGTACGAGCCATTAGCTCAGTCGGTAGAGCATCTGACTTTTAATCAGAGGGTCGAAGGTTCGAGTCCTTCATGGCTCACCATTTTTCTTGAAATAGTATGCGGGTGTGGCGGAATTGGCAGACGCACCAGACTTAGGATCTGGCGCCGCAAGGCGTGGGGGTTCGACTCCCTTCACCCGCACCATTTCTTTTTTTAAAAAAATAATGCGGAAGTAGTTCAGTGGTAGAATACAACCTTGCCAAGGTTGGGGTCGCGGGTTCGAATCCCGTCTTCCGCTCCATAGTTCCTTAGCCGGGGTGGCGGAACTGGCAGACGCACAGGACTTAAAATCCTGCGGTAGGTGACTACCGTACCGGTTCGATTCCGGTCCTCGGCACCACCAAGTTAGCTAATGTACTAAATATGCGCCCGTAGCTCAATTGGATAGAGCGTCTGACTACGGATCAGAAGGTTATGGGTTCGACTCCTTTCGGGCGCGCCATTATATTTTCTCTTTATCGGGGAGTAGCTCAGCTTGGTAGAGCACTTGGTTTGGGACCAAGGGGTCGCAGGTTCGAATCCTGTCTTCCCGACCATGCTACTTATATTATATGGGGCCTTAGCTCAGCTGGGAGAGCGCCTGCCTTGCACGCAGGAGGTCAGCGGTTCGATCCCGCTAGGCTCCACCATATAACTTACAATAATAATTTGGCGGTGTAGCTCAGCTGGCTAGAGCGTACGGTTCATACCCGTAAGGTCGGGGGTTCGATCCCCTCCGCCGCTACCAATTTTAATCTGGTTGAACCTATTCAATCTAGGATATCCTGGACCTTTAGCTCAGCTGGTTAGAGCAGACGGCTCATAACCGTCCGGTCGTAGGTTCGAGTCCTACAAGGTCCACCATTTTACTTGATTTTCATACGGAGGTATACCCAAGTCTGGCTGAAGGGATCGGTCTTGAAAACCGACAGGCGGGTAACACCGCGCGGGGGTTCGAATCCCTCTACCTCCTCCATAATTTAATTAATATCGTCGCGGGGTGGAGCAGTCCGGTAGCTCGTCGGGCTCATAACCCGAAGGTCGCAGGTTCAAATCCTGCCCCCGCAATCTGGTCCCGTGGTGTAGCGGTTAACATGCCTGCCTGTCACGCAGGAGATCGCCGGTTCGATCCCGGTCGGGACCGCCATTTTTATTTTTTTTGCTTAGTAGTTCAGTCGGTAGAGCAGATTGCTCACTTCCTGAATAAGCTTCTGCGGCAATCTGCGAGAAAGACCGAATGTCATTCGAGCAAAGGCCCTAAATAAGTAAAAGTTTGAGATGCAATATTATAGTGGCTCAGTAGCTCAGTCGGTAGAGCAAAGGACTGAAAATCCTTGTGTCGGCGGTTCGATTCCGTCCTGAGCCACCTTATTTAATTTAAAATGGATATACAATTATAGATATGGCGATTGTGGCGAAGTGGTTAACGCATCGGATTGTGGTTCCGACATTCGTGGGTTCGATTCCCATCAGTCGCCCCTTTTTTATATGCGGGTGTAGTTTAGTGGTAAAACCTCAGCCTTCCAAGCTGATGATGAGAGTTCGATTCTCTTCACCCGCTCCATAAGGGCCTATAGCTCAGCTGGTTAGAGCGCACGCCTGATAAGCGTGAGGTCGGTGGTTCGAGTCCACTTAGGCCCATTTTTTATATTATTCCGCAGTAGCTCAGTGGTAGAGCACTCGGCTGTTAACCGAGCGGTCGTAGGTTCGAATCCTACCTGCGGAGCCATTTTTATGGGGAAGTACTCAAGAGGCTGAAGAGGCGCCCCTGCTAAGGGTGTAGGTCGGGTAACCGGCGCGAGGGTTCAAATCCCTCCTTCTCCGCCATAAGGCCCCTTGGTCAAGCGGTTAAGACACCGCCCTTTCACGGCGGTAACACGGGTTCGAATCCCGTAGGGGTCATAAGGAAAGCTGTTAGCAAATTTGCTAACAGCTTTTTTTTATGTCCATATAATCTAGGAAGCCAGGTAATTGATTCAAAGGTACTTTTAAATGGCTATTTGATCAATACATCAAGCAGCCTAGACTAAAAAGAAGGTAAAATATTCAAGAAGGAACTAGTATATCATTGCCCGTTCAGAGGTATAAGCAAAAATTAGTAACAAACAGAAGAGATATGTGCCTGGTGATGAGGTCCACGGTCAAAACCGGTAACATAAAGAAGAGATATGTGCCCGGTTATAAGGTCCACGGTCAAAACCGGTAACATAAAGAAGAGATATGTGCCCGGTTATAAGGTCCACGGCCAAAACCGGTAACATAAAGAAGAGATATGTGCCCGGTTAGGAGGTCCATGGTCAAAACCGGTAACATAAAGAAGAGATATGTGCCCGGTTAGGAGGTCCATGGTCAAAACCGGTAACATAAAGAAGAGATATGTGCCCGGTTATAAGGTCCAGGGTCAAGACCGGTAACATAAAGAGTAGATATATGCCCGGTTAGGAGGTCCATGGTCAAAACCGGTAACATAAAGAGATAAGTGCCCGGTCCAGGATAGAAAGGGAAGAACTCGTAACATATATAAAGCATTGAAAGTGATTTGTCTAATGGCTGAAGAAGCGAGAATCAAGCCATACAATAAGCATATCTTAACATCCAATCAAATGATCCACCTAGCTATCCATGCCCCAATCTGTACTGCTAGATCCATATTAGTTACAACCTCAAACAACTCAAACAACTCAAACAACTCAAACAACTCAAACAACTCAAACAACTATAGTCACTTCCTCAATAATATGAAAACGTTATCAATCAATAACATTTTTTCTCCTGTTCCCTCTATCAAACCTAATAAATTCAACAAATCTTTCTAATGAATCATTATTCATTTTTAACTTTCGTTCTCCAAAATTCGCGTAATTGGAAGATTTAGTACATTGAAGCGCTGTCATTTATGTGTGTTTGTCGAATGGAGCGTATTCTTGAGTGTTATTGTCGAAATATTAAAAAAATGTTTACAAGGAATTCCTTCTGGTAACTAGAATACTACTGAAATAGGCAGTTTTTTAGTTTTTACAAAGGCAGGTGGACGGCAATGGTGATCAATCCTACAGAGTTTGAATTGCATCTGTTTCATGAAGGGAATCTGTTCCAGAGTCACAATTTATTTGGAGCACATGTCATGAAAACGGAAACTGGAACATATACTCGATTTTGTGTGTGGGCTCCGAAGGCGATGCACGTGAGGCTTGCGGGCGATTTTAATCATTGGGTTGCAGACGGATATGAGTTTCATAAAGTCAATCAGGAGGGGGTCTGGCAGCTCTCTCTCGAAGGAGATCTGACTGGTGCCATTTATAAATATGAGATTGTGACTGCGTCGGGTGAGCGGTTGCTCAAATCTGACCCTTATGCATTTTTTTCGGAAGTAAGGCCGAATACAGCATCTATTGTCTACTCATTGGATGGCTACAAATGGAATGATCAGAAATGGCTGCAAAAACGTGAAAAGAGGAGCACACTCGGTGAGCCGATGTTCATCTATGAACTGCATGTGGGTTCTTGGAAGAAGCATGAGGATGGAAAGTTCCTTACATATCGTGAGCTTGTTGATGAGTTGATTCCATATATTCTTTCTCACGGATACACACATATAGAATTATTGCCTCTAACTGAGCATCCGCTCGACATCTCCTGGGGCTATCAATCTACTGGTTATTTTTCGGTTACGAGCCGATATGGAGCACCTCATGATTTCATGTACTTCGTTGATAAGTGCCACCAAAACGGCATTGGGGTCATCCTGGATTGGATTCCGGGTCATTTTTGCAAGGATGCTCACGGGCTGTATCAATTTGATGGCAGCTATGTGTATGAATATCAGCGAGAGAATGATCGGGAGAACCATGTTTGGGGAACCGCTAATTTCGACCTAGGTAAAAATGAGGTCCAGAGTTTCCTGATTTCTAGTGCACTTTTCTGGCTAGAAAAATATCATATTGATGGCTTTAGGGTGGATGCGGTGGCCAATATCATTTATTGGCCTAACTCAATCCAGGCAGCGAACCAGTTTGGAGTAGATTTTTTAAAAAAGCTCAACAAAGCAGTCAAGGAGTATGAACCAGGAGCAATGATGATTGCGGAAGATTCGACTGACTGGCCTCAGGTGACAGGGCCTGTCGAGTATGGCGGTCTTGGATTTACATACAAGTGGAATATGGGCTGGATGAATGACACTTTGAAGTATATGGAGGAAGAATCCCATAACAGGAAGCATATACATGAGAAGGTTACCTTCTCGCTGCTTTATGCTTTCTCAGAGAACTTTGTCCTGCCGTTTTCACATGATGAGGTTGTTCACGGGAAGAAATCGCTTCTTGACAAGATGCCGGGAGATTACTGGCAAAAGTTTGCTCAGCTCAGGCTTTTACTTGGCTTCATGGTTGCGCATCCCGGCAAGAAGCTGACATTCATGGGGACCGAATTTGGACAGTTTTCGGAATGGAAAGACAAGGAACAGCTTGACTGGAATCTCCTCGATTATGAAATGCATGAAAAGATGGACCTTTACAATAAGGAACTAATCAAATTGTATAAAAGGTCAAAGCCTCTGTATGAGGTCGACCAGAGCTATGAAGGATTCGATTGGATCGATGCGGATAACAGGGATCAGTCAATTTTTTCATTTATCCGGAAAGGAAGGAATCCTGAAGAACTTCTGGTCATTGTTTGCAATTTTACTGAAAAAACATATAGCGACTATCGAATTGGTGTCCCAAAGAATGGTGAGTATCGGGAAATTCTGAACAGTGATGCTACAGACTTTGGCGGTTCAGGCGTTATAAATAAAAAAGTTTTAAAAGCGGAAGAAATAGCCTTTCATGGAAGGCCATATTCTATAGAGATGAGTATTTCTCCATTCGGAATCTCAGTTTTACGTCCTGTTATCAAAAGAAAGGGGAGAAACAATCATGCAAAAGAAGAAATGCGTGGCAATGCTGTTGGCAGGAGGAAAAGGAAGCCGTCTGCACTCACTGACAAAGAATCTCGCTAAACCTGCTGTCCCTTTTGGCGGCAAATACCGGATCATCGATTTTCCATTAAGCAATTGCACAAACTCTGGAATCCATACAGTGGGTGTATTGACGCAGTACCAGCCGCTCCTGCTCAATTCTTATATTGGCATTGGAAGCGCATGGGATCTCGACAGGAAGGATGGCGGTGTGACTGTGCTGCCGCCTTATGCTGAAAGTTCCGAAGTGAAATGGTATTCTGGCACGGCAAGCGCGATTTTCCAGAACCTGAATTATCTTGATCAGTATGATCCGGAATATGTTTTGATTCTCTCTGGTGACCATATTTATAAAATGAATTATGAATTGATGCTGGAACATCATATTGAAAAAGGTGCCGATGTGACGATTTCGGTCATTGAAGTACCATGGGAAGAGACGAACCGATTTGGCATCATGAATACAGATTCTGACCTTAGAATCACCGAATTTGAAGAAAAACCGGATGCAGCGAAAAATAATCTCGCTTCGATGGGGATTTATATTTTTAAATGGAGCGTATTAAGGGAATATCTGATAAGGGATGACCAAAACCCCGAATCAAGCCATGATTTTGGCAAAGATATCATTCCGCTGCTGATTGAAGAAAATAGGAAGTTATTTGCCTATCCTTTTAAAGGCTACTGGAAGGATGTAGGAACTATACAAAGTCTTTGGGAAGCCAATATGGACTTACTGGATAAAGATTGCGAACTGAACCTGTTTGATCATTCTTGGCGGATTTATTCTGTCAACCCAAACCAGCCGCCTCAATATATTTGCCCAGCAGGAGAAGTATCTGAATCCCTGGTCAATGAAGGCTGCAAGATTGAAGGGGAGGTTTCCAGAACCGTCGTGTTCCAAGGGGTTACCGTGAAAAAGGGAGCGGTAGTGAAGGAAACGGTGATTATGCCGGATGCGGTTATTGGACACAACTGTGTGATTGAAAAGGCGATTGTCTCTCCTGGAGTCTACGTCCCGGATGGAACAATCATCAAGCCAGACGAGAACGATAAAGACGAAATTACATTAGTATCAGAAGAAACAATCGGAGCATTGCAATCCAATTGAACCGATTTGGGAGGAAAAACAAATGAACAAACAATTATTAGGAGTAATAGATGCGACAACTGTTCACGATGATCTGCATGAACTGTCCATTCATCGATCTGTAGCAGCAATCCCTTTCGGCGGGCGATATCGGCTGATTGACTTTATCCTTTCCAATATGGTCAACTCCGGTATCCAGAGTGTAGCTATCTTTCCTAAATTCCAATACAGGTCGCTAATGGACCATTTGGGGTCAGGGAGGAACTGGGATCTTAATCGAAAAAGGGATGGACTATTTTTCTTCCCTGCACCTAATCTGGATAAACATTATACAGGAATCGGCACGCTGGACCACTTTGCTGATAACATTGACTTTTTTGAACGGAGTACCCAGGAGTATGCACTGATTGCCAATTCATATACGGTATTCAATATGGATTTCCAGCCGCTCCTTGACTGGCATATCAAATCTGGATGCGATATCACCGAGGTACAGAAGGCAGGAAAATCCATGGGCATATACCTCGTAAAAAAGACCTTGTTGATGGATTTAATTGCGACGAGGAATGAAACGGGTTACTCGAATATGAAAGATGTCGTGACCGATCACGATAGCCAGTTCCATCTCTGCTATTACAATTTTGAAGGCTATGCTTCCATGGTTGATACGATTGAACAGTATTTTAACACGAGCATGGATTTGTTGAAACCTGAAGTATGGAAAGAGTTATTCCTTAAGGAAAGGCCGATCCTGACAAAGGTGAAGGATGAACCTCCTACCCGTTATGATATTGACGCGTCAGTAAGAAACTCAATGGTAGCAAACGGGGGAATGATTGAAGGCACGGTGGAAAACAGCATCATTGCCCGCGGGGTGAAAATCGGCAAGGGTACTGTCATCCGTAATTGCATCATCATGCAAAAGACACAAATCAAGGAGAATTGCATATTGGATTCAGTGATTGTTGATAAGGATGCGAGAATCGAAGAAGGAACAGTGATCACAGCGCCAGCAGACTCACCGGCTGTTATCCGCAAAGGATCGGTCCAGGGAGTAGGGAGCAGGCCGTGAAGGTTTTATTTGCTGTCTCGGAATGCGTCCCGTTCATCAAGTCAGGAGGCCTGGCTGATGTAGCGGGTTCACTTCCGAAGGAACTCAAAAAGCTGGGAGCGGATGTCCGGGTGATTTTACCGAAATACGGTTTGATACCTGAGAAATTCCGTTCTGAAATGAAGAAAGTAAAAGAGTATCATGTGCAGCTAGGCTGGCGCTCACAATATTGCGGCATTGAGACTCTTGAGTATGACGGTGTTACATTCTATTTTGTAGATAATGAGTATTATTTCAAGCGAGACAGCCTTTACGGGCATTACGATGATGGAGAACGGTTCGCGTTTTTTAACAGGGCCGTCCTTGAGTTTATCGCAGAAATCGAATTTTACCCTGATGTGATTCACTGCCATGACTGGCATACAGGGATGATTCCATTTTTACTCAGGACAGAGTACTATAAGCGTCCTGGTTACGGATTGATCAGATCTGTGTTCACCATCCATAATCTGCAGTTCCAGGGGATTTTCCCTCCGGAAGTATTGGGGGATCTTCTGCAGATTGACAGCCAATATTTTAATGAAGAGCAGTTGGAGTTCTTCGGGAACACCAATTTCATGAAAGGTGCTTTGATTGCTGCTGACCATATCACTACTGTCAGTCCGACGTACAAGGAGGAAATACAGACAGAGTTTTATGGTGAAAAGCTGGATGGCATTCTGCGTAAAAGAAGCGAGGATCTTTCAGGAATCCTTAATGGAATAGATCATGACTTATATAATCCTAAAAAATACCCAGGATTGGCTGCCAAGTTCGAGGGAAGCTCACTAGAAAGAAGAGTCGAAAACAAGCTTCAAGTGCAACTTAATTTCGGTTTGCCGGAAAACGAGGAAACCCCTGTAGTGGCAATGATTACGAGGCTGACGAAGCAGAAGGGGCTCGATTTGGTCAGGGGAGTCTTCCATGAAATCATGGCGACCGGATTACAGCTTGTCGTCCTGGGAACTGGCGACCCTGAATTTGAACAATTTTTCAGGGACATGTCTGTGCAATATCCTGAGCAATGTGGTGTCTACATTGGCTTTGATGAAAATCTTGCCCACCAAGTTTACGCAGGCTCGGATTTATTCCTGATGCCTTCCAAGTTCGAACCATGTGGTCTGAGCCAGATGATCGCGATGCGTTATGGATCCATTCCTGTTGTGAGAGAGACAGGCGGCCTTAACGATACCGTACAGCCTTATAATGAATTTAATGGTGAGGGCAATGGTTTTTCCTTTGCCAACTTCAATGCCCATGACATGCTCTTTACAATCCAGCGGGCGTTGTCTTTTTACCAAAAGCGCGAAAAATGGCTGATGCTGGCGAAAAACGCTATGGAGACAGACTATAGTTGGGCACAATCTGCCAAACAATACAATGAGTTGTATACCGATCTCATCTCAAGGAGTGAATCGCATGTTTTCTAGTGTTCCCAAGTTCAAAAATGCTTTCTTGAAAAAACTCGAGATGATGTTTGGAACCAGCTTTGAAGAAAGCACGAGCCGGGAGCAATTCCAGACTCTCGGGCATATGATCAGGGAGCATGTGAGTTCTGATTGGATTAAAACAAATGAATTATATCGTGCCGGAGCGAAAAAACAGGTCTATTACTTGTCGATTGAGTTCCTGCTGGGCAGGCTGCTGAGGCATAACCTCATTAATTTAGGGGTGGAAAAAGTAGTCTGTGAAGGGCTTAGGGAACTGGGGATCGAGCTTGATCAGCTGGAGGAAATCGAGGCGGATGCAGGGCTGGGCAACGGTGGTCTAGGCCGCCTTGCTGCCTGTTTCTTAGATTCCCTCGCGTCTCTTGACCTGCCGGGACATGGCTGCGGAATTCGCTATAAACACGGTCTGTTTGAGCAGAAAATAGTCGATGGCTATCAAGTCGAGCTTCCTGAACAATGGCTTAGGCATGGTCATGTTTGGGAAGTTCGCAAGACGGATGATGCGGTCGAGGTCCCGTTTTGGGGTGAAATCGAAAGCAGGATTGAAAATGGCCGGCTTGTCTTCAGGCATCTGAATGCCGAGACGATCATGGCTGTACCGTATGACTTGCCTGTCATCGGTTATGAGACCCAGACGGTCAACACGTTAAGGCTGTGGAATGCCGAGCCATCAAGGTTCCCGGCAAACGCGGATATTTTTAAATACAAGAAGGATACCGAATCGGTTTCCGAATTTTTATATCCTGATGACACGCATGATGAAGGAAAGATCCTTCGGCTGAAGCAGCAATATTTCCTTGTATCATCAAGTCTGAAGGCGATTGTGAACTCTTTTAAAAAGAAGAATAAGAGCTTGCTAGAGTTCCATGACTATGTGAGCATCCATATCAATGACACGCATCCTGCGATTGCCGTTCCTGAGTTGATGAGGATCCTGATGGATGAGGAAGGCCTGGGCTGGGAAGATGCCTGGAATATCACTGTCCAGACACTTTCCTATACGAACCATACGACCCTGGCTGAGGCGCTTGAGAGATGGCCAATCCGAATTTTCAAGCCGCTGCTGCCGCGCATTTTCATGATCGTTGAAGAAATCAATGAACGCTTCTGCAAGCAGGTATGGGATCAGTATCCTGGTGATTGGGGCAGGGTTGAAAGCATGGCGATCATCGCCCATGACGAGGTGCGGATGGCTCCGCTTGCCATTGTCGGCAGCCACAGTGTCAATGGAGTAGCACAGCTGCATACTGAGATCTTGAAAAATCGGGAAATGAACCTGTTTTATCAATTTTATCCTGAGCGTTTTAACAATAAGACGAATGGGATTACCCACCGCCGCTGGCTGCTGAAAGCAAACCCTGGTTTGTCCGGATTGATTACGGATGCTATTGGTACTGAGTGGGTTTCGTCTCCACAGCAATTGGAGAATTTGATGCGGTTTAAGGATGACTCCGCTTTCCTTGAAAAATTGCATGGAATCAAGCAGGCTAACAAGGAGCGGCTGGCAAACCGGATACTGGATAAAACCGGGATTCAGGTGGATACAGAATCAATTTTTGATGTCCAGGTAAAAAGGCTGCATGCTTATAAGCGGCAGCTGCTGAATGTCCTGCACATCATGCATCTATATAATGCTTTGAAAAAGGATCCTGAAGCCTTGCTATACCCGCGTACTTTTATCTTCGGGGCAAAGGCTTCACCTGGTTATTATTTTGCCAAGAAGGTCATCAAGCTGATTAACTGCGTCGCAGACAAGGTGAACAATGACCCTGCGATCAATGGGAAGCTGAAGGTTGTTTTCCTTGAAAACTACCGTGTATCGCTTGCTGAAGAGATTTTTCCGGCTGCGGATATCAGCGAACAGATCTCAACTGCCAGCAAAGAGGCCTCCGGCACTGGGAATATGAAATTCATGATGAACGGGGCTTTGACACTCGGCACGCTGGACGGGGCCAATGTCGAAATCACCGATTTGGTCGGCAGGGAAAATATCTTCCTGTTCGGGTTGACCGCAGAAGAAGTGCTAGATTACCAGAATAATGGCGGCTACCATTCGCTCGAATATTATCACCATGATGAACGGATCCGGGAAGTGGTCGACCAGCTGGTCAATGGATTCTTCCCTGATACAGAAAACCATTTTAATGAAGTGTTTGACACACTGCTTGGCCATAATGATCAGTATTTTGTTTTGCGGGACTTTGCTTCCTATGCAGAGGCCCATCAGGAGATTAGCCGAAGTTATTTAGACCGGAACGCATGGCTGCAAAAGAGCCTGATAAATATCGCCAAGTCAGGATATTTCTCCAGTGACAGAACCATCATGGAATATGCAGACCAAATCTGGAAAGTACAATCTGCTTTGAAAGTTTAAGATGCTTTATGCCAAATCGGGGACGATTTGGCCTTTTTGTAATTTTTTATTGAATTAAAACGGGAATTCTATAAGTCTGAATGAAGTCGTTGGAGCGTCAAAGGGGCTTTTAGAAAAATTCTATAGGTCCAAGTGAGATTGTTGAGCACCAAAAGGTCCATATAACAATTCTATCAGCTCGAAAGAGGTCGTGGGAACGCAAAAGGTCCCATAGAAAAACTCTATGAGCACTAATGAGGTCATCGATGCAAAAAGGGAGCATCCATGGATTTACAGCCCTCTATAATATCAGTAACCCAGTCCCAATCGTAATCAGTACGGCACCTGCGACGGTTGATTTGGTTGGTTTTTCTTTTAAAATGATGAAGCTTAGGACCATCGTCAAGACGACGCTGAATTTATCAATTGGGTTGACGATGCTCACCTTGCCGATTGCTAGGGCTGCAAAATAACATAACCATGAGAAACCAGTTGCGGCGCCGGATAGTATCAAGAAGATGTAGGACTTCCTTGATATTTTCGTTAGTTCCTTTACAGTTCCCTGAAAAAACACAATTCCCCAGGCAAAAATAATGATCACGACTGTTCGGATGAAGGTAGCCACATTTGAGTCGACATCCTCAATACCGATTTTCGCCAGGATATTGGTCAGGGCAGCGAAGACAGCGGACATGATGGCGAGAAAAATATAAGATTTCGTGTTGAACACCTTTTTCTTCTGCTTTTTCTTATTTTTGTCTTTTCCAATCAGCACAAAAGTCCCAATGGATATGATGACACCACCCGCCACAACAGGCATTGTTGCAGGCTCCCTAAGCACCAAGAATGATAACAGTATCGTCAACACGACACTGGCTTTATCAATCGGGACTACTTTGGAAACATCCCCAATCTGGATCGCTTTAAAAAAGGCTAGCCAGGAAAGACCGGTCGTCAAACCAGAGAGTACGAGAAAGATGAATGATTTTGTTGATACATCCATTATGTTTTCCGTCTGGCCGGTAATCATGACCATTATGTAGGCCATGATGACGACCACTATTGTCCTGACGGCCGTTGCAAGATTTGAATCGACATCCTCGATTCCGATTTTAGCAAGAATGGCAGTAAAGGAGGCGAATAGCGCAGCCAGTAAAGCTAAAATGATACTCATCGTTTATCTCCATTTCTAATATGATACTCTTAGTTTGGGAATCTCCAGCAGGAATATTCTTGTCCATTTATCAAACAATGTACGTCTTAGAGATGCTAGGCATAGGATAGGTTGATAAAACCTGTGAAGGGAATGAGAAATTTGTATAACGTTCCATCCTATTCCTATCCATATGACAACTCAAGAACATATAGCCCAAACTTTATGGCAAGGTCCAGTCAGAATAGCCATCAGCAAGTACTTGAAGCACTGCTTGCTGGTATAAAAGGAGAAGCTTCCGCAGTTGATTTTTACAATCGCCTGGCACAATCTGCACCAAATCAAAGACATAAGAAAGCGATCCAGCAGGCTTTGGAGGATAAGCAAGTCCACTTAAAACAATTTACCGACCTGTTCATTACACTTACTGGTCAATCGCCGCAGTACCAAATCGAACAAGTGGAATTCGATTCTTATCAGGAAGGCCTGAAAAAGGCATATGAAACAGAAGTGGAAGATTATCATGAATTTCGCAACAGTTATTTGCTGACTCAGTATCTTCCGGTAGGGAATGTCTTCTTTAGGGCTTTTGCAGATGAAATCGAGCATGCGACAAGATTTGGCTGTTTAAGGCAAGAAGGTCCCGTTCGATTAAAGGATTATGGAAAGCAGCCATTTACGATTGATATTGAAGAAGCGTCCTTGCAAAATGAAACATTCCGTACAGCCATCTGGACAGGGAACAAACTTCAGGTGACAGTGATGAGCATCGATGTTGGTGATGACATCGGTCTTGAGATCCATGAAACCGGGGATCAGTTCATTCGTGTGGAAGAAGGAGAAGCACTTGTACAAATGGGCGACAGCAAAGATAACCTCGATTTTGAGTCCAGAGTATCAGATGACTTTGCCATTATGATTCCGGAGGGGAAATGGCATAATATCACGAATATCGGTGATACAAAGCTAAAAGTATATGTTATTTATGCTCCACCTGAGCATCCATTCGGAACTGTCCACCAAACAAAGGCGGATGCGATGGAAGCGGAGTAAAGGGTGATCACGTGATTGGAGAGTCAATCTCCAATCTTTTTTTTGTTTGTATTGCTAAAATCACCTCAAAACAAAGCCTCAGTCCAACACTGAACTGAGGCTGTTGTTTATTCTTCTTTATCTTTCGTTTTAGCATCTTCTATATAACTATCTCCCTCTTTATAAGGGATATCTCCAAGTTCGGATTCGGTGCCGGCTTCGTCTAGTTTTTCTTCGTATTCCTCTTCGGCATCACTCTGGAACACTTGGCGATCATCGCCATCAATATCAGTTGCACTAAAGGACTCATAGTCTTCCGTGAAGCCTCTTTCTTTTTCATTATCAATATAGAGCTTATTATAATCTTCATGATCACCGGTAAGGTCAGATGGAGTTTCCGATGTACCGAATTCGGCAACGTCATCAAAGCTGTTCCTATTGTCAGCCATTTCCTCGTTTTGGCGGCGGTCAAAGTTGGTGTCATGAGTATATTCAAGCACATCCTCTTCCGCCGGTCGATCATTTGATAGGTTTTGTTCTTGTGAGTGCTCGACACAATACAAAGTATATGGAACAATTTCAAGTCGCTCAAAAGGGATCTCTTTGCCGCATTCTGCACATTTACCATACGTCCCATCTTCAATAGCCTTCAGGGCTTGATCGACTTTTTCAATCTGGTCATCATGATGCTCGTCCAATGCAAGATTTTTGCTGCGCTCAAATAGTTCTGTGCCGCTGTCGGCCGGATGATTATCGTATGAAGAAAGTTCCCCGGTCGCTTCCCTTTGGCTGCCCTCCAGGTAACCTTCCTCTTCATTGTTTTCTATTTGCGAATTTAGCATTTCTTTTTCATCTATAAGCGTTTGCTTCAATTGGGTAAGCTGGTCATTTGTCAGCATCATTACACATCCTTAGTTTTGATTCGTGTCATACGTACTAAATACCCGCTCGTGATGGGAAGAAACATAGAAAAAGCTTCCGCCATAGGCAGAAGCTTCTCGTGTGTGACTATATCAAACTGATGAAAATGCCTACTGATAAAAGTAAGCCGAAAATGGTGTTAGTCTTTGCTGTGTTAGCCATAGCCGGCATCATTTGCAGTGGATTGGATTTTCCAATGAAGCCCTTCGTTGCTTTTACAGCTTTAGGAATGCTGAGGGCGACAATTGCCAGCCAAGGTGAAACGACACCTGTAATGATTAGCCCGATTACCCAGGCGTAAGATACAATGAACATTCCTGCAAGCAGCCTGATGGCGCCTTTTCGTCCGAGCAGGATTGCGAGTGTCTTCCGGCCGAATTCCTTGTCACCATCCAGATCGCGAATATTATTCGCAAGCAGGATCGCTCCGACTAGCAGAAAGCTAGGAAATGAAACGAGTACACTTGTTGAAGTGACAGTGCCAGTCTGGATGTAGAACGAAATAAGGATGATCAGTACACCCATGAAAAATCCTGCGACAAGCTCGCCAAAAGGTGTGTAAGCAATCGGCAATGGACCGCCTGTATAAAGATATCCGGCTGCGAGGGAAACGACGCCGACAGCAGCGACCCACCAGCTGGTGCTCATGCAAATATATACGCCGAGCAGGACTGAAATTCCATATAAACCAAAGGCAAGATTCAAAACCGTTTTAGGCTTTATGCCATGACGGACAATTGCCCCGCCAATCCCAACAGAATTTTCATTATCAAGGCCGCGTTTGAAATCATAATACTCATTGAACATATTCGTTGCTGCCTGTATCAACAGACTGGCTATTAACATCGCGAGGAACATTCCCCAATGGATTCCGCCGCTGAACTCTATCGCTAAAGCAGTCCCAAGAAGGACAGGAGCAAATGCTGCGGTCAAAGTGTGGGGCCGTGTAAGCTGCCACCAGACTCTCCAGTTTGCGCCATTGACTGCTGGTGAAGAACTAGGCTGTAGCTGTGGTTGCATAACTAATTCTCTCCCTTTTATATCAATCTATCAAACCTTAATATTTTATCTAAAAGAACCAAAATTGTCAAAAAGACCTTTCATATATAGGCTAAATTACCTTACAATTATAAGTGTAGATATTCACATATGTACTGTCAATTAGTATTTTCACGTATAATGAGGATGGATTTTCCAGATTGCCTCAACTGTTTGAGTGTAATATATAATAAGGATGATAAAAGGTTAGGAAAGCCCGCCATCGTTGACATCGTGGTGTATGAGGTGTATCTTAAAATAAGCTTTAAAACGTGTAATAACAGATGAGAGGCTGTTATTGGGGGGATAATTTTGGTTGCCATTCAGGAAACGGAACTTAGACAGGGAATTCTTGATGCGATTGAGCGGGCCAAAGGACAATCTCAGTCGATTTTGGTCAGCGAGGTCCATAAAATAGAACGAATAGATCCTTTTTATTTTTTTGCTTCAAATAGGGAAAAGTTTTTTGGAGAACGCTTTTTCTGGAAGGATCCTGAAGGAGAACATTTCCTATCTGGATTGGGTATATGCGGACAAATACAGTCGGATCAGGGAGCTGACCGCTTTTTTCATGTTGAAAAAGAGTGGAAGCGCTTCATGGATACTGCTCTGGTTTTTAATAAATATAAGGAGAATGGAACCGGGCCAACCATGCTTGGAGGCTTTACTTTCGATCCGCTGAAGAAGAAGACCGGATTATGGTCAAAATTTTCGGAAGCTCTTTTCCACATTCCAAAATATATGCTGACGATTGTCAAGGGAGAGGCATACTTTACTACCAATGTAGTCTGCACCCAGCATGATGATATGTCATTATTTGATAAAGTCACAAGCGAGAGGGAAGAAGTGCTTTCAAAGGCACTGCTAAAACCAGTGCTTGCCAGTCTGGATCTAAAGGAAATTATCGAAATTGATCCTGAGGCATGGAAGCAGACAGTGACGGATGCGGTGAACGGTTTTGAAAACAGTGAATTGAAAAAAGTTGTGCTTGCAAGGGAGCTTCGGCTTCATTTTAAAGATGTGGTTCGCGCTGAAAGTGTCCTCGCAAACCTTCTTGAGAATCAGCAGGAAAGTTTTACATTTGCTTTCGAATCAAATGGTGATTGTTTTATCGGGGCTTCTCCTGAAAGGCTGGTCAAGAAAGATGGGGCAAGCCTGTTTTCAGCCTGCTTAGCAGGATCGATCGCCAGAGGCAGCACACCTGAAGAAGATGAAAAGCTCGGCAAGGAACTTTTAACAGACCAGAAAAACCTGATTGAACATCAATATGTCGTGGATATGATCAGGGGAGCAATGGAAGAAACCTGTGATCAGGTGCTTCTTCCTGAACAGCCTGTTTTGATGAAAATGAAGTACATTCAACATTTGTATACCCCTGTAATCGGTAAAAATCGGGAAGGAACCTCGCTTCTTCATTTAGTGGAAAAACTTCACCCGACGCCTGCATTGGGCGGGCTTCCAAAGCAGGCGGCAATCGAAAAAATCAGGGAAATTGAACAGCTGGACAGAGGCCTTTATGCGGCACCTGTCGGCTGGATGGATTATCAGGGGAATGGTGAGTTTGCCGTAGCGATCCGCTCAGGATTGATTCAGGGAAATGAGGTATCACTATTTGCTGGATGCGGCATCGTGGCAGATTCGAATGCCGAAAGCGAATATAAAGAGACTAGCATCAAGTTCAGGCCGATGCTTACAGCACTTGGAGGAAAGAATAAATGAGCCACCAGGAAGGTTTAACAGCGTATATCGCAGCATTCGTTGCGGAATTATCGAAAACAGGTGTAAAGGATGTAGTCATTAGTCCTGGTTCTAGATCGACGCCAATGGCACTGGTTATGGCTGAACACCCGAACTTGCGCATTCATATCCAGGTTGATGAGCGATCTGCATCATTTTTCGCGCTTGGTATTGCGAAGGCCACTCAAAAGCCTGTTGCTTTGTTATGTACATCAGGTACTGCTGCGGCGAACTATTATCCAGCGGTGATTGAAGCTAGTATTTCAAGGATTCCGCTCATTGTCCTGACAGCTGACCGTCCGCATGAATTGCGTGATGTCGGCGCACCTCAGGCGATTGACCAGATTCATCTGTATGGGAAAAATGTAAAATGGTTTGTCGAAATGGCACCACCGGAAAAAACGGAGGATATGATCCGCTACGCCCGGACAGTTTGCGGAAGGGCAGCGGCAACGGCGGCAAGCTATCCTCAGGGGCCAGTCCATTTGAATTTCCCATTCAGGGAACCGTTGATTCCGAAAATGGATGAAAACCTGTTTGAGCTGCCTGAACGCGTTGGCGGTTATGTTGAAATCGAGACAGGCCATCTGAGTTTGTCTGATCAAACATTTGCTGCGATCAGTGAAGATATCGCTTCCTATAAGAATGGGATCATTGTCTGCGGCCAGCTGGACAACAGCGAATTCACAGATGAAGTCATTGCCCTTGCTGACAGATTACAATTTCCGATCATCGCTGATCCTCTGTCACAATTACGAAGTGGTGAGCATGATGGAAAACACATCATTGATGCCTATGATGCATTCTTAAGGAATGAAGAAGCGAAGAAAGCATTGAAGCCTGATGTGATCATCCGTTTCGGAGCGATGCCAATCTCTAAAGCCCTGACTATTTTTATAAAAGAAAACCGGAATGCCCGCCAATTTGTGGTCGATAGCGGGGCGGGCTGGCGTGAGCCTACGATGTCCGCTTCTCATATGTTCTATTGCGACGAGGCTTTGTTTTGTAAAAAAATCGGTGAGACTGCTGTAACAGCAGGCAACTCAGGCTATATGAATAAGTGGCTTACTGTAAATCACCTAGCCAAAGAACGATTGTCGGCTATTTCCCAGGTTGAGGAGCTAAGCGAAGGAAAACTATTCCAGCAGCTCACTGAAATGCTTCCAGAATGCTCAACATTATTTGTTGGCAACAGCATGCCAATCAGGGACCTTGATTCATTCTTCCTATTGAATAAAAAGAATATCAAAGTGATGGCAAACAGAGGAGCGAATGGGATAGACGGGATTGTCTCTACGGCACTTGGGGTAGCCAGTGTATCGCAGCCATGCTACCTTGTATTGGGAGATTTGACATTCTACCATGATCTGAACGGTTTATTAGCTTCGAAATTATATAATATCGATATCAATATCTTGCTGATCAACAATAATGGCGGGGGAATCTTTTCATTCCTGCCTCAGGCAAAGGAACCGAAGCATTTTGAAAAGCTTTTCGGTACACCATTGGACCTGGATTTCAGCCATGTTGTCGAAATGTACAACGGAAAATATGATTTAATCCAAGATTGGGAGCATTTTTCAGATGCTTTTGCTAAAAACCAAGAGATTGGCGGCTTAAAAGTGATGGAAATCAGGACAACAAGGGATTCCAACCTAAAGGAACATCGAGATTTGTGGAATTCTGTTTCCCGGGAAATAACTGTAATGCTAAAAGGTGACACAAAATGAAGACCATGATCAATGGCGTACGATATAATGTCGAGCAGTGCGGAGATGGTTTTCCTCTTGTATTGCTTCATGGTTTTACAGGGGCGGCTTCTACTTGGAAGCCGTTTTGTCCTATATGGGGACAACATTCAACTCTGCTGATGGTCGACCTCATTGGACATGGGGAGACCGAATCGCCAGGCGATATGACGCGATATGACATCGAGAAGGCCGCTATGGATTTGAAGGAGCTGTGTGACCAGCTGGGTATTGAAAAAGCTGACTTCCTAGGATACTCAATGGGCGGCAGGACGGCGATCACCTTTGCGAGTCTGTTTCCTGAGAGAGTAAGGAAGCTGGTGCTTGAAAGCACGACTCCAGGTATGGTCAATTATGAGGATCGTGAAGCAAGAATTCAACAGGACCACAAGCTGGCAGATAGAATCGAGAATGAAGGTCTTGAGAGATTCATTGATTTTTGGGAATCGATCCCGCTATTTAAGTCACAATTGAATCTTCCGGCAGAAGTAAGGGAACAAATAAGAAGTCAAAGGCTGAGGAATGTCCCCGCCGGATTGGCCAACAGCCTGAGGGGAATGGGAACAGGTGCCCAGCCGTCCTGGTGGGACAAGCTGGAGGTATTTGGTTTTGAGACACTTCTTATTACTGGAGAGCTTGATGAAAAATTCTGTAGAATAGCCACAGACATGGCTTCCAGACTCCCTAATCCGACACATTTGACGATAAATGGCTGTGGCCATGCAATTCATGTGGAAGAACGTGAAAAATTTGGTACAATAGTAAGTGAGTTTTTGTCGAATACATAATAGGAGGTTGTCTAAATGACAGTTGAATGGGTTTCAGAACGCAAGTATGAAGATATTCTGTATGAAACATATAATGGCATTGCCAGAATCACCATTAACCGCCCGGAAGTGCGCAACGCTTTCCGTCCTAAAACGGTTATGGAAATGATCGATGCATTTGCTTATGCTCGAGATGATTCAAGTGTTGGCGTAATCGTCCTCACTGGTGCTGGAGACGATGCATTCTGCTCCGGAGGAGACCAGAAAGTCCGCGGACATGGCGGTTACGTTGGGGAAGATGAAATCCCTCGTTTGAATGTCCTTGACCTTCAGCGTTTAATTCGTGTGATTCCTAAACCAGTTATCGCTCAGGTAAAAGGTTACGCAATCGGCGGCGGCCATGTGCTCCATGTCGTATGTGACCTTACAATTGCAGCTGATAATGCGATTTTCGGCCAGACAGGCCCTAAAGTAGGAAGCTTCGATGCTGGTTACGGTTCAGGCTACCTTGCAAGAATAGTTGGCCACAAAAAGGCTCGTGAAATTTGGTTCTTGTGCCGTCAGTACAATGCCCAGGAAGCTTTGGACATGGGTCTTGTCAACACAGTTGTGCCTCTTGACCAGGTTGAAGAGGAAACACTCAAGTGGTGTGAAGAAATTCTTGAGAAGAGCCCAACCGCGCTTCGTTTCTTGAAAGCTGCGATGAACGCTGATACTGACGGACTTGCTGGACTTCAGCAAATGGCAGGGGATGCAACATTGCTTTACTACACAACAGAAGAAGCTAAAGAAGGCCGCGACGCATTCAAGGAAAAGCGCAAGCCTGACTTCGGCCAGTTCCCACGTTTCCCTTGATTTTATAGTTTCCAAACAGCTTGATGGACTTCCATCAAGCTGTTTTACTATGTTGAGAAGAGGTGACACCCATGACTGAAACGATGCCTAACTGGCTGAAAAAGCGAGCAGAATTGACTCCCCATCGTGAAGCACTGATCTTTGAGGAGCGAACTTACACGTTTTCGGACGTTTTTGAAGAAGCAAAAGCTTACACTGGCAAGCTTGGAACACTTGGTTTACATAGTGGGTCAACCGCAGCGCTCCTGTTTTCTAATCAAGCGGAATCTGTGTTTATTTTATGCGCTTTGCAGATGGCCGGAATCAAGGCTGTGATTTTGAATAATCGACTGACAGCGGAGGAGCTTTCATGGCAGTTAGCTGATTGTGAGGCTGAATTGCTTGTATATGAAGACGGCTTTGATGAAAAAGTAACTGCGATCACTTCAGAAATTAAATTCTTGAGTACTGCTAAACTCAAACAATTAGAGGACAACGAAGCCTTAATCCTTGAAGAATACGATATGAACAGTGTCACGACGATCATGTATACATCAGGCACGACCGGTAATCCGAAGGGAGTTATGCAAACCTATGGCAACCATTGGTGGAGCGCGAATGCATCTGCACTCAATCTCGGTCTTCATGAACAGGATAAATGGCTTTGCACAGTGCCGATCTTCCATATCAGCGGCTACTCGATTTTAATGAGAAGCCAGATATACGGAATGCCAATTGTTTTACATACTTCCTTTAACGAAAAAAAGGTTATCGAGGATATCCAGCGATACAATATTACCATCATGTCGGTTGTCAGCACGATGCTGAGAAGAATCCTTGATGATCTGGGAGAAGAAAGATTGCCGGGTGCCTTCCGCTGTATGTTGTTAGGAGGCGGCCCTGCGCCATTACCGCTGCTGGAGTCTTGTCTTGAAAAAGAGATCCCTGTATTCCAGACATATGGTATGACCGAAACTTCATCACAGTTTGCGACATTATCTCCTGAATACAGCATTGAACGACTTGGTTCTGCTGGTAAAGCGCTGTTCCCTAATCAGATTCGGATTGTCGATGGTGATGGTCAGGATGTACCTTCAGGAGCTGAGGGAGAGATTATGGTCAAAGGGCCGAACGTGACGATCGGGTACTTGAATCGCCCGGATGAAACTGCTGATAAGATCCGTGAAAGATGGCTTCATACCGGTGATATCGGCTATATTGACGACGATGGTTTTCTTTATGTTCTTGACCGCCGTTCAGATTTAATCATTTCAGGCGGGGAAAATATCTATCCCGCTGAAATCGAAGGCATCCTGCTTTCCCATCCCGGTGTTGCTGATGCCGGTGTGATCGGGGCACAAGATGAGCAATGGGGACAGGTGCCAGTAGCTTTTATTGTAAAAAGTGAACCAGAAGTCTCTGAAAAAGACTTGCTGGACCTTTGTGAACGGAAACTCGCAAAATACAAGCTTCCAAAACAAATCCACTTTGTAGAGAGCCTGCCAAGAAATGCCGCGAAGAAATTATTAAGGCGAAAGCTGCGCGAGTGGCTGGAAACGAAGGGTGATGGCATTGGACATTAAAGCTGTTACTTTATCAATTATTAAAATGCCATTGAAGCAGCCTTTCACCACCCATTTGGGTTCAGTTAAGGAGAGAGAAGCTGTTATCGTTGAGGTTGAAGACCGTAATGGTTTTATCGGTTATGGGGAAGGTGTGGCTTTTTCATCTCCATGGTATACAGAGGAAACCGTCCAAACTTCTTATCATATGATTAGAGACTTTCTCATTCCCCTTTTAAAAGAGAAGGGAATCAACCACCCTGACCAAGCTTTCGACCTGTTCAGTTCCGTGCGTCGAAACCTTATGGCGAAGGCAGGGCTGGAAACAGCACTTTGGGATTTACAGGCGAAGAAAGAGGGCATCCCGTTATCCAAGCTAATTGGCGGAACGATGGAAGCCATCCCAGCCGGAGTCGTTGTAGGTAATCCGAATTTGCCTGAGGCGTTGGAACAAATCGAAGGCTATCTTGAGCAGGGTTTCAAGCGTGTTAAGGTAAAAATCAGTCCGGAAGATGATCATCACTATATATCAGGAATTCGTAAACAATTTCCTGATCTACCGTTGATGGCGGATGCCAACTCGGCCTATTCCTTGGAAGATGTTGACCGCTTAAAGGCACTGGATGAGTTTGGTTTGCTGATGATCGAGCAGCCGCTTGGTTTTGATGACATTGTTGACCATGCTACGCTTCAGGGCAGGATCGAGACACCAATTTGCCTGGATGAAAGCATCGTTACTTTTGATGACGCAAGGAAAGCAGTCGAGTTAGGCAGCTGTGGGGTCATCAATATTAAAATTGGCCGTGTCGGCGGACTTGGAGAAGCAAAACGGATCCATGACTATTGTGTTTCGAAAGGGATTCCAGTCTGGGCAGGCGGGATGATTGAGTTTGGCATCTCCAGAGCGCACAATATCGCTCTCGCATCGCTTCCGGGATTCACAATTCCAGGCGATATATCCGGCTCAGACCGCTATTGGGAGCAAGACATCATCGAGCCTGAAATCAAAGTCGAAAACGGAATGATCAAATTGCCAGAGAAACCAGGTATCGGCTTTGAACTGAACAGGAAGCGGTTGAAGGAAGTTACTATTTTTGAAGAACGTTTTGAATTTTAGGTGGAGAAGCACTGCTTAGGCAGTGCTTTTATTTTTTTTAAAAACTGGTAAAAATCAGCGGTAATTTCCAATTCGCTATATAAATGAAAAAGTCGCTATATAAATCAAATTCTCGCTATAAAAGTGAAAAAGCCGCTATATAAATCAGATTCTCGCTATAAAAATAAAAAAGTCGCTATAAAAATTTAAGATTTCCCTATAGAAATGAAAATCTCGATAGAAAACTTGAATTTCTGCTATAAAGTTAAAAATTCTCTCTATAAAAAGTGTTCTTCGACCTCCTTTTGAAAAGTTATTGTCGGACTAAACAGTCATACCTCTTAATTTGGTTCATTTCAATCATGAAATCCGCTTGTATGATGCAAATTCCAATGCAAAATCCGAGTCAAAAGAACTATTTTACGATAGTGTGATTTGAATCACTTAGTCTGCTAAGGTAATTTATTATAATCACTATGGGAATGAGGTAAACAAACCTTAACGAAAAGACATAGGGGAGTGTATATTATGCTAGATCAAAAAACGATTGAAATCATTAAATCCACAGTGCCGGTTCTTGAAGTTCACGGAGAACAAATCACGACAGTATTCTATAAAACAATGTTTGAAAATCATCCAGAGCTGTTGAATATTTTTAACCATGCGAACCAAAAGCAGGGCCGACAACAAAGAGCGCTAGCTGGAACTGTCTATGCAGCTGCTAAATATATCGATAATCTGGAAGCAATCCTTCCGGTTGTAAACCAAATCGCTCATAAGCACCGCAGCCTCGGCATCCTTCCTGAGCACTACCCAATCGTTGGAAAGCACCTGCTGATTGCGATCAAAGAAGTTCTTGGTGATGCGGCAACAGATGAGATCATCAATGCTTGGGCAGAGGCATATGGAGTGATTGCCGACGCGTTCATTTCTGTAGAAGCCGAAATGTATGAGGCAGCTGCTAACCAAAGCGGCGGCTGGGATGGATTCCGTCCATTTATTTTGGAGAAAAAGGTGGAGGAAAGTGAAGTCATCACTTCTTTTTACCTGAAGCCTGTGGATAGAAAGGCAATTGCTTCATTCAAGCCAGGTCAGTATATCAGCATCAAGCTTGAAATCGAAGGGGAAAAATTCACGCATATCCGCCAGTACAGCCTGTCAGATGCTCCTGGAAAAGATTATTACCGTATCAGTGTTAAAAAGGAAGCTGGCATGGAAACTCCGGATGGAAAGGTATCCAATTACCTTCACAATACTGTGGAGGAAGGTGAAGTTCTCCAAATCAGTGCACCTGCAGGTGATTTCTTCCTTGATACAGAAAAAGATACTCCGGTTGTCCTGCTTAGCGGCGGAGTTGGCCTGACTCCAATGGTCAGCATGCTGAACACAGTAGCGGAACTGCAGCCGGAAAAAGAAGTTACCTTCATCCATGCAGCGCAGAACGGCAAAGTCCATGCACTTAAAGAGGAAGTCGCATCAGCTGCTGCAAAAGCAAAGGTAAACTCAGTTGTATTCTACGATCAGCCAACTGAAGAAGACAGAGATAACAACAGCTTTGACGTTGAGGGCTATGTAACAAAAGAATGGCTAAAAGATAACGTGGATCTTGAACAAGCAGACTTCTACTTCTGCGGACCAGTTTCCTTCATGAAAGCAATCAACACGGCCTTAAAAGACCTGGGCGTCACAGAAGATAGAATTCACTTCGAATTCTTTGGGCCAATGGCAAGTCTTGAGGCGTAATTAGACGGGCACTCTTCATCATTGAAGGGTGCTTTTTTTTCATCCATTTACCACTCAGCACATTCAAAAGCATTATCAATTGACAAATGTTATTCAAACTTTGTATAAGTATCTTGGAAAACGTGTCTTTTTCGATCTGGAGGATGTAGCTCTTGATGATGAAGTGATTTTATCAGACAGCCATCCAGCAGTAAGAAGATAGCTGGTCTTTTGTTTTAAACCATTCCGTCATAAGGTGCATACAGCAAAAAAGGAAACTGCAAATGGCGTGGAAATTCCCACTCCATTTTTCCTATTGTGCCAGCTTTAAAAACTATTACACTACAAAGTGACAACTAAATTTTGATACTATATTTCAATGACAACGTTTGTTGTCGACTGCCTTTTAAATGGTCAATATTGCCCCTCTCGGAAGTTAATTTGAGCATTCTTCAGATATATTAGCTCTAAAAATTAACGTTAAGATAGTTTTTTTATTGTTGTTCTTCAACTAGCGGGGCAGTTATATTGAATAAGATTTGAATCTCTAATTTAGTTATTAGAGGAAAATCTTCACTTAAATAGAATTTCTTTAGAAACAAATTACTATGAATTAGGTGATTTTTTGAAAAAGGAAACACCAAAAAAGATACATATTATAGGCTCTGTTGGTAGTGGTAAAACAACTTTGGCAAAAGAATTATCTTCAAAGTTAGATATGCCTTATTACGAATTAGATAATGTAGTTTGGATAAGGAATAAATCTGGAGATATAAGAAGAACCGAACAAGAAAGAAAAGAATATCTAAATAGTATAATGCAATCTGAAAGTTGGATAATTGAAGGCGTACATAATGAGGATTGGGTAAGTAATTGTTTTCGCAGTGCAGACTTAATTATTTTTTTAGATACCAAATATTCAATAAGAACATACCGAATAATAAAGAGGTTTCTGAAACAAAAACTTCGATTAGAAAAATCAAACTATAAACCAACATTTGAAATGTTTTTAAAAATGTTTAAATGGAACCGATACTTTGAAAATGTAGGTAAAGTGAATTTCTTTAATAAGTATGCTATACATAAAGGTAAGATAGAGATTATAACTAACACAAATCAAATTAAAAAATTTTTGAACTAAAGGGTACATTTTCATTATATATATACCGTATGCAAGGACGGTTTACTCTGGTTCCAGAGGGAGTTTTTTACTTTATTGTCAAAAGATCATTGACTTCTTGGAACAATCTGAATAAAATCGGATTAATATCTTTTTAAAAGCAATGAAGAGAAAAAGTAGAGTGCCCCTGTTTTTTACAGAGAGCTTCGGAAGCTGAAAAGAAGCAAAGACAGTCACTTGAAAAATGGTCTCTGAGCTCCGTCCTGAACATGCTTTTTGGCATAAGTAGGTTGCGGCGAGATTTGGCACTCGTTATCAATGTCACAGTATAAGAGCAGGCATGATATGCTCCGTACTTGCTGAGGCAAGTGGTGTGAACCATTTGCGAAATAAGGTGGTAACACGTGGATTCCAAACCTCGTCCTTAACTATTGCAGTTAAGGGCGGGGTTTTTTGTTTTCTTAAAACAATTTCAAAGGAGGTCAATCAAATGAGCATTTTTATTGGAGGGGCATGGGCGTATGCAAATGGTTCTCTGCATCTGGGACATATTTCGAGCCTGCTGCCGGGGGATATTTTAGCAAGGTATTACCGTTTAAAAGGAGAACAGGTTTTATATGTATCAGGCAGTGATTGCAATGGAACTCCTATCAGCTTAAGAGCAAAACAGGAGGGCGTGCCGCCGAAAGAAATTGCAAACAGATACCACCAAGAGTTCACGGATAGTTTTACAAAACTGGGTTTCTCGTATGACAAGTACACAAGGACGGATTCAGCGCACCACCATAAAGTTGTACAGGAAATCTTTCTGAAACTGCTTGAAAATGGGTTGATCTACAAAAAAGAAATGGAGCAAACGTATTGTGAACAGGATCAGCAGTTTTTGCCAGACCGATATGTTGAGGGAATTTGTCCGAACTGCGGGGCGAACGCTCGTGGCGATCAATGTGATCATTGCTCAAGCGTGCTGGAGCCTCTTGATTTACTGGAAAGGAGGTGCAAAATATGTGGCAATCGACCAACGACGAGAAAAACGGAACATTTTTATTTTGCATTAAACTCACTTCAAAGCGAATTGGAGAGGTATACCGAGGCTGCTGAACAGAATGGATTATGGAGAGAGAATGCTATTTCATTGACTAAGAGGTACTTGCATGAAGGCCTTCAGGATCGGGCAGCTTCCAGGGATTTGCCCAATGGGGTAAGTGTGCCGGTAAAAGGCTATGAAGAGAAGAAAATCTATGTTTGGATTGAGGCTGTTTCAGGCTATTACACAGCAAGCAAGCTTTGGGCTGAAGAAACGGGACAGGATGACACAGCATTTTGGAATTCCGGCACTAGTTCTTATTATGTTCATGGTAAAGATAATATCCCGTTCCATTCCATCATTTGGCCAGGGATTCTTAAAGGACTTGGTATCGATGCATTGCCTACCCACATCGTTTCTAATGAATATCTCACTTTGGAAAAGAAAAAATTGTCCACAAGCAGAAATTGGGCAGTTTGGGTACCGGATATCATAGAAAAATATGATCCGGATTCAATCCGCTATTTTCTGACCATTAATGCACCGGAAAGCCGTGATGCGGATTTTTCATGGAAGGAGTTCATTTATAGTCACAATAGTGAACTGTTGGGCGCTTATGGAAACCTTGTGAATCGGACCTTAAAATTCATTCAAAAGTCATTTGGTGGCCTTCTTCCTGAAAAAGAGATTAACAAAGAAATAGTAGACAGAGTGGATCTGCTTTACGCAGAAACGGGAAGGAATATTGAAAACGCCAGCTTTAAAAAAGCACTGGAAAAGGTGTTTGAATTAGTGAGATATGCAAACAGATACTTCGATGGACAACAACCATGGAAACAGGTGCACAAAAACTCTGAAGCTTGCAAGCAAACGCTGGCGGATTGCGTATATATCATTGCGAACCTTGCCAATATCCTGACGCCATTCCTTCCTTTTTCAAGCGAAAAGGTTAAAGGTATGCTGCAAGTAACGTCCCAAAGCTGGGAGCCGTTATTAGTAAAACCTCATATATTAACTCATGTGGAGCCATTATTCGAACGTATTGACCCAGATAGGATAGACAAAGAGTTAGAAGATTTGAAGAAGCAGGGGAAGATTTAAATTCCACATTGAAGATAAAATCCTTTTTGCCTGACTGTGATTCGGGTATAGGCAGTAAAGGGGTGAAACTATTATGCCATATGCCAAAATCGATGACTCTCTCTCACTTTATTATCAAATAAAAGGTGATGGGCTGCCTGTTGTATTCATTCATCCTTTTGTGATGGGGCACAATGTTTTTAAGTATCAGGAGGCACTGTCACATCGTTATAAGACCATCTTCTTCGACCTGGCTGGGCATGGGCGAAGTTCGAAGGGAAGTAAATCTGCAAGCATTTCGGGTTTTGCAAGTGACCTAAAGAAATTGCTTGACGAGGTAGGTGTCGAGAAAGCAGTGCTCTGCGGCTATTCTCATGGCGGATTGGTTGCCCAGGAATTTGCACTGAGATATCCTGAACGCTCAGCAGCGTTAATCTTGTCTGGCGGGTTTTCAAAGATTGATACCCTTATCCCAACGCTTGTAATTAAGTTAGTGCAGCTGATGGTTAAATTCGGCCAAGTGTCTCTTGCTGCAAAATGGCAGGCAAAGTTTCATAAATGGGAATCTGAGGATGAAAAAGAAATCTTTGAGTTAGCCAGGCGATCAGATGCTCAGCGTTCGTATGAGTACATCAAATCTGGGCTTCGTTATGATTCCACCAGCCAGCTTCATAAGCTGTATTTGCCGATCCTTCTGATATACGGTTCACTGGAAAAGCCGATGCACCGCTACCGCATTCCTTTTCAAAAAAAAGCTCCGCAAACACAAGTGGTGTATATAAAGAGTGGCACCCATCAGCTGCCACCCAGGTCACATCTGGAATTCAATGCGATTGTCGACGATTTTTTAAAGCCTCTTAATGATAACAAAGAGAATCAAGCTGGACTGGGGTAGGTGGATATGAAGAGACTTTTACTTTTGCTTGGGCCTGCGTTCATGATTTTCATTGGGCTGCAAGTGCTGGAGAGTGTAATTATTGCGTTTTTGCTTTTCTATAGCTGGCTTTTAGCAGTGCCTTTGCTTGCTGGAGGAGTTCCCTGGAAAAGATTCAAAATAACAAGCAGGGCTGGTTTGTTGGGTTTCGGGAGCGGGCTGCTGTTTTTCCTGTTCATATATGGAGGGTTGCACTGGCTGCATATCTATTTTATCGATATCGATCAGCTGCGGAATTTGTTATGGGAGTGGGGATTTTCTGGTCAAGGTGAGATCTGGCTTGTCCTGATTTTACTGATGGTTAATCCAATTTTGGAAGAAGTGTACTGGAGAGGGTTTATCTATGAAAACCTGAGAAAGGAAGGTACAGCTAAGTTTGCCATTTTGATGACTTCTGCTTTTTATACACTCTACCATTTGCTCTCCGTGATTCCTATTTTTAATGGCCTATACGGTTTGGTTGCAGTTATACCAGTCTTCATTGCAGGTTTAATATGGGGGTATATGAGAGAGAGAACGGGTTCCATCACAGCCGCAATAATCGGGCATGTATTGGGTGATATGGGCATCATCTTTGTGTATTGGTTTATTATCAGGTGATGATCAATCATAAATAAGACCGGGACTGGCCCCGGTCTTTACAAATTAACTTAACGCTTCAAATGTCTTACAGTCTGTTTCCTTTTGGCTGTCAGCGGTTTCGCCTGAATGACTTACTACATAGATTTTATCAGCAGTGCACATGTTGCCTTGCTTCCAATAATGACAGTTGTTCACTTCGCACAATACATCTTTTGCCAAAATGTATCACTCCTTTTTTTGATTGATACATCATTAGCTTGCTGCGGAAAGGAGTTGTCCATTCCAGCTAAAATCAGGAAACAGAATTAAGTTTGTTCCTTAGTTTTTTTCTGCCGTAAGTATCTTTTATCCTGCATGAACAAGCTCCAAAAATAGATGAATCCAGGAAAAAGGATCAGGAATCCCACTATATAAGTAGTAAAGACGGCCCGGAATGAATTCGGATCTGTGAAAGCGGACTGGATTGTCACTTCTGGATATACGATATAAGGCAAATGTGCATTTCCATAAACATAACTGGCTGCCAGGTATTGCAGCGTAATCATGATTACTGCGAGCCGCGGAATCCCTCTGAGCGATTTATTGCCAATGGACGGAAGGACGAGCGCGAGGCCGCCAATCAGGAATAAAATAACTGATATGATCAGGATATAGAGTTGATCCATCATGTTATTGTAAATCCAGGCTGCCTCATCTCGCAAGGTCAGCATGACAGCAAAAGCCATGACAAGCGAGATAGGCCCCATAATTAAGGCATCACGTCTATATACATTGTAAGCCCTAAGTTCATCGGAAGCTTTTGAATAATCGGCAAGCAGCAGTGAAGATAAGAAAAGTGTACTGCTTACTGCAAAACCAATAAAGGCATATTCATTTGGACTTGTGAATAATTTGCCAAGGTTCAAGTTCTGTGAGCCATCAGAAAACTCGACAAATCCGCCATGGGTGATTGGAAGTACGCTTATCAGTAATCCCGGTATCAGAATTCCGCTAATCCCCGAAATATAAGTGAGTACCTTTCGATAATCCTCCGCAATATTCGAAAAAACAAGGAATGCACTGCGTAAAGATAATAACAGCAAAATCATACTGCCAGGAATCAGCAAGACGGTCCCTAACGTGTATGCTGCTTTCGGGAACATGCTATAAACCGCGACGACTAGCGCCACGATGAATGTATTCGTGACTTCCCATGTCGGAGACAGATAGCGGTTGGCAATATTCGTTGCCTTTGTTTTTGTTTTATTGATATAAACCATCGACCAGAACCCTGCACCGAAGTCCATTGTTGCCATAACAGCATAGATAAAGACGAAGCCCCAGAGTACAGTGATGGCGGTTAGCGCGTCAGTCAAAATGGATCATCCTTTCATGAGTTGGAACCATACAAAGGGATTTCTTTTTGCTGTGCCCTGTTTAAATCATCTAAAACTGTATTTTTCCGGAAGAAGTAACGAAGCACTATGATTTCCATCACTCCCAGTAAAACGTAAACCCCGGCAAATAGGATAAATAAAATACCCAAGTTCGAGGCGGTTGTTGCAGCATCCTCCGTTGATAGTACATGATAAATCACCCAAGGCTGCCTGCCTGTACAGGCAAACACCCAGCCAAATTCAATACCCAGCATGGCAAGCGGGCCTGTAGCTACAAACAACCACATGAGGAATTTGGGGAACCGATCTTTCTTTAAAATTTTATTCCAGACGAAGGCAATCATAGAGAGGGTGATCAACAGCATGCCAACACCGACCATCGCATTAAATAATGTATGGATAAACAGTGGAGGCCAATGTTCCTCTGGAAAGTCATTCAGTCCTTTTACTTCGGTATCAAATGAATTGCCTGCAAGAAAACTTAATGCCCATGGAATCTCAATTCCCCATTTAACCGATTCCGTTTCCCTGTCTGTAAAACCTCCAATTGCCAGAGGCGCATATTTCTGTGTTTCAAAAAGGCCTTCTGCACCTGCCAGTTTTTCAGGCTGGTATTCGTGAAGGTATTGGGCGGCAGAATGGCCATTCACTGCCGTCAAGATGGAGAATATACCCCCAATAATTAAACTGGCCATTAATGCTTTCTGATGGAACTTATAAACCCTTGAGCCAAAGTCACTTCTCAGCATCTTATAGGCGGCAACCGTGGCAATAATAAAAGCGCCAGTCATATAGGCCGTGACGACAACATGTCCTCCTGTTACGACAAAGCTTGGATTCCAAAAGGCAGCCCAGGGGTTAATGTCCACCAATTCACCGTTTTCCACACGAAACCCTCTTGGTGTACCCTGGAAAGCGTGAACGTTCGTAATCAGCACAGCTGAAGCAAGTGCGCCGAGAGCCACTAAGGTTAGGCTGGCGATTCTCATCCACGGAGAAATTCTGTCAGCAGCGTAAACATAGATGGACATGAATAACGCCTCGATAAAAAACGCATAAATCTCAATTTGGAATGGAAGCGCCATTACTCTGCCGACGACCTCCATGAACCCGGGCCATAAAAGGGAGAGCTGGACTCCTGCAATCGTTCCTGTAGGGATGCCGACGCCTAGTGTCACCGCAAACGCTTTTGTCCATCGTTTCGCCATAACGGCATAATCACTATCATTGGTTTTCTGGTAGAGAAGTTCTGCTGCCAGAATCATCAATGGCAGTCCAACCCCGATGGTGGCATTGATAATATGGAAACCCATTGTTGTGCCAAATAGAGAGCGGGCAATCAAAATATCATCCATAATTTAACTTCCTTTCCGTAATATAACTTCCAATATTGTTATCATTTTTATGGATAATATGTGCTCTATTTTTCAAGGCCAATAAAAAAATGCCTCCCATAACAGGGAGGCAGCCAATTATTCATTCAATGCTTTTCCGAGGGTAGCGATATTCTTCTCCATCAACGTGAAATAGGTTTCATTATTTTTAATATCTTCGTCTGTCAATACAGAAAGATTGTGGAGTGTCAGTGTTTTTGCCCCGATTTCTTCCTGAACCATTTTTGCCAGCTTGGAATCAAAGTTTTGTTCGTTTAAAACATACTTAATCTTTTCTTCTTTAGCATGTGAAATCAATTCTTGAAGTTCTCTTTGCGATGGCTCATTCGTAGTGGATTGGCCAGAAATACTGATTTGCTGGATTCCATAGCGTTCCTCCCAATAACTGAAAGCGGAGTGCGATACAATGATTTCTTTTCGCTTAGATGTGCCAATGACTGTAGCAAATTCCTTATCAAGGTCCTTCAATTGAGCAGACAGCTCGGTATAATTTTGTTCAAAAGTGTCTTTATGCTCCGGCATCTGAGCTGCTAATTGTTCTTTGATTGCCACAGCTAGATCGTTTGCGTAAATTGGGTCAAGCCATACATGCGGGTCGAAATCCCCGTGGGCATGGCCATCCTCATCTGCGTGCTCTTCATCAGCATTGTCATTTTCATCGGCATGCTCATCATCGTCATGACCTTGCTCGTCATGACCTTCTTCTGCAGTGCCATCCTCGTTGTGCGCTTCATCTTGATGTTCGCCTGCCTCATCCAGATGCAAGGATTCTCCAACCGGCACCATTTTCACATCTTCGTTTTTCAATGTTTTGTTGGCTTTATCAACAAATCCTTCAAGGCCCAGACCAACATAGAAAAATAAGTCTGAGTCTGCCAGTGCCATCATATCTTTTTGGGAAGGCTCGAATGTATGCTCATCCGCTCCTGGTGGATATATGGTTTCAACGTTCACATATTCACCGCCAATTTGCTGCGCGAAAAACTGGAGGGGATAAACCGTGGTATAAACTTGCAGCAAATCCTCGTTCTTCTCTTGATCAGCTCGTTGCTGTGCACAGCCGCTTAGAAACGCGGCGATGATCATAAATATACATAAAGTAAAAGCAGTTTTTTTCATATATGCCTCCTGTTAGTCAAAACGGACTCATTACGATTTAGATATAGGAGTTTATTTGTTATTATTTTTCTAATCATAGGGAAAAATATTAATTCGTAATGGTTACGATTTACCTTCTGTATCATACAAAAGGATGAGAACAAAATCAAGTAAAACATTTTGGTTCCGAATCAGTTTAAGGTATTCTATTAGAAAGAAACATTTTTAAGAGGAGAGATAATAGATGAGAATGCTTGATGAAATTCTTGATTTCAATGAAAAGTTCGTATCAGAAAAGAAATATGAAGAATTCACCACTACTAAATTTCCGAATAAAAAAATGGTTATTTTGACTTGTATGGATACAAGGCTTGTTGAACTTTTACCGAGGGCTTTGAATATTCGCAATGGAGATGTGAAAGTTGTCAAGAATGCAGGTGCCCTGATCATGCACCCGTTCGGGAGTATCATGAGAAGTTTGCTTGTTGCAGTTTATCAGCTGCAAGCAGAAGAAGTGGCAATCATTGGCCATTATGATTGTGGCATGAGCGGGATGAAGCCCGATATCGTGATAGAAGGAATGAAAAAGCGCGGGGTTACCGATGACATGCTGAATACATTGAATTACTCCGGAATAGACGTAAAGGAATGGCTTCATGGTTTTGATAACGTCAAGGACAGCGTTGCCCACAGTGTCGAAATCGTTAAAAACCATCCCTTGATGCCTAAGGATGTTCCGGTTCATGGATTGGTGATCGATCCTTCAACGGGAAGGCTTGACCAAGTGATCGATGGCTATGAAAAATAACATCAATGGTTATGAGCTTTAATCTTTTTCTTTGATGGCCACTCTTCAGGTACCGGGTCCATGCCGCCTGGATGGAAGGGCTGGCATTTAAGGATTCGTACAATCGTCAGCCATCCGCCTTTGATAGGTCCAAACCTTGTAATTGCTTCAAGTCCGTAATGGGAGCATGTCGGATAAAATCGGCACGTAGGCGGCTTCAATGGCGATATGACAACTTGATAAAAACGTATGATGCCGATGAATGCTTTTTTTAGCATGGTTGGTTTTCATCCCTTCTATAAATCATAGGCATGGTTATAGCCAATGTTGGTTTTAAAGCCCTGTTGATTGTAGTGAAGGCGCGAAGACTCCTCAGAAAATGCTAACGCATTTCCATCGTGCGTGGGCATGTTCGAGGAAGCTCAATCAATGTCCTGCGGGATGAGCAAGTCATGGGGAGACCCCCCAGGCGCATAAAGCGCCGAGGAGGCTCCCCTACTGCAAGGAAGAATTGGTTTATGAAAAAGCCGGCTTTCGGGATTTTTCATTATTCTTCCCCGCGGAAAGCGAAGCGCCTGGAACGAAAATCAACAGCCTAGTTTAACAGAGCAAATCTTAAAAAGGAGCTGATTGCAGCTCCTTTTTATTTGTTTTCATCATGAGCTTTTGCTTCAGCAGCAGCTTCATGGCTGTCGTTGTTGTCAATCGGGTCGACCGTATGCTTAAACTGATATGCCTTAGAAGTAGTGACTACGCTTAATATTAAAACAATGATAACGATAATGACTGAGATAATCAAAACGGTATACATAAAAAGGCCTCCTTTGCTCAAAATTATTGTAGCATTTTCTTTTCAGTGGTAGGAAAAAAGTTGCTGCCAGTATGTTTTTTATGAAGCTGGAAGGGGAATATAATCTATGACTAAAAGGGAGGATGAAATAAAAATGGCACAAACAGATTTAATCCAAGCAGTGAACAAGCAGGTTGCGAACTGGACGGTACTTTACACGAAGCTTCATAACTATCACTGGTATGTGAAAGGCCGTCATTTCTTCACGCTCCATACGAAATTTGAAGAGCTTTATAACGAAGCGGCGACAATTATCGATGAATTCGCTGAAAGAATTCTCGCATTGGAAGGAAAACCAGTTGCCACTCTTAAGGAATATCTTGAACTGTCTTCAGTGAAAGAAGCAACAGGGTCTGAAAATGAAGAAGAAATGGTCCAGCAATTGCACGATGACTTTGCTACCATTGTGGACGAGCTCCATAGCGCAATTGAACTTGCAGAAAAAGCAGAAGATACAGCTACAGCCGATATGATGACAGAGGTAAAAATGAGTCTGCGCAAACATATGTGGATGTTCAAGGCTTATCTTGGATAAGGATATAGGGAAAGCTGGCCTGCGTGGCCAGTTTTTTTCATGGTTGGAAAGATTGTCTGTGTGGAGGCGAATGATGGGCAAAAAGAAAAACCGGCCTCAGCCGGTTATATATGTATGGTTATTGTAAGGATTAGTGCACATTCCTGGAAGGATATGAATTAACAGAGCGAGCGCCGAAATCGTCCTGGGCAAACTTTCCTTTCAAGCTCTCGATCAAATAAAGCCCCATCAAATCATAAAGCTCCTGCTTATCAAGGTCCTGGATGATCTTCAACAAGTCTTCTCGGCTCATTTCTTCAAGGAAGGCAAAAGCGAGCATATCGATATCCTCTTCATCACCGGTCAATTTATTGCGGTATAGTTCGTATAGCTCATCAATCAGTTTCATGAATTTCACCTCTCCTTCTTGATCGTCCATAATTCCTTATACTTATTTAATACCCTCCAATGGAAAAATTATGCCTTGAAATTGAAGTATTTCCCTATTGGGTGCGCTGTATGCTTATATCTATATTTGGTCTAATTTTAACATACAGACAACTCTAAGAGTAATTTGGAGGGCAGAAAAAATTATTTATTTTATAGATATTCAGTATAAACGAATATAGACGCAGGGAACGATATCCTTGAGGTGAGGCATATGCCAGAAGGCAAAAAAACATATTACATCAACATCAGTGAAGGCCATATTTCACGCGAATCAACTGCATCTCCATGGAATTTTAAAATTGAGGCAAATGACGAGGAAATCACCGCATTGAGAGAAATATTTGACCAGAGCCACTCCACAGGCTGGCAAAATTTCATGAGAGCGCATGTTCCGTATGTCCAGTATCACTATGACCGTGAAAATGACGCCCTCGACAGACAGCTGATCCAAACATATGAAATGATTCATAAACTTGGTGACGAAGAAGCCAGGAACCACATTGAAAGCATGGGAATCCTTCCTGAAAAATAGAGCAGCCGCAGACAATCGTCTGCGGTTTATTCATTTTCTGATTTTCTATATAATTAGGACATGAATTAAAGGCGGGGAGAGTTTTCATGGAGAAGTTTAAAGATAGGAACGGCGGAGATGTAATTTTATGCTTTCAGGAAAACGCCTTTGAAAAAAGTGCGCGCCATGTGCTGGTCATTTGTAAATATCAGGGGAAATGGCTTTTGACCAATCATAGTGTCAGAGGTCTTGAGTTTCCAGGCGGCAAAATGGAAACAGGCGAAACTCTGGAGGACGCAGCCCGACGTGAGGTTATGGAGGAGACGGGCGCAATCCTAAGCAGGCTTGTCAGTATTGGTGAGTATCAGGTGAGTGATGAAGAAGGTTCGTTTGTTAAAAGAATCTTTTATGGAGAAGCAGAAAAGATTGTGCAGCAGGAAGACTACATGGAAACCGGCGGCCCAGTACTGGTGGGTGGAGATATGCTGTTGGAAAGAATGAAAGACGAGTACAGTTTTATCATGAAAGACGATGTAATGAAGCATAGCCTTGAATTTTTAAGGTGAAAATCAATGAAAAGAGTAGGCCACTCTTGGAATATCGCCGCTATTTAGTTGTTATTGTTAAAATAAATCCAGTAACTGTGCGCGCCAACATCAGTTTAATGGCGGATCCTATTAGCGAAGTACACTTTATTGACGAAAACCTGATTTTATTGGCGAAGTTCACAACTTTATTGGCGAAAATCTGATTTTATTGGCGAAGTTCACAACTTTATTGGCGATAATTTAAATTTATTGGCGCTGTCACGACTAATTCTAAATAAGCACCCATTTTAAAACTAAAAAAGAAGCCGGACCTCCCGGCTTCTTTACTGGTCGCTTTTGATCAGTTTCTTTTCGAGCAGTTCGACCAACTGATACATCACCGTGGCAAACAATGCGATGACAAGAAGCGATAAATAGACGAGCGTGAAATTGAAAACCTGGAAACCGTAGATGATCATATATCCAAGGCCTCGGGCGGAAACGAGGAATTCTCCGACAATGACTCCAACCCAGGACAACCCGACATTCACTTTCAAGGTCGAAATGATGGTCGGGAAGGAAGCTGGCAAGATTGCCTCCCTGAAGCATTGCGTCCTTGTAGCTCCAAATGTCTGAAGCACCTTCAGATAGTTTGGGTCAACCTCTTTAAAAGCGGTATAAACAACAATTGTCGTGATGATCACGGAGATGATCGCTCCCATCGCTATGATGGAGGTCATGTTGGTTCCGAGCGCAACAATCAAAATTGGGCCAAGAGCAACCTTTGGCATTGAATTCAAAATTACGAGATATGGATCCAAAATCTTGGAAAGCAACGGGGACCACCACAATATTGCTGCGAGTATCGTACCTGCGAGTGTACCGAGAATAAACCCAAGTACGGTTTCAGCCAATGTGACTCCAAGGTTAACTGCCAGTGACCCATCCATTGTCTTCTCAATTAACATATTCCATATTTTTGACGGCGAACTGAATAGGAGAGGGTCGATCCATTTCTGCTGGCTTGAGATTTCCCACAGAGCAAAAAAGGCAATGAAAATCAGCAATTGATAGATACGGACCGTTTTTCGCTCTCTGCTTAATTTTTTAAGATACTCTTGATGGAGGAGTTCAGTTTGCTTCTGGTTCAATCGATTCCAACTCCTTCCATATTGTTTGGAACAGTTCATTATACAATGGGTGGTTCCTAGCCTCAAAAGGTCTCAAGTTTCTTAGCTCTTCTGGAATATCAAAAGTTCTATGCAAGCGTCCTGGCCTTGGTGAGAACAGGAAGATCCTATCGCTCATTGCAATCGCTTCTCCGATATCGTGTGTAACGAGAATCGCTGTTTTCCCGAATGTCTTGAATGTGGTTGAAACCAGGTCCTCAAGCTTTAATTTCGTTTGGTAATCCAGTGCGGAAAAAGGTTCGTCGAGCATAAGCAGTTTAGGCTCTGTTGCCAGTGTACGAACAAGTGCCACACGCTGGCGCATCCCGCCTGACAGCTGTTTTGGATACAGTTTTTCTACGTTTTCCAAACCCATTTGCCTTAGCAGCGATATAACCTCTTCTTTTTTTGAATCCTCCAAAGTCCCGCTAATCTTCAAGCCAAGAAAGATATTTTCCTCAATCGTTTTCCAAGGAAACAAATAATCCTGCTGCAGCATATATCCTGTTTGATTCGCAGCATCCTTGACAGTTTTACCTTCCAGTTTTACCTGTCCATCCGAGGGTTCAATCAACCCTGCGATAATTGAAAGCAGTGTTGTTTTGCCGCAGCCGCTCGGACCCAGGAAGGATACGAACTCTCCTTCCTGGACATCGAGTGAAATATCATTCAGTGCAGTGACAGCAGATGTTTTTGTAAAATAAGTGTGATGAATCCCTCTTAATGTCAAAAAGTCCATTTGGCTGCAACCTCCTGTTATTTCATGACTTCTTTGGCGACCTCAGTATTGACTAATGTGCCATGGCTGACTTCCTTAGGAAGTTCCCCTGCTTCATCCATGATATCCTGCAGGTTCTTCCATTCACTCTCATCCAAAATCGGGTCTGTCGCATAGGAACCTTGGCTCTTATAGCGGTCAACTACTGTCTCGATAAGCGTTAAATCTGTATCTTTAAAATACTCCTGGATTACTTCCGCGGTTTCTTTTGAACTGTGGGACTCTACCCATTGCTGCGCCTTATAGATAGCACGAGTGAACTTTTCAATTGTTTCTGGATTTTTTTTCATATAGCTTTGTTTCGACATAAATGTGGTATATGGTACATGACCAGACTCGGTTCCGAACGAAGCGACAATATGGCCTTTACCTTCTTTTTCGAATAAGCTAGCTTGCGGTTCGAATAGCTGGACAAAGTCTCCTGTACCGGAAGCAAAGGCATTTGGAATGTTCGCGTAATCAATATTTTGGATCATTTCTAAGTCTGCCTTTGGATCGATACCGTGTTTCTTTAGCACGAATTCACCGACCATTTGCGGCATTCCGCCTGTACGCTGACCGAGATAGGTGGACCCTTTTAACTGGTCCCAAGAGAAATCATCTATTTTTTCCCTGGAAACAAGGAATGTGCCATCGGTTTGCGTGAGCTGGGCAAAGTTAATGACAGGATCGTTTGAACCCTGAGCATACACATAGATGGAAGTTTCCGAACCAACGAGCGCAACATCCGCTGCATTCGACAGCACGGCGGTCATCGTCTTGTCACCGCCCCAAGTAGTTGTCAGCTCAATTTCTAAACCTTCATCTTCAAAAAATCCCTTTTCAAGGGCAACATATTGTGGAGCATAGAAGATTGAACGTGTCACCTCAGCAACTTTGACAGTCTGTACCTTGTCTTGACCGCAGGCTGCAAGAGGTATAATAAGTACAGCAATCAAAAATAAAGCAAAACCAGCTTTGAACCATTTTTTCATCATGATGCCTCCTAAAAATCTGTCTTATAATGGGCTTACAGTATCGTATGGAATCATCTAAAAATGTGTGAATGCCCAGGAACCAAATTTGGAAAAATTCATATATGAGGAGTGTTAACGTTGAAAAATGACGGGCAAATAATCTCAGCTTATAAATTTCCTTCCCCCAATCCGGCTGTCGAGCTGGAGTTGGTCACCTATTATGCAAGCGGCCTGAGGGTCAAGGGTCTTCTGGCTAAACCTGTTGATGGTAGTGGGACAGAAGGATTTTTGTATCTGCGCGGTGGTATTAAAAATGTAGGAAAGGTACGACCTGCCCGGATTGCACAATTTGCGTCAGAAGGCTTCACGGTTTTTGCACCTTTTTATCGGGGGAACCAGGGAGGAGAAGGGGATGAGGACTTTGGCGGCGACGACCGAGTCGATGCCTTTGCCGGATTCGAACTGCTTCAATCCTTGCCATGGGTTACTAGGATTCATGTTTTCGGGTTTTCACGCGGCGGTTTGATGGCATTGCTGACCGCCATTAAATTTCCAGAAACAGCGTCTGTTGTTACCTGGGGAGGGGTAACGGATATGTTTTTAACGTATGTAGAGAGAAAGGACCTGCGCAGGATGATGAAAAGAGTGATAGGCGGGTCGCCGAAAAAGGTACCAGGCAGGTATAAATTCAGGACTCCTTTGTATGATATGGAAAACTTGAAGGCACCGGTGCTGCTAATCCACGGCAGGAATGATCACAATGTGTCGGTTGAACACTCTTACAGGATTGAAAAGAGGCTTAAGGAGTTGGGCACACCTGTTGAAAGCTGGTATTTTGATGACTACACACACTACTTTCCGCCAGTAATGAACCGGAAAATTGTCGACGATTTAACGAATTGGATGAAATCACGCCAACAACAATGATAAAATAAAGTGAAGTTTATGATGAACAATAGAGGAGCGATTATAATGGGGATGCCATTAGAGTTAAATACAATGATTGTCACAAAGGGCCGGGAAAAGCGTCTCGAAGACAATTACTTCTCTTTGACCAAGGAAGGATACAGGCTCTATCCTGTTGATATTCCACTAGAAGTCAAAAAAACAATCGAAGGTGACCTAACAGGAACAGGTGTCATCACGAAAGTAGAGTGGACAGAAAAAACAACAACGCTTACGTATCAATTAGTTTCATTAAATTCAACCAATTAAACAGGGCGTTTTGTGCCCTGTTTTTTCTTTGAAACAGGAAGACAATAGTCATTCCTAAGTTCCGTTTTTGATAACTCCTTGGCAAAAGTAAATGGAGTAGCTCAAGCGAATATAAACTCTTCTTTAGCGCAAAAATAAGGAAAAAAGAAGGAGTTATGAATAGAATGGAACATAACCCTCAATTGACTTCATCAGAGGTTGCTGCCATGTGGGGAGCGTATATGCAAAATTCAATGGCTCACTGCATCGTACAGCATTTTGCAAAGGTAAATGAAGATACCACAATGACGGAAATCATAAATGATGCGTTATCAAATTGTAAATTCGTAGTGGATCAAGTCAAAACCCTTTTTGAAAAAGATAAACATGCACTGCCAATTGGTTTTACCCAGGAGGATGTGAATTTAAAGGCAGGCCGAGTGTATTCTGACCTTTTTGCATTAAGGTATATTAAATACATGGCTTCGGCAGGAACGGTGGCATCAGCAGCATTTCTCGAAGTTTTGGCAAGGAACGATGTAAGAGAGTTATTTTCGAAGACATCAGAGAAATTTATGAAACTGTATAATGATTCTTGTGACTTGCTTTTAAAAAAAGGCACATTCGTGCGCTCGCCAACAATTCCTCCAATGGAGAAAGCAGAATATCTTCAGGATGAATCCTTTTTATCCAGTTTAATCGGTAGACATCGGCCACTAACTGCTGTAGAACTGGCTCATATTTCTAAAAATACAGAGACGAATTCCATTGGCAGAACCTTTTTGGCTGGTTTTTCTCAAACAGCCCAATCACCAGAGGTAAGAAAATATATGGAAAGAGGTTCAGAAATAGCCGCTAAGCATGAAACTGTTTTTAGAGAAATATTAATAAAGGATGGAGTCCCGCTTCCAAGTACCTGGGATTCTGCGATATCTCAATCCATTGATCCGCCTTTTTCAGATAAGTTGATGATGTTTCAAACAAACAGTCTGGATGCGATCAGCGTTGGTGGCTACGGAACAGCAATTGGAGCAAGCTTAAGAAAGGATTTAGGCGGGCATTACACAAGACTTGTTACTGAAATCCTTCAGTATGCAAATGACGGGATTAAAATAATGATTAATAACAGATGGATGGAACAGCCTCCACAAAATGTTGACAGGGAAGCATTAAGAAACAGAAGTGATTAGTTTAGATTGTCATCAGAAAACCAATAGCTAATAGTTGTAGAAAAAGAAAAGGGCCATTTCCGATTGTACTGCACCCCAAAAGTTAGAGTGAAATTTAACTTTTGGGGTGTTTATTTATGGCTAAATATAGTGAGCGATTTAAGTTGATGCTAGTGAAGGAATATCAGGGAGGTACTTATGGTTATGACACACTGGCAAGTAAGTATGGCATGTCAAGCAGTTCACCAATTAAGAGATGGGTGAAGATCTATGAAAAGTTCGGAATGGAAGGTCTAATGAGGAAACTTCAAAAGAAGGTTTATCCTGTTCAATTTAAGTTGGATGTATTAAGCTTTATGACAAGAACAGGTTTTTCAGAAACGGAAACAGCCCTTCATTTTGGTTTAACTAACCCTCCAATCATAGCTTCATGGAAAAAAGCTTTTAATGAAGGTGGTGCTGAAGCCTTAGAAAACCCGAAAGGACGACCACCTATGTCTGATAAAGCTAAGAAAAGAAAAAATAAACAAACAGACGAAAAAGAAGAGACAAAGGAACAAAAGTTAGAAAGAGAAAATGAACTTCTTCGTCTTGAGGTAGAATATCTAAAAAAGTTGCGAGCTTTTCAGATGGATCCGGACGGCTATCTCGAAAAGCACAAGCAGCGTTATCATTCGAACTCAAAGAAACGTACAGATTAAAAGATGTTTTAACAATCGTCAATATTCCAGAGTCCTCCTATCATTATCATATTAAAAGAATGAAAAAGGAGAATCCTGACCTGGAGCTTGAAGAAACTATTCAATCAATTTTTGATGAAAATAACGGCAACTATGGCTATCGTCGTATTCAATTGGAATTGAGAAACCGAGAATATAATGTGAATCATAAGAAGGTTCAACGTATCATGAAGAAACTCGGACTCAAAGGAGACAAATTCATACGAAAAACTCGCAAGTACAGTTCTTACAAAGGGAAAGTAGGTACAATTTCCAAGTACCAAATCAATCGTCGTTTTCATACTACGGTATGCCACCAAAAATTAACAACAGATATTACAGAATTCAAGTGTTTAGATGGTGTAAAACTGTATCTAAATCCAATAATGGACATGTATAACGGTGAAATTCTTTCTTATGGGATAAGTATGCGCCCAACCTTGGAGCTCGCAATTAAACCCCTCAATGAGGCCCTTGAAATCACAAAGAATTCAAAGTACAGAACAACTGTACATAGTGATCAAGGATGGCATTATCAACATAGAAAATGGGTGAACACATTAAAGAAAAACAAAGTGTTTCAAAGTATGTCAAGAAAAGGAAACTGTATTGATAATTCACCTATAGAGAACTTCTTTGGTCTATTGAAGCAGGAGATGTATCATGGCCAAGAAAGATGCTCGTTTGAAGATTTAAAGAAGAGGATTGAAGAATATATCCATTATTATAATAACAAGCGTATTAAGCAAAAATTGGCTGGCATGAGCCCCGTTCAATACCGGATTCACACCAGCCAATTCGCTGCGTAATATTAAGCTCTACCTTTTTGGGGTCACATCAGATTGGAAATGGCCTTTATGATTATTTCGCTGTTGGTCCGCCTTTTTCTTCGATCACAGATGGTACGTTTGTGAACTTTTTGAAGTTTTCGCGGAATTTGCCTGCGAGTTCGTTAGCTTTTGCGTAATATGCTTCTTTGTCGCTCCATGTCTTGACTGGCTGAAGGACATCGTCTGGTACTCCTGGTACATGTGCCGGGATATCCAGGCCGAAGATTTCGTCTTTGACGGTTTCGACATTGTTCAGTTCGCCTTCAAGTGCTGCCTGGACCATTGCACGAGTGTAGGCCAGCTTCATGCGGCTTCCTGTGCCGTATTCTCCGCCTGTCCATCCTGTGTTCACGAGGAATACCTTCGCATTGTGCTCATCGATCTTTTCACCGAGCATTTCCGCATATCTTGTTGCTGCAAGCGGAAGGAAAGGTGATCCGAAGCAAGTTGAGAACGTTGCCTGCGGAGAAGTGATGCCGCGCTCGGTTCCAGCAAGCTTAGATGTATATCCGCTCAAGAAGTGGTACATTGCCTGTTCTTTCGTTAGCTTGGCGATTGGAGGCAATACTCCGAATGCATCAGCAGTCAGGAAGACGATCGCGTTTGGATGTCCGGCAATGCTTGGGTCCACGATGTTTTCGATCGCCTGAATCGGATAGGCTGCACGAGTATTTTCAGTCAGGCTGCCATCATCATAATCTGCCACACGTGTTTCTTCATCGACGACGACATTTTCAAGCACTGAACCAAAACGAATCGCGTCATAAATCTGCGGTTCTTTTTCCTTCGATAAGTTGATACACTTTGCGTAGCAGCCGCCTTCGATGTTGAACACACCGTTAGCTGACCAGCCATGCTCATCATCACCAATCAAACGACGATTGTTATCAGCTGAAAGAGTCGTTTTTCCTGTTCCGGACAGACCGAAGAACAAGGCTACATCGCCTTCGCGTCCCACGTTTGCAGAGCAGTGCATGGAAAGAATGCCGCTTTCAGGCAGAAGGTAGTTCATCACAGAGAAAATGGACTTCTTCATTTCGCCCGCATATTCCGTTCCGCCGATCAACACGACGCGCTGTTCGAAGGAGACGATGATGAATGTTTCGGAATTTGTTCCATCAACTTTTGGATCCGCTTTGAATGTTGGGGCAGAGATCACCGTGAATTCAGACTCATGGTCCACAAGCTCTTCCTCTGTTGGGCGGATGAACAATTGATGGGCGAAAAGGTTATGCCAGGCGTATTCATTGATGACCTGGATCGGAAGGCGGTGTTTTGTGTCAGCACCTGCAAATCCTTTGAATACAAATACTTCTTCTTTTTCTGTAAGGAAATTCAATACCTTATTATATAGTTTTGTGAAAGATTCCTCTGAAATCGGCTGGTTAACAGAGCCCCAGTCAATTTTGTCCTTTACGGACTCTTCTTCAACAATGAATTTATCTTTAGGTGAACGGCCAGTATACTTACCAGTTGTCGCTCGTACAGCGCCAGTTGAAGTCAGGAGCCCTTCATTTCGGTTCAGGACTTTTTCAACAAGCTGGGGAACGGATAACTGGATTTGCACATTGCTGCCACTTAATAATGCTGAAAGTTCATTTGATATTCCTACAACATTCATCGGAGAATACCTTCCTTTTTTAAAAGATTAATAATTTTGTAAGTGTTTACATCTCGATATTAGTATAACACATTTGTTCGATTAATCTATACTAATCGCTCGAAAAATTACCATGTACCTATCTTGCGTTATATAATTCTTTCTTTATATAGTCAAGCGAAAAGGATGCTTTTCAAGACCATTTTAGTTTACAGAAAAACTTTCAACAACAATCGACAATTTTACCGAGAAAACCATTGACATGCCATTATAGTTTCGTTATGATTTGGACTTGAACGGATACTCTCTTATCCCGAGCTGGTGGAGGGACAGGCCCAATGAAACCCAGCAACCTGCAGACGTGAAAAAACAGCTTTTTGGAATGCTGGCCTTTTTCCGGGCAAAGGTGCTAACCTGACGCAAGGGAACTGCCCTTGAACGATAAGAGCGAAAGGCGCGGATTTAAGCTAAAACCTTTCCTCGTAAATGGAGAGGTTTTTTATATTGCTTTTTTCTGTCCAATGCATTGATTTGCAGCTGGAATGCCTTCTTAGGTGTCATTGCTCCCGTGGGTGAGATTAGGAAAAAAAGATATTCACCATGAATCCTAAACAAATTTTTCTAATAAAAACTCAGCGTTTATTTCATACTACATAGGGAATGAGTACCGTATCAACCCGAGGTCTGTATTGGGACAGCCTCGATCAATTTTTATACATGAGGGAGGAACTCAGATGTCAAACAAACGCCGTTTGTTCACTTCTGAATCAGTAACAGAAGGCCATCCGGATAAAATTTGCGACCAGATTTCTGACGCGATTTTGGATGCGATCCTTGCAAAAGATGCTAATGCACGTGTTGCTGCTGAAACATCAGTTACGACAGGCCTTGTACTAGTTGCAGGCGAAATCACTACATCTACATACGTAGATATTCCGAAAATTGTTCGTGAAACCGTCAAGGAAATTGGCTATACTCGCGCTAAGTATGGTTTCGACTCTGAAACTTGCGCAGTTTTGACTTCCATTGACGAGCAGTCTGCTGACATCGCTATGGGTGTTGACCAGGCTCTTGAAGCACGTGAAGGACAAATGTCAGATGCAGAAATCGAAGCAATCGGCGCTGGGGACCAGGGCTTGATGTTCGGTTTTGCATGTAATGAAACGAAAGAGCTTATGCCTCTTCCGATTTCATTGGCTCACAAGCTTTCACGCCGCCTGACTGAGGTGCGCAAGGAAGAGATCCTTCCATACCTCCGTCCAGACGGTAAAACTCAAGTAACGGTTGAATACGATGAAAACGACAAGCCAGTCCGCATCGATACGATCGTTATCTCAACTCAGCACCATCCTGAAGTTTCGCTTGAGCAAATCCAGCGCAATCTTAAGGAACACGTGATCAACCCTGTCGTACCAGCAGAATTGATCGACGAGAACACAAAATACTTCATCAACCCAACTGGCCGTTTCGTAATCGGTGGTCCACAGGGTGATGCTGGTCTTACTGGCCGTAAAATCATTGTTGATACTTATGGCGGATACGCTCGCCACGGCGGAGGCGCATTCTCCGGTAAGGATCCTACAAAAGTTGACCGTTCAGCGGCATACGCTGCACGTTACGTTGCGAAAAACATCGTAGCTGCCGGCCTTGCTGAAAAAGTTGAAGTTCAGCTTGCATACGCAATCGGTGTTGCCCGTCCGGTATCCATTTCAATCGATACTTTTGGAACAGGCAAAGTAAGCGAGGATGTACTAATCGATGTTGTTGAAAGCAACTTCGACCTTCGCCCTGCTGGAATCATCAACATGCTTGACCTGCGCAAGCCAATCTACAAGCAGACAGCTGCTTACGGTCACTTTGGCCGTTCTGACGTTGACCTTCCATGGGAGCGTACAGACAAGGCTGAGACGCTTCGCACTCAGGCACAAGGAAAATAAAAAATACAAGGGGAGTTGCATAGAAATATGTAACTCCCCTTATTATTTGCCGTCTAATCAAGGAACACCAAAAAGTGTCACCAGGTTTGTGTATGGTCCAAAAGGTGTAAAATAAAGTATTACCTTAAATTTCCCTTAGATTTTACTGCAAAAATTTTACGTTTAATGATAGTATTAGATGGTATGTTTTTAGCTAGTAAATCACTGGGAAATAACAATAAATTTTTTTGAAATGGAGAAGGTGAAGTACATAATGTGTGGCTTTATCGGTTGTGTACATGAGAATGCACAAAAGTTCAGCGGCGATGATAAGCAGCTGTTTAAAAATATGAATGACATCATTACCCATCGCGGTCCTGATGATGATGGTTATTTCTATGATGAGCATATCCAATTTGGCTTCCGCCGCCTGAGTATCATTGATCTTGAGGCTGGCCATCAGCCATTGACCTATGAAAATGAGCGCTACTGGATCATTTTCAACGGGGAAATCTACAATTATCTTGAGCTTCGCGAAGAGTTGATTGAAGAAGGACTAAGCTTCGAAACTCATTCGGATACGGAAGTCATCATTGCTCTTTATAGCCATCTAAAAGAGCAGGCTGTCGACAAGCTGCGCGGCATGTTCGCATTTGTCATCTGGGATAAAGAGGAGCAGGTTCTTTACGGTGCTCGTGACCATTTCGGCATTAAGCCTTTCTTCTATTTTGAAGATGGCGACCGCACGTTCTTTGGTTCGGAGAAAAAGAGCATCCTGCTTGCGCTCGAAAACGACGTCCTTGATTACAAGGCATTGCAGCACTATTTGACTTATCAATTCGTTCCAGAACCAAACACAATGTCAGAAGGCATCTACAAGCTTGAGCCGGGGCATTATTTTACAAAGAAAATCGGTTCACCGATGGAAATCAAGCGTTATTGGAAAGCGAGCTTCTCGCCGATCCACAAAACCGAGGATGAATTCACGAAGGAAATCAGGGACGTCCTGTTCGATTCCGTGAAGATCCACATGCGCAGTGATGTGCCGGTTGGTTCTTTCCTTTCTGGCGGAATTGATTCCTCGATCATCGCGTCAATTGCAAAGCAATACCATCCGGGAATCAAGACATTCTCTGTTGGTTTTGAGCAGAACGGATTCAGTGAAATTGATGTCGCGAAAGAAACGGCTGAACGACTTGGCGTAGAGAACATCAGCTATGTGATCAGCCCGCAGGAATATATGGATGAACTTCCTAAAATCATGTGGCATATGGATGACCCGCTTGCAGATCCTGCAGCTATCCCTTTGTATTTCGTTGCTCGTGAAGCAAGAAAGCATGTAACGGTTGTCTTATCAGGTGAAGGTGCGGATGAATTGTTCGGCGGATATAATATCTATCGTGAACCGCAGGATCTTGAAATGTTCAACAAAATCCCTCAGGCAGGGAAGGTCATGCTGAAAGGTATCGCGAAAATGATGCCAGAGGGAATGAAGGGGAAGAGTTTCATTGAACGCGGCGTGACGCCAATGGAAGAGCGTTATATAGGCAATGCGAAGATGTTCACTGAAAAAGAGAAGAGCGAATTGCTGCACGTATATAACGGCCAGTACGATTACAGGGATATCACTAAGCCTCTTTACAGAGAGAGCAGAGGATATGACCCGGTTGATACGATGCAATATATCGATATCCATACATGGATGCGCGGCGACATTTTATTGAAGGCTGATAAAATGACAATGGCTCATTCTTTGGAGCTTCGTGTTCCATTCCTGGATAAGATGGTGTTCGAAACAGCTTCGAAGATTCCGACAAGCATGAAGACGGCTAACAATACTACGAAGTATATTTTACGTAAAGCAGCTGAAGGTGTGGTTCCTGAGCACGTTTTAACCCGTAAGAAGCTAGGCTTCCCGGTACCGATCCGCCACTGGCTGAAGAACGAAATGAACGAATGGGCAAAGAATATCATCAAGGAAAGCAACACAGAACATCTCATCAATAAGTCATACCTAATGAAACTATTGGATGACCATTGCCAGAACAAGGCGGATAACAGCCGCAAAATCTGGACTGTCCTGATGTTCATGATGTGGCATGATGTTTATGTCGAAAAAAAATACTCCTTCCAGAAGGAGTATGAGGCTCAGAAAGTATTGCAGTCTTAATAATCAGGGAAGGTAGGTAATGGCCTGCCTTCCCATCTGCACCCAGGCTTCCACGAAGTCTTTCGTGGGTGCTTTTTTATTTTTTTCGCCTGTCAACGGGTCATTGAAGTAAACGAAATTTTCATCATAGCCAGTAATCAGGACAGAGTGTTCCTTCATTGTTACTTTTACGGGGCCTTCAGGCGTGTACCATGTCTGGAAAAAGCTATCGTCCAGCTTTTCATATTCAGTATTCGTGATGATCCAAACCGGCCTGTCATCAGACAGATGGATTTTCAGCTCCTGAAATTCTGCATTCGTCAAATCCTTTATTTTGCCTGGGAGATACTGTTCTGCCAGTTCAGCAATCGGCTTATGGTAGACTCCAAGCCCTGGTTCTGTGTAGGTGTACATATTGCCGACAAAACCCTCATTCGGATCACCAAAATAAATTTTGCCATCATTGAGACGATATTGAGCAGGGTTTTTCTTCACTTCTTTCGCAAGTGACAGCTTGTCCGCCTGAAGCCCTCCATGCTGAAGGAGCATAGCCAGGCTCGTGACCTCGCATCCTCTCGGCAGCTCTGGCATTTGCCAGATGGCTGGCGCATCGAGGAGTACCTGTTTCTTTATAGGAATAATCGCTGGTTCATAATTTTCTATGATCACAGGTGCCTTTTCTGCAGCAGATTCAGGCTCGTCAAGCCAGCTTTTCACCGACTGAACAGCCTTGGCAACATGGGAAGCCTGAAGATTTTCCATCAAGAAAGCCCCGAGGATCGATGTAAAAACAAACAGGAACATCAAAATAGATTTCATCATGCTATTTTGTGTTCGGATCAACAGATAAAACAAGATGATCAGCGGTATGATTGCCGCAAGCGGTAAATATAGTTTTTCCACATCCATCACCACGTCCGCATATTTAAAAAATGAAAGGGTATATTATATTATTTAGTATCGGACTGGTGAGGGAGTTTTTTAGTGAATCATTTATCTTTGTTCTGCAAACTTTTATAGTATTGTCCTTTTTCAGCGTATTCTCTGGATATGCGTTCCATATCACGGATGTCTTCTTCATTCAATTCACGGATGACCTTTGCCGGACGTCCAAAAGCAAGTGAGTTTGGCGGAATTTTCTTTCCCTGGGGAACGAGGCTGCCGGCACCGATAAAAGCACCTTCACCGATTTCAGCTTGGTCAAGGATAATCGCCCCCATGCCAATCAACGCTTTTTTCCTGATAATGCAGCTATGTAGGATGACCTGATGTCCGACCGTCACTTCGTCTTCAAGGATCAAGGGATTGTTTGGGCTCTGGTGCAGGACTGAGTTATCCTGGATATTCACTTTATTGCCAATTAAGGTCGGAGCGACATCGCCGCGGATTGAGCTATTGAACCAGACACTCGATTCCTCACCAATTTCGACATCTCCGGTAATTGTTACATAGTCCGCGATGAAAGCGGAATCTGCTATTTTAGGTGTTTTGCCTTTGTAAGGATAAATCATTGCACACACTCCTGTAATTTATTGATGCTTACCTTTTTATTTTTCGTTAATTATATATTATAGTTCTTTTAAAGAAAGAAAAAGTATTTGAGTGGGGGAATGGTCATGTGGAAATGGGAAGCTGATGGGGACGCTAAGGCTGTAATCGTGATGATTCATGGTGCACTGGAACATCATCACCGGTATGGCTGGCTGATTGAAGCCTGGCGCTCATCTGGATTTCATGTCATTATGGGTGATTTGCCTGGGCAGGGCATGACGACTAGAGCAAACCGTGGCCATATTGATTCCTTTGACGAATATATTTTGGAAGTGAAAGAGTGGGTCGAAGCGGCATATGACTTTGATCTTCCGGTATTTTTGCTTGGCCACAGCATGGGCGGTCTCGTTGCCATCCGCATGCTGCAGGAGGCACGGGTCGAAATTGCCGGCCTGATTTTGTCTTCGCCATGTCTTGGATTGGTTCATTATCCTTCAAAAATGCTGGATATGCTGTCGCACGGCTTGAATGTTATTGTGCCGAATTTGAGGATTTCTCCTGGCCTGTCAGTCGAGATGGCCACAAGGAATGAGGATGTCAGGGCAGTCGATGCGAATGACTCGCTTTACATCACAAAGGTATCGGTACGCTGGTACCGTGAGCTGGTCGCGGCAATGGAGCAGGCGTTTGAAAATATGGATAAAGTACAGGACGTCCCTACACTGCTTTTGCAGGGGGGCGATGATCGGATTGTCGATAAACGCTCAGTTAAGGAATGGTTCAATAATGCCCCGCTTTCGGAAAAACGTTATAAAGAGTGGCCAAAATGCTATCATGAAGTTTTCAATGAACCTGAACGCGAAGAGGTCTTTGACTATGCACATGATTTTGTCATCAGTCAGCTGAAGGCGATTGGATATGTTTATTAGAGATGGAAAGGGTGAAGATGCAGCATGATGATTCCATCAATGCCCATCAGTTTGATGTACCGTGTATACCGACAAGTCCTGCCTCAGGTCCATCGGGAGCTGGCATATTGGAAGAGCAGGGCTGAGGAAATCCCGAATCCTGAATTAAGAAGGCAGGCACTGGCCAGCATTGAGCATAAGACTTTCCATTGTGAAGGTGGGGCAATTTTAAGCCTGACCGCGAAAAAACAATATAAGCAGGCAATCCGGTTCATTGTCGCATACCAGACAATCAGCGATTATCTTGATAATCTCTGTGACCGCAGCACGTCACTGGACCCTGCGGATTTCTCGGCACTTCATGAGTCGATGGCAGATGCTCTCACCCTGGACAGCCAGCTGAAAAATTACTACCGTGAGCGGGAAGACCAGAATGATGGCGGCTACTTGATTGAGCTTGTGACCGTTTGCCGTGAAGTATTGGGTGAGCTTGAACATTATCATGAGATCCAGCAGCATTTGCAGGAGCTGTGTGATTATTACTGTGATCTGCAGATCCACAAGCATGTTGAGGTAAAAGAACGAGTTCCTCGCCTGCAATCATGGTTCGACGGACATCGTGAAGGGGTACCGGAGATGGAATGGTATGAGTTCTCCGCTTGCACCGGTTCAACGCTCGGCATCTTTTGCCTCGTCTCCTACGCGCTTCGCGATGATTTCAAACCGGAATACGCCGATAGCATCCGCAATGGTTATTTTCCATACATACAAGGGCTGCACATTTTGCTCGATTATTTCATCGATCAGGAGGAGGACCGTGAAGGCGGCGATTTGAACTTCTGTTTCTATTATGAAAATGAAGAAGCCTTATTCGAGCGGCTCCGGCATTTCGTGGAAAACGCCGACAATCACACAGCCCGATTGCCTCATCGGAAGTTCCACAAACTGATCAACCGCGGATTGCTAGGTGTTTATCTGTCCGATGAAAAAGTAAGACGCCAGGAGCGGATCAGGAAACTGGCCAGGGAAATGATCAAAACCGCCGGCCCCGTCAGCTACTTCTTTTATATCAATGGACGAGCCTATCGGTCATTGCAGAGATGGGTACCTTCGGGAGTTGTGAAGGCGTTTATAAAGTAGGGTGGTAGCCAGGGGATTTCCCCTGGCTTTTTAAGTATTCGTTTATGTGAAACTAGAGCAATTAATTTATGGTGTATGTGGGCTATCGGACACAAAATGAGTAAAGAGCTAACGATTTGTCCGATAGGGCTCTTCTAACGGACACAAAGTGAGAAAAGAGCCAACGATTTGTCCGATAGAGCCCTTCTAATGGACACAAAGTGAGAAAAGAGCTGTCGATTTGTCCGATAGAGCCCTTCTAACGGACACAAAGTGAGAAAAGAACCGTCGATTTGTCCGATAGAGTCCTTCTAATGGACACAAAGTGAGAAAAGAGCCGTCGATTTGTCCGATAGAGCCCTTCTAACGGACACAAAATGAGTAAAGAGCCAACGATTTGTCCGATAGAGCCCTTCTAATGGACACAAAGTGAGAAAAGAGCTGTCGATTTGTCCGATAGAGCCCTTCTAATGGACACAAAGTGAGAAAAGAGCCGTCGATTTGTCCGATAGAGCCCTTCTAATGGACACAAAGTGAGAAAAGAGCCGTCGATTTGTCCGATAGAGCCCTTCTAACGGACACAAAGTGAGAAAAGAGCCAACGATTTGTCCGATAGAGCCCTTCTAACGGACACAAAGTGAGAAAAGAGCCGTCGAATTGTCCGATAGAACTCTTCTAACGGAAACAAAATAAGAAAGAGGCCTCCGATATGTCCGATAGAGCAATCTGATACCCAAGTTTGAAGAAATGATGTTGTTCATTCAGCGTTTTTGAGTAGATTAAAAAGGATCCTTCAGAAAGAAGGACCCTATCTCTTCTCAATAGCAATAATAAATGGCGGATTGTTCTTTTGGTTCAGGAATTTATACTCTAATACGTGTGCGATATTCTGATCAAGTGATTTAACATACCTCAATAAGTAGTCTCTTTCCACTTTGCCTTCTGGGTGGCCATGGTAAATCACGATCACGATGATGCCTTCTGGGGCCATGATTCCCAACAGTTGGTCGATGGCCTGTATGGTTGTCTCAGGGACAGTGACGATGTCTTTATTGCCGCCGGGCAGGTAGCCGAGGTTGAAAACCGCGCCCGTTATTTTTCCAAAATGGAGCGGCGGAATGCATTCTGTGATGTCTTCATGTCCGGTATGGAAAAGTGTTACCTGATCCTGCAATCCATGGTCCCGAAGCTTTGTTTTACATGACATGAGTGCTTCATCTTGGATATCGAATCCATAAATCCTGCCGGAAGGGCCGACGAGGTTGGCTAAAAATAATGTGTCATGTCCGTTCCCTACTGTCGCATCGACCGCAATGTCGCCGGGCTTCACAGCCAGTTCAAGAAGGTTCCTGGCGAAAGGAAGAATTCGTTCAAGCTTCATTTTCAATCACCACTTTGTTTCCAGTATAAAATTTCCCCTGCCAGCTGTCGCGGCGCTTCAGTTCTTTATCAATACCATTCAGTACTTCCCATTTATTGACGCTCCACATCGGTCCGACCATCAGCTCAATCGGCCCATCTCCGGTAATTCGGTGAATGATCATTTCTGGAGGGAGGATTTCAAGCTGGTCACAAACCAATTTTACATAGTCCTCAAAATTAAGGAATTCGAGCAATCCTTTTTCATATTGCTTGACCATTGGAGTTCCTTTGAGCAGGTGGAGAAGGTGAATTTTGATTCCCTGCACGTCGAGTTTCGCTACTTCTTGTGCAGTCTCCATCATCATTTCAGGTGTTTCCTGAGGCAGTCCGTTGATGATATGCGAACACACTCTGATGCCATGCTTCCGGAGCTTGTCCACACCTTCTTTATACGTTTCATAATCATGAGCACGATTGATTAGGTTGGCTGTTTTTTCATGGACTGTCTGAAGGCCAAGCTCTACCCATAAATACGTTCGCTCATTAAGTTCAGCCAAGTATTCCACGACATCATCAGGCAGGCAATCCGGTCTGGTTGCAATGGATAGACCAACAACACCTTCTTCGTTCAATACTGTTTCGTATTTCTGACGAAGGACCTCAACCGGGGCGTGAGTATTAGTGAAAGCCTGGAAATAGGCCATGTACTTGCCATCTTTCCATTTCGTGTGCATTTTTTCTTTGATCTTTTTAAACTGTGTGCCGAGATCTTCTACTCTGTCACCTGCAAAATCACCTGAACCAGCGGCACTGCAAAAAGTGCAGCCGCCATGGGCTACCGTACCGTCACGGTTCGGACAATCAAATCCGCCATCAAGCGCCACTTTAAAAACCTTGTGGCCGAAATGGTTACGTAAATGGTAATTCCATGTATGGTATCGTTTATCATCTGTTGCGAAGTGAAAAGAGTTGGTCTGAATCATGCCAGAAACCTCCTAATAGCCTGTCTGTCAAAAAAACGAATAATAAAAATTGTACCATTTAGAGAACATGAATCCAATTGCAAAAAGATTACAAAAAGCTTTTGCCATCATTAAACATTCACAAAATCGTGATAGGAAAATGTATTGTGAACAAAATAAAGAAGAAGCAGACTTTGCTTCAGCACCAAGTAAAGGAGGGGCTGCAAATGGCAACACGTCAATCGGTTGACCAGTTACTTCAGCAATGTGAGGATGCAATCAACATGGCACAGGAACAATACAAGCAGGCCGCGACTCAGGAGCATTATACGAATGGCGATTTTACCAATGCACTGCAGGCACTTGAGGATGCATACAATGATCTGGCCAAGCTCGCTTTCAGCGCAAATGCACAACAGCGAGACCAGCTGCACCGGATGAGAATCCAGCTTCAGAATGTCCAGAACAATATGATTTTGCTTGATCACTAAAACAGGAGGGAAACATCTTGAAAAAGCGCTCAAAGCAGAACAATCCTGAACAAAAAACAAGGAATGGCGTCAATAACCAAGATCTCGAGCTTGGAATGGATCATGATCCGGTTAAAGAAGCGAAGAAAAAATATGAAAATAGCGGCGGCCAGCCAGTAAAATCAAAATTCCATCCTGAACCAGAGCAATCTTCATAAATTTGTAACACCCTCACTTCCAAAAGGGAAGTGAGGTTTTTTATTTTCTCTCAAGAACTGTCCAGCTCCAGCTCCTAGCCAGTTTTCATCCCTGAGAAAGCTTCCTCGAGTATCTTGCGAGAAGCGTCAGCTCTGAGCAGCTCGAGACGTTTTGACACTGCCAATGAAGTGAAAAAACGACTTCACTGGTCGGCCCTCCAGCGCTTGTCGGGGCTGATCAAGGCGCTTCCGCTTTTCTAATTAATCCCCCCGTTCACAAATCGGATAAAACTGACGAAAATTCCGTGATTTAAATCACAGATTGAGGGCTTTTAGAAATGGTTTAAATAAGGTGTACCAAAAAGGTTCAATGAAATGGATAAAATATAAAGTCCTTTTAGAAATTATTGTTTTTTTTAAGCAGAGTTATCTTGTGAAAACATTCACGAATTTGTCACATATAGAAAGGAGCTAAACAAATGAAAATTATGAAGCTTATGCTTGCCCTCATTTTAATACTGATATTCCAGCTTCCAGATAAGGGGAGTGCAGAGACAAAGACCGATGTCCTGAATATGGAGGAGCTCACGATCCAAGTGATGCCGGAGTACTCGTATCATCCAAAAGATAAAAAGAACAATCCGCCGCTTTTGGTTGGTTACCATGGGGCACTGAAGAACAATGCACAGGAAGCACAAAAAGGCCAGGTCGTCATTCCGCTGCCAATGGATGAGAAGAATTTCAGGATTGGGTTTGTAGCTGATTATTCTCGTGACCTGACTGAAATGAATGAAATTGAATACGAATTGGATAAGGAAAGTGGAACGATTTCCTGGGAAACAAGCGAAGAAATTCAGCCTCAGGAGATATATAAATTTGTGATTGAATACTATACCGACAGCATCAAAGAAAAAGAAGACGCTAAGACGCTGGCTTATGATTTTAAAAACTTCACTGATATTGGCTTGTTTAACCTGATTTTCGTCGAGCCGCTAAACACGGAAAGCTTCAAGCTGGAGCCTGCTTCTGAACAGCACCAGAAAAACTCTTACAACATGAACATGTTCCTGTATCAAATCCAGGGAATGAAGCCGGGTGAAGAAAAGAAGATCACGGTTGAATACAAACGTGCAGACGATAGGACTACAGCGGAAATCATGGAAGATATGGCCGGTGATGCGAAGAAGGCGGGCACGGTCAAACAGAATGAAGAGGAAATGCCTTTATGGCTTGTCATAACCGTCATAGGCAGTGTGACCGCAGCTGCTGCCGTCCTATTGATTTTCATCATGAGGAAAAAGAAAACTCAGCCGGTAAAAAGCGGTGTGTCAAATGATTTAGAAGCCAAAAAGGCAAAGCTTCGCGGAATGCTCGTCGAAGGAAGTATATCGGAAGCAGAGTATAACGAATTGATCAAAAAGCTGGGAGGCAGAAAATGATGTCCAAAAATAAGAAAATCGTTATGGGTTTGGGTCTTGCGGCAGTCGCGTTCGTGATCATGATGTTTTCGACAATGCCAAGTGCAGGTAGCAAGGAAATCACAATTGCCGACCTCAGTGAAAATGGTTCGAAATATGAAGGCGATTATATTATGACTCAAGGCCTGCTCAATAAAGAGTCAGTACAATGGGATGCTGACAAGCTGGAGCTCCGATTTGAACTTTACGAAGAAGGCCAGGGAACACTGCAAGTATTCCATAAAGGCATCAAGCCGGATAATTTCTCAGAGGATGTCATCGTCCTTGTGGAAGGTTTTATCCAAAAGGACGGAGTATTCGAAGCAGAAAAAGTCCAGACGAAATGCCCGACAAAATATGAAGGCGAAGACATGGAGAACTATGATACCGAAATGCATAAGGAAATGTACAAAAATGACAAGTCGGAATAAAACAGATTGGTGGTTATCTGTATGTATCTAATTGGGAACATCTCAATCTACCTTGGAATCGTGATTTCACTATACGGAATCATCGCCAATATCGTCGGGATTAAGAAGAAAAGCAGCAAGTGGCTCGAAAGTGCAAGAGGTGCGGTACTATCACTTGCTTTTGTGGCAAGCGTCGCATCCTTCCTGCTGCTCTACTTGCTCGGAACAAGCCAATTCCAATATAAATATGTGGCTTCCTATACGAATGAAAGCCTTTCGATGGCTTATAAGCTGACAGCCTTCTGGGCTGGCAATGCCGGATCCCTTCTGCTATGGGCGTTCCTTTTATCGCTGTACGCTGCAATGGTCGTTTTTTCAAAAGAAAAGAAGAACCCGATGATGCCTTATGTTTCCAGCATCCTGATGGTCAACATCCTGTTCTTTTTCACAGTAATGGCGCTGAATGTAAACCCGTTTGAAATGACCGATAAAATTCCGGCTGACGGAAAAGGTCTAAACCCTATGCTGCAAAATCCAGGCATGATCCTGCATCCTGTCACACTCTATATGGGTTATGTCGGGCTGGCTGTACCATTCGCGTTCGGAATTGCGGCTCTGATCCTGAAGCGAATGGATTCAGAGTGGATCAAGCTGACGAGAAGATGGACCTTGCTGGCATGGCTGTTTTTGACTCTCGGAAATGTGATTGGCGGCTGGTGGGCTTACCTTGAGCTTGGTTGGGGCGGCTACTGGGCATGGGACCCAGTTGAAAATGCTTCATTCCTGCCATGGCTGACCGTATCGGCATTCCTGCACTCTGTGATGATACAGGAACGGAAAAATATGTTGAAGACCTGGAACGTAAGCTTGATCATTCTTTCTTACATCCTGACACTGTTTGGAACCTTCTTGGTCAGGAGCGGAATCCTGACAAGTGTCCATGCGTTTGGCGACAGTAATCTGGGTACTTACTTCCTTGTTTTCATGGCTTTCATGATGCTGTTTTCTCTATATATCGTCATGACAAGGTACGGACTGATCAAGAAAGATAGCAGTCCAATAGAGGCTTATTTTTCAAAGGAAAGCAGCTTCCTGCTGAACAACCTGATTCTAGTTGCTGCCGCTTTCGCCGTTTTCTGGGGAACAATGTATCCGCTCATTTCGGAAACCTTTACAGGAACAAAAGTCAATGTTGGCGCACCATATTTCAATAAAGTAATGGCTCCGATCTTGCTGGTGCTGATCGTATTGATGGGAATCTGCCCGCTGATTGCCTGGCAGAAAGCGGTGTTTGAAAAGTTCATGAAAAGCATGCTTTGGCCGATGGCAATGGGTGTTGCCACTGCCATCATTCTGTTCGCATTTGGCGTCAAGGGAATTTACGCGGTTATCGGACTATCGGCAACAAGCTTCATGTTTGGAACACATTTACAGGAGTTCGTCAGAGGCATCAGTGCCCGTCGGAAAGCAACGAAGGAAAACATTTTGAAGGCAGCGTTCAAGCTGACGGTGAAAAATCAGCGCCGCTATGGAGGTTATATCGTCCATATCGGGATTGCCATCATCGCGGTAGGTGTCATTTCGTCGCACACTTACTCGACAGAAATCCTGAAAACGGTGGATGCCGGCAACAGCATCAAGACCGGGGATTACATTCTTACATTCAATGAACTGACCGAGCATACGAAAAACGGCAATGGCATTGTGGTGGCCGATATTGATGTGACGTATAAGGGCAAGGATATCGGCAAAATCAAACCGGAAAAAATCTTTTACGAAACATGGCCCGAACCATCAACAGAGGTAGCGATCAAGACAAACTGGAGCCAGGATTTATACGTGGTATTAAGCTCATGGGAGAACAAAGACAAAGTGACGTTCATGGTTAAAGTGAATCCGTTTGTAAGCTGGATCTGGATGGGCGGAATCATCATGGTGATTGGCACGGCATTCGCCCTCATAGGCGGCAGGCCGACAACCTTCCGCTACCAAATCAATAAAGGCATTTCGAGAGTGGGAGGGTGGAAAAAGTGAACAGGAAAGTTCTTATAACGACAATCCTTTTTCTCATCATCATTCCGGGCATGACAACAGCCTTCACCTATAACTCAAAGGAATTCAAGCACATCATCGGCCAGCTTGATATGCAGGGCCATGCAGATCATGAATTGTCCACCTGTTCGGTAAAAAAGATTTACTACGATGAAGTGGTCGAGATGCTGAACGGCGGTAAAACAGAACCGGAAATCATCCAATCCTATGTTGATGAATATGGGCAGGCAGCTTTGAGAACTCCGGGTGGCGGCACAAGCGGCTGGATTGCCTGGGGAATGCCTGCGGCAGGAGTGGGAATCGGCAGTGTGATTGTCGGTGTCTGGCTCAGGAAATTGACGGTTAGGAAGTCTGAATCAAAGCTTGAGAGAAAGGCAGCATGGAACTCGGAAGTAGAAAAGGAAATTGCTGCAAAAACATTTGACGAAGAGCGCCGGAAGCTTTTCTAGGAGCTGATCAAAATGGATTATGTATTTTTAATAATAGGCTCACTCGTGATCATTACTTGCTTTTACTTCATCATTTCTCCTTTTTTCACAGCAGGGGAGATCTCGGCTGCTGGACCGGAGACAGAGGGTGAAAAGCTGACGATTGAGCAGGTATACAGTGCTGTGAATGAGTTGGAGATGGACTTTTTAATGAAAAAAATTACTCGTGAGGATTTTGAAAAGTTGAAAGAGAATTACCAGCTGCTTGCCGCTGAAATGGTAAAGGAAGAAACCCAAGGACGAAAGATGGAACATCTCCCAGAGAACAAAAAGAAAATAAAGGATGCAGAAGCAGAAGCGGAAATTCTTAGAGAGCTGAAGATGCTTCGCCAGCAGAAAGGGTGATCACTATGACACCAGCCTATCACCCTGAATGGCTTGTGAAATTCTGGCTGACGACTCCAGGGTTTAATATGGTGAATCCACATTACTTGCTGATTGTTATTGCTGCTGTCATTGGTGTTGTCTGGTTTGTACAAAAGCGGAAGGCTCCTTCCGAGAAAATTATCAGTGAGGAAGACCAGTTATTCATACACCATCTTCATAGGAAAAAAGTGATTGAAAGGGAACTGGCCGTACTTGAAGCGAGGCTGGCAGAAGCGGAAATCACCGAGGAGAATTTTAACAAGATGAAAAATGAATACCAGAGCCATCTCGCTCAGGTAAACAAAGAACTGAAACAATACACTTAACGAAAGAGTTGGGGAACATGCTGGAACTAAAGAAAATGACCAAAATGCTGGGAGATAAGCTCGTATTAAGAAACATCACCCTTTCTTTAGGTAAAGGGGAGATCCTGGCAGTGATTGGACCGAATGGAGCAGGGAAGAGCACCTTCTTTAAATGCACAGTCGGACTCCTGCAGCCGACGAGCGGGGAAATTTTCCTTGATGGTGAGCTTATCAAGAAGAATTCACCACAGGTAAAACAGCGGATTGGCTTCCTGGGTCATGAATCTTTTCTTTATAACAACTTGTCCCCGCTTGAAAACCTTAAATTCTACGGCAAGCTATACAAAGTAAAAAATCTTGAAAGCAAATCCAATGCACTCTTAAAGGAAGTGGGTCTCTATCTATTCCGCGATATGCCCATTCGCTCTTTTTCAAGAGGGATGATGCAAAGGCTGGCGATCGCAAGGGTGCTGCTGCCCGAGCCGGATATCCTGATGCTCGATGAGCCGCATACCGGCCTAGACCAGGAGGCTGTCGCGCTGCTTAATAGCATCATTAAAAGCAAACGGGATAGCGGGACGTCGGTGCTGATTATCTCGCATGATTTTGAGCAGGTTCATGCACTTGCTGACAGGGCCGCTCTGCTGAAGAAAGGAAAGATTGTCTCAACCAAGCTTCTTGGGGAGGAAATCAGTCTGGACGAGATGAAAAGCTGGTACGAAGCTGAGGTGAAGAAAACATGATTTCAATCATTAAGGATGCATGGACGATTGCCAGCAAAGACCTGAGCAATGAGATCAAAACAAAGCAGACGATTGGTATGATGGTCATCTTCTCCAGTCTAGTGGTACTGATCTTCAGCTTTGCGTTCGATCCGACAAATAATATGGTAAAAGCGGTCATACCTGGGCTTGTCTGGCTGATCACCGTGTTCTCGGGAATTCTTGGATTGAATCGTTCCTTCCTTTCAGAACACGAAAACGATGCGCTGACAGGGCTGCGTTCTGCGCCAATCGATCCTTCAAGCATCTATCTGGGCAAGGTTTTAGCGAACTTTATCCTCGTTACAGCAGTACAGCTTGTCAGCATTCCAGTTCTGTTTCTGCTCTTCGACTACAGGTTTTTTGGAAAGGTAAGCTGGTTCATCCTGGTTGTCATCATCGGCACGCTCGGCTTCATCATCGTTGGGACTTTCCTGGCCGCACTTTCGGCGAACGCCAAGAACAGCGAGATGCTTTTGCCGGTACTGCTGCTGCCGCTCTTAAGCCCGCTGTTGATTGCCGGAGTCCAGGCGACGAGGATCATCCTGGAAAATGAAGTGATTGCGGATGCATCGTCCTGGATCAGATTGATGGCTGCTTACGATTTATTGTTCCTGGCCGCGTGCTTTTTCTTATTCGAATTTATTATGGAGGGGTCTTGATGAAAAAGAATACTGGCATTATCGACCGGCTGCTGCTGTTCACTTTAATTCCGTCATTTTTCATTGCACTATATCTAATTTTTATTTGGTCGCCTGTTGAAAAGGTAATGGGCGAGACACAAAAGATATTCTACTTTCATGTTGGCAGTGCCTGGGTCGCTTTCCTCGCATTCGGTGTCGTGGGTTACTACAGTGTGAGGGTTTTAATCAAACCGAGACTCCAGCATCATATCAATGCGGGAATCTCAGCTGAAATTGGTGTGCTTTTCACAACAATCACACTGATCACCGGGATGATTTGGGGAAAATCCAGCTGGAATACATGGTGGACATGGGAGCCGCGTCTTGCGACAACCCTGATTCTTTGGTTCATCTATGTTGCGTATCTGTTCGTCCGCAAAATGGATGGTTCAATGGAGAAAATCGCCAGGTTGTCAGCCGTTTTTGGCATCATTGGCGTCATCAATGTCCCGATTGTCTTCATGGCAATCCGCTGGTGGAACACAAAGCTGCATCCGGTCGTGTTCGGTGAAGGCAAAAACCAGTCAGGGGGCGGAATCGAGCCAGATATGCTTGTCGCCCTGCTGTTCTCGATTTTCACGATCACTTTGCTGTACGGTTTCCTGATGCGAAAAGGAATAGAAATTGAAAAAATGAGGCATATCGTCAAAAAGGCAAAGTCAAAAGCAATTGAAAAACTAGCAGGCTAACCATTAAGGAGGAATTGAAATGACTTACTTATTCATGGGATACTCAGTTATTTGGACGTTGATCGCAGGGTACGTAATCGTGCTTGGACGCCGCCAGAAGCAATTGAAGAAAGAGCTGGAACTTCTGGAAGAATGGAACTCAGATTTTTAATGAGGTGGTGATTAGAAATGGGCAAAAAGATTGGGCCAATCATCGTCATCGCTGCCGTCATTGGGATTCTCGGCTTTTTGGTCAGCGGACTCGGAGGGAAAGCTTCCGCCCAGCCAGGTGATCAGTCCATCGACTTCGAGCTGCAGGATATTGACGGCAATACCTATAAACTTTCCGATTTCAAAGGCCAGACGGTCGTCCTGAATTTTTTCGCGACATGGTGTGCACCTTGCATCGATGAAGCACCTGAACTCGAAGCATTCGGCAAAGAGTACAAGGAAGCAAAGTTATTGATCCTTGCTAAAGGCGAATCGAAGAAACGGATGGAAAAATACATTTCCGAAAGCGGTTCAAAGCTTACGTATCTATTAGATACGAAGGAAGATATTTCTAAGGATTACAATGTCATCGGCCAGCCTGAGACAATCATCATCGACAGGAACGGTGTCATTGTCGAACGTTTCTCGGGCCCAACAACGAAGGATGATTTGATCCGATTGATTAAGGAAAAAGTTTCACCTTAACCTTGGTTAAAGCACATCCGTGTTTTAATATGGCTGCATTGTCAGTAGAATTCTCCTAGCAGTGCAGCCTTTAGTAGATTGAATGATCAGCTATAAGGGAGGTGAAAGAAATGCTGAAAAAGCTACTGGGAATAGACAAAAAGATGCTGTTATTCATTGGCGTATTTGCTGGAATCATTGTTTCTGTCGTCACTGTCAAAACGCTTGCGTATACAGATTCACCTGAATTCTGCTCAAGCTGTCATATCATGACAGAGGTCCACAACTCATTCTCTGATTCCAATCACGCCGGTCTGGCCTGCGGGGATTGCCATTTGCCTCATGAGAATATGGTTGAGAAATATACCTATAAGGCGAAAGCAGGGATGACCCATGTGTACTTCAACACACTTGGGGAAGCAAAGATTCCGAAGGTGCTCCACGCAACGGAAAGTTCGGATGAAGTCATAAATGGAAACTGCATCAGCTGTCATGAAAACACACTAGAAAACGTATCACATGATGCAAAGGACAGCTGTTCAAGCTGCCACCAGGCCGTACCGCACGGCAAAGGCTTCAAAACAGAGGATTATTTTAAACCGCCGAAACCGGGCGAGCTTTTAGAAAACAAAGGAGGTACGATGAACAATGGCTAGAAATTTCCGCTGGGCACTCTTGCTCCTTGCGGCTGTCATGCTCATCATAACAGGATGCTCCTCGGAAGAAGAAGCAACTTCCGCGAGCGAGCTGAAAACGGGGCTGAGCAAAGATGAAATCAGCAATGAGGCCTTCAAGGACCTTTTCCCGCTTCAATATGACAGCTACAAGAAAAATGAAAAAATGGAGGATACGAAGTACAGCGGTTCCGTCAAGCGAAGCAAGTTCGACCATGATAAGGAACCGTATCTGCCTGTCCTTTTTAACGGATATGGCTTTGCGACCGAGTACAATGAGGACCGCGGCCATATTTACGCGAATGAGGATGTCCGGGCAATTGCGCGTATCACGGATAAATCAATTGGTTCATGCTTAACTTGTAAGTCGACTGCAGTTCCACACATGATCGAGGAAATGGGTGATGATTACTGGGGCGGCAATTTTAACCAGGATATATGGCCAAAGGCAGAAGCGATGGGCCATTCACCGATCGGCTGCTCTGACTGCCATGACCCGCAGACAATGGATTTGCGCGTCACAAGACCGAGCTTCATCAAAGCAATGGAATCACAAGGAATCGACATGTCCAACCCAACGAAGAATGATATGAGGAACTATGTTTGCGGACAGTGCCACGTAGAGTACTATTTTGCTGCAGATAACGGAGAAGTAACTTATCCGTGGGCAAACGGCTTCGAGCCTGAAGACATGTACGAATACTACGAAACTACTGCTAAAGAACAAGGTTTTGAGAAGGATTGGATCCACAATGTTTCAGGAACACCTATGCTAAAAGCACAGCACCCTGACTTTGAGACTCATATTGAAGGCCCGCACGGTGAAGCAGGAGTTACATGTTCAGACTGTCACATGCCATATGACAGGGTGGACGGCAAAAAGAAAATCAGTTCACACTGGTGGACGTCTCCGCTCAAGACAATGGATCAGTCTTGCGCAACCTGCCATACCAACAGGGATATGGAGGAACTGAAGGAACGAGTGATCGGTATCCAGGATAAACATATGGAAGCCCTTCATAAGGCCGAGGATATTTCGATTACCTCACATTACTATGTGAATAAGATGATTACTTCAGGGGTAAGCGAAGAGAAGGTCAAGCAGGCTCAAGAGCATATCAGAAAAGGACAATGGTTCTGGGATATCGTGGCGGCTGAAAGTGCGGCAGGATTCCATAATCCACAGGGTGCCATGGATTCCTTGAGGGTATCAATTGAAGAGTCGAATGAGGCCATCAATCTTGCTATTGAGGAATTGACCAAGAAAGGCGTAAATCTGGAAGAAGTTAAAACAGAGATTGAAAAAGTGAAGCAGGCTGTGTACGACGAAAAAGATAACTTCAAGAAGAAAGAGAAAGCAGTGAACAGTTACTTCCCGGCGCAACAGCCAGCCCCTAAAAAATAGTGAATAGTAAATTTAGAGAAAAGATAAATACGAAAACACTGTGCAAATGGTAGTTTGTACGGTGTTTTCTTTAGTTTTACAGAAAATGGGCGGAGTGTCAATATTCCCGGATTCAATTTTAAAAAATCCTGCAAATCCATGCAGGTTGGGAGTGCATCATCTAACGAAAAATCCATAATTCCCCGATCTGAATACCCCACTGATTTTTTAATATTCAACTTCAAAATAATAGAAAATTTGAACTTCGAATATCTGCATAAATTCCTATTGCATCTAATTGTGAAAAGCTCTAGAATTACTTTGGTATTCGAAATTTATCAGTGAAAGAAGGCGTGAATAATGCCTAGAGCCTTGTGGCTATTAGTTATCGGGATGGCAGTAAATGTTACTGGTTCCTCTTTTTTATGGCCTTTAAACACAATCTATATCAATGATCACCTTGGCAAATCGCTGTCTGTTGCCGGGATCGTATTAATGCTTAATTCTGCAGCCAGCGTTATTGGCAACCTATTTGGCGGCAGTCTTTTTGATAAAATTGGCGGTTACAAGTCTATTATTCTTGGAATCAGCATTACCATCGTGGCACTGCTTGGCTTGACCTTTTGGCCTGGCTGGCCGCAGTATATTTTCTTTTTGACATTGGTCGGTTTTGGCTCTGGAATTGTCTTTCCGGCGATGTATGCAATGGCAGGTTCAGTGTGGAAGGAAGGCGGACGTAAAGCGTTCAACGCTATTTACGTGGCGCAGAACCTAGGCGTAGCTATTGGAGCTGCACTTGGCGGACTTGTCGCCTCCTACTCATTCCAGCTGATCTTCATGGCGAACGCAGCCATGTACTTGATCTTCATGATGATCGCGATTATTGGCTATCGCCGCATCGACACCAGGGCAGCGAAGCAGACGAATGTACTTCAGGAAAATGGCACAGTCAAAAGCCATACAAAGCTGTATGCTCTTTTGATCCTTGCGATTGGCTATCTGCTTTGCTGGGTTGGGTATGTACAATGGCAAACAACGATCGCCGCTTACACTCAGGAATTGAACATTTCCCTGAACCAATACAGCATTCTTTGGACAATTAACGGCGCTCTGATTGTACTTGGCCAGCCGGTTGTCAACAGGCTGATCAAGCCGTTCCAGAATAAACTGAAGCTGCAAATCATCATCGGCATGGTCATCTTCATGGTTTCCTATGCAGTTGCCGCAGGCGCTCAAGCATTCTCTGGCTTTGTTGCAGGCATGGTGATCCTGACGATTGGGGAAATGCTGATCTGGCCGGCGGTTCCGACTATCGCAAATGATTTGGCGCCAAAAGGACGGGAAGGCTTTTACCAGGGAATCGTCAACAGCACCGCAACTGGCGGAAGGATGATCGGCCCGCTTATGGGAGGAATCCTTGTCGACCTATACGGGATGCCAATGCTGTTTGCGATTTTGATTGCGGTGATGTTTATCGGGATTTTTACTACTGTTATCTATGATCGAAAAATTAGGGAAACTGGAAAGATTGCTGCACAAGCATAAAGGTATACTATGGAGCTGGGCAAAGGAAGCCTGGCTCCCTTTTTAAATTAGAGGGGTCAATTTAGCAAACTCCGGCTTGCTATGCCGCTGATCTAATCGGTCACAATTTATGCATTTTTTCTCGATAAAAAATGCATATTTTCCAACTAATATAGGACTGTGAGATTATGATATAATCATCTTTGAGAGACAAGGGGGTGAATGGGTTGAAATATAAAATCCTCGGAATTGCGTTTTTGGCTGCGGGTTTATTAACTGCCTGTAATGGCGGGGAAGAATCTGCTGAACCTGAAAAACAACAACAAAACATCAAGGAATTGGTGAGTGATTACAGCGCGGGCAAAAACAAAGACCACAAGGCTTCCATCACCTCACAAGAGCTGACAGTTGCTGACAGTGAAGGGGACAAGCAAGTCTATGATATTTCGGAGGAAGACTTCTTCGTCTCAATCGCGCCTTACGAAAATCAAACCCATCCTTGAACGAATCATAGCTTGACAGGTTGTCAAGGTGAACTGGTTGAAAAAGAGTTTGATGTATATATTGAGGATGAAGATGGAAACGTGATTGTTGATGAGAAAATGAAATCCCATCAGAATGGTTTCATTGATTTGTGGCTTCCACGTGATAAAAAGTTCAAAACAAAGATTGGATATAATGGGAAAAGTGTTGAATCCGAACTATCTACTTTTGAGAATGACGCCACTTGCATTACAACAATGCAGCTTATGTAGACGAAAGCACCTTATTTCAGGTGCTTTTTTTTGTGTTTATTATTGTATTCAGAAAAGTATGATAAAATCAAAAGAAAAACCAGGTGGCGGATTATGAATACGAAGCTTTTCCATATACCGGCAGATATTATTGAAACCATTGTTGAGAATGCGTTTGAATGGCTTGTTGTTGTAGACCGAGAAGGAAGGATCATCTATATCAATCATAACTACTGTGAATTCCTTGAAGTCAATCGGGAAGAAACGATTGGCAAGCATGTGACTCAAGTGATCGAGAATACCAGGATGCATATTGTCGCACAGACCGGAAAAGAGGAACTGGCTGACTTGCAATTTATAAAAGGCAATTACATGATTGCAAACAGGGTACCGATCATTAAAAATGGTGAAGTGATCGCCGCATTTGGGACGGTGTTTTTCAGGGATACTCAAGAATGGATGAAAATGGACAGCCATGTAAAAAGCCTGCTGACCAGGATGCAGCCGTATATCCAGAAGATTGATTCTGGAGTGAAATATACGCTGGATGACATACTTGGGGAATCTCAGCAGATTATCAGTTTAAAAGAAAAGGTGAAAATGGTAGCCAATAGTGATATATCCATTTTAATCAGGGGGGAGAGCGGTACAGGGAAAGAGTTGTTTGCTCACAGCATCCATCAGCTAAGCAGCAGGAACCAGAAGCCATTTATCAAAGTGAACTGCGGTGCAATCCCTGAAAACCTGCTAGAGTCAGAGTTGTTCGGCTATGAAGAAGGAGCTTTTACTGGCGCGAAAAAAGGGGGCAAGAAGGGGAAGTTCCAACTGGCCAATGGCGGCACCCTCTTCCTGGATGAAATCGGGGACATGCCGCTGAGCATGCAGGTTAAACTTTTGCGTGCCCTGCAGGATGGGGAGATAGAACCGATTGGTTCGACAAAATCGATATCTGTTGATGTCAGGATTATCGCGGCCACCAACAGGCCGCTCGAGAACATGATTGAAGAGAAACGGTTCAGGGAGGATTTATTTTATCGGATCAATGTCGTTCCATTCAGTGTTCCTTCATTAAGGGAACGTGCAGAAGACTTGACGGTGCTGATCGCTTATTTTATTGAAAAAGTCACGAATCGGTTAGGCAAGCGGATTTCAGGAATCGAAAGCCATGTAATGGAAATCCTGAAGTCATACAGCTGGCCGGGGAATATCCGTGAACTGCAAAATGTTATCGAAGCAGCAGTCCATTTAACAAAAGGAGAACAAATCACCCTGGATTCCTTGCCGGATTACCTGCAAACACAGACCGCCATTGTCTTCAATAACAAAAGTCTTAAGGATATCGTTGAAGAAACAGAAAAATGGGTTCTGAAGCAAAGCCTTGATCGACATAATGACGACAAGGCACTTGTAGGCATGGAACTTGGAATAAGCAGGTCCACGCTTTATGAGAAGTTAAATAAATATGGCCTCTTATAGTCCGGGAATTCGGAATGGTGTCCGATTTTCCGGACTTTCCTGTTTTCTAGCATTATTTAATTGAGTTTTCACTGTTTGGATAGTGATTAACAAACAGGAACAGGACAACTTAGATAATCATGAACTCTATTAATATAGCGAACAGGAAGAATGCTATAATCCGGAAATTCGGAATTAAATAACTGAAAATTAAGACTACGTACTGAATCTTATGGTGCAAAAAGTTGGCACGATAGTTGCAATAAGATAATACAGCAATTTTAATCAATATTTTGTAAGCGTTACCATCCACTGGGGTGAGGAGGGCAGTTTTTGTTTTTATTCATTTAAATTTCAAGGGGGAAAAAGAATGCTGAGTATGATTGGATTGATTGGCGGACTGGCTTTATTGATTTATCTGACAATGAGGGGCATGAACCTGCTGATTGTCGGTCCGATTTCTGCGTTGTTTGTTGCCGTGTTAAGTGGAATGCCGCTATTCCCGCAGCTGGTGGAAGAAGGAGCTGCCAACTTTGTAGGGAACTATATGTCTGGCTTTTCTGGGTTCGTTACTGCATGGTACATGATGTTCCTGCTTGGGGCCATCTTTGGAAAAGTAATGGAGGATAGCGGCGCGGCTGACAGTGTGTCTGAGTTCATCGTTGAGAAGCTGGGCATGAAGTATGCTGTGCTGGCTATTGTCGCTGCCTGTGCCGTATTGACATATGGCGGTGTCAGCTTGTTTGTCGTAGCATTTTCAGTTTACCCAATGGCATTAAGCTTGTTCAGGCAGGCAAATCTGCCAAGGCGCTTCATTCCAGCTGCATTGGCCTTCGGGTCAGTTACATTTACGATGACGTCTGCTGGTTCTCCGGAAATCCAGAACTGGATTCCTATCCAATTTCTTAATACATCACCAGTTGCCGGCTGGGAGGTCAGTGCCATCGTTGCCATCTTCATGATGATTTTTGGTTACTGGTGGTTAAAACGAATGATTACAAAAGCCGTCGCAAAGGGCGAGAAATTTGAGGCTAGGAAGACCGATCCTATGCTGGAAAAAAGGGAACTGCCTCATCCTCTAATGGGCCTTATTCCATTAGTAGTGGTATTGGTGATCTCATTCGTTTTCCATGATTCATTGAAACAATCAGCATTGATCATTGCACTTTTAGGGGGAGTTGTATCCGCCTACTTATTGAACCGCAAATACTTCAAAAATTTCTGGGAAGCCCTTTCAGAAGGAACGATGGGTGCCTTGATTGCGATTGGGAATACAGCTGCTGTCGTGGGATTTGGCGGTGTGGCAAAAGCGGTGCCTGCCTTCCAGACGGCCGTTGATGCGATGACAAATATACCTGGAAGCCCTTTGATTGGGGCGGCAATCTCTGTCAGCGTCATTGCCGGGATGACTGGTTCAGCATCCGGGGGCCAGGCCATTGCGCTTCCATTGCTTGCACCTCACTACATGGATATGGGCGTCAATCCAGAAGCATTGCACAGGGTAGCCGCCATTTCCTCAGGAGCGCTTGATTCCCTGCCGCATAACGGTTACGTGGTCACGACGGTCAGGGCAATCTGTGGCGAGTCCCATCAGGATGCGTACAATCCAGTCGCCGCTGTGACTGTCATTGTGCCATTGATTGGTGTGGCGATCGCGATTGTTCTATTCTCTCTAGGATTAGGTATTTAAGAAAGGAGTTTCGGAATGGTAAAAGATAAAGCTGTCCTGATTACCGGTGCCGCCCAGGGAATCGGGTATGAGATCGCCAAGAGTTTTGCTGAGCAGGGCGCGAAAGTATTTTTAACAGATTTACAGGAAGAAGCCGTGGCAAAAGCGGCTGCCAATCTGCAGGAATCAGGATATGAAGCGGCTGGTTTAAAATGTGATGTGACCAACGAAAAAGACATTGAGCATGCCGTTGCAAAATGCGTCGAGCATTTTGGCCGTGTAGATGTTCTGATTAACAATGCAGGCCTGCAATATGTCTCCATGATCGAAGACTTCCCGACGGAAAAGTTTGAACTGTTGATAAAGGTGATGCTGACGGCTCCGTTTGTAGCCTTGAAACATGTGCTTCCAGTCATGAAAAAGCAGGGTTTTGGCCGGGTGATCAATATGGCTTCAATCAATGGGCTAGTTGGGTTTGCTGGTAAGGCAGCCTATAACAGTGCCAAACATGGAGTCATTGGACTGACCAAAGTTGCTGCCCTTGAAAGTGCTGAGCATGGGATAACCGTCAACGCCGTCTGTCCCGGCTATGTTGATACGCCTCTCGTCCGCAATCAGCTATCAAGCCTTGCAGAAACAAGGAATGTCCCGCTTGAAAAAGTGCTAGAAGAAGTCATATTTCCGCTCGTGCCGCAAAAGCGGCTGCTGGCTGTCGAAGAAATCGCCAGCTATGTGAAGTTCCTCGCTAGTGATGCTGCGAAAGGGATCACCGGCCAGGCTGCGGTCATTGATGGAGGCTATACGATTCAATAATCCACAAAAGCTGGTTTCCTTTTTCACCGGAAACCAGCTTTTTGTTTGATATGATTTGAACTCTAATTTTTAGACTGGTTCATATATTTATGGAGAATAATTTCGACGTTCTCGATATGGCTTAGCATCACGCGTCTCGCTTCTTCTGCATTCTGTTCTTTTATCGCTTTGAAAATAGCATAGTGTTCCTCATAGAGGCGATCTGTTGTAGTTTGTTTGGAATAGAGCCAAAGCCGGCGGGTTTCCTTCATTGTTTCTCCCATCAGGCCGGAAACATGGTTCATCAAGCTGATCAATAGTGGATTATGCGAGCTTTCAGCAATGGCCATATGAAATTGGAGATCCGCTTTTTCACCAAGCTCCTCATCTCCGCTCGCACGTTTCATTTCTTCGAGCGCTTCTTTCATCGTCTGCAGCTGTATGTCAGTCCGTTTCTTTGCAGCAGAAAAGACAGTTCCAGTCTCAAGAATCTTCCGCACTTCCAACAGGTGAGCTGTATCCTGTGCATTCATCAAGATGGCTGTCGATAAAGGAAAACTGATTTGCTCAGACTCGAACTGCTTCACATACGTTCCTTCTCCCTGCCTGATTTCAATGAGCCCCATTGCTCTCAAAGCAGTCAATGCTTCCCTTATGGCAGATCGCCCTACCTGGAAGTTTTCCGCCAGCTGCTGGACAGAATCCAATTTATCCCCTGGCTGCAATTGACCTGAACTGATCATAGTATGGATGGCTTCCGCAACTTCTTCATATATCTTTTTAGGTTTTATTTTATTGTATTGCAAGGTAGATCCTCCAAAGTTCGTTCTTTTGACTTCCATTATACAGTTTTATCCTAGTTCGATCATATTCTTTACCATTTTAAAAGCTTCAATAGACAATCCAAGACCTTAACAATATTTTACTAAATGTAAATAAATATTGAAATTGTCCTTATCCACATCCTATAATTTAAGGTATGGTCATCTGATGACCATACCACATTTTTGTAAGCGATTCCTATCAGCTTTTTTGGGGGATTTGTTTTTATCTAAAAATGTTTATCCTGCAAAATGGCTATTGTTCAAGAATGATTCCACAAGGCCGATTTTGCATTGTTTAACTAACGGAGGGGGAACACTCATGTTTTCAAACACGGTCAAAGAAAAAATCATTTCAATCGTCAGTCCTGCTAATTTTGATGATTCCAAAGCTGGACGGCTAGTCTATTCATATGATGCAACACCTAACTTTCAGTCAATGCCGGATGGTGTTGTAAGTCCGCGAAATAAAGAAGAAATCTCACAAATTGTGAAAATATGCAATGAGAATCAAATTCCGATTGTCCCTCGTGGATCTGGTACGAACCTATGTGCAGGCACTTGTCCAACAGAAGGCGGTATCGTACTTCTTTTTAAACACATGAACAAAATCCTTGAGGTGGATGAAGAGAATCTTACCGCTACTGTTCAGCCTGGGGTAGTGACCCTTGATTTGATCAATGCAGTCGAGCCAAAAGGCTTGTTTTATCCACCTGATCCAAGTTCTATGAAAATATCCACTATCGGCGGCAATATAAATGAAAATTCTGGCGGTCTCCGCGGGTTGAAATATGGAGTCACAAGGGACTACGTGATTGGGCTTGAGGCAGTACTGCCAAACGGGGATATCATCACCACAGGTGGGAAATTGGCGAAAGATGTTGCCGGATATGATTTTACCAGGCTGTTGGTTGGCTCGGAGGGGACATTGGCTGTCATCACTGAAGCAACTCTTAAGCTAATTCCGATGCCAGAAACAAAACAAACCATGCTTGCTTTATATCAAGATCTAGAAGCAGCTGCTAAATCAGTATCCAAGATTATCGCCAGCAAAATCATTCCGGCTACCCTTGAATTCCTGGACCAGCCGACATTGAAGGTAGTAGAGGACTTTGCGAAAATCGGGCTGCCAACAGATGTCAAAGCCGTGCTATTGATTGAGCAGGATGGCCCCCTCGAAGTGGTCGAACGTGACATGGCCAGGATTGCCGAAGTTTGTAAACAGGAAAACGCTGTATCTGTGCAACTGGCGCAAACGGAAGCAGAGGCTGAAGCACTGAGGACTGCACGCAGAAGTGCATTGTCCGCACTCGCGAGATTAGCGCCTACGACAATATTGGAGGACGCGACTGTACCAAGGTCTGAGATTGCGAGAATGGTCAATGCCATCAACGATATTGCGAATAAGTATAGTTTGAATATCTGTACCTTTGGCCATGCAGGAGACGGAAACCTTCACCCTACATGTGCGACAGATTCACGTAACCATGATGAAATGGAAAGAGTCGAAAAGGCATTTGCTGAAATTTTTGAAAAGGCCATTGAATTCGGCGGGACGATTACTGGTGAGCACGGCGTCGGCGTCATGAAAGCACCGTACCTCGAGTTGAAATTAGGCGAAGCAGGAATTGCGGCTATGAAGGCAGTGAAAATGGCCCTGGATCCCAACAATATCATGAATCCTGGTAAGGTTTTTGCGAAGGACAGCAGGAAACGGGTGGTGGTTTGAGAATGACAACGATTCAAGAACAGCAGAGAATCCAAGCAGAATTCCAGGAAAAGATGAACCAGGACGAACTGTTGAACTGCATGCGCTGCGGTTTCTGCCTCCCTACCTGTCCGACCTATATCGAATCGGGCTATCAGGAATCACATTCACCACGCGGGCGGATCGCTTTGATGAAGGCGGTTGTCGATGGGATTATCGAACCGGATGAGGATTTTGAACGATCACTTGACCTTTGCCTTGGCTGCCGTGCATGTGAACCGGTCTGTCCATCAGGAGTGAACTATGGACATCTTCTCGAAGATGCCCGTGATCTTGTCAATCAAAACAAGAAGTTTTCAATGCCCGTAAAAGTGGTCAGAAATGCAGTCTTCAAAGGGCTTTTCCCGCACCAGGAGCGCATGAGGGGGCTGACCGGACTCATTGGATTCTATCAACGTTCTGGCCTCCAAAAATTGGCGCGCGGAACAGGTGTGATGAAGCTGTTTCCAGAGTCTCTCGCCACGATGGAAAAGGTCCTTCCCCAGGTACCCACAATGAAGGAAATGAAAAATCGTCCTGAGCACCTCGAAGCAATCGGGACAAAGACGCATAAGGTCGCATTCTTTAGCGGCTGCCTGATGGATACCATGTTCCTGGAAACAAACAATGCAACGATGAAGCTTTTGCAGCTTGCAGGCTGTGAAATTGTCATTCCGAAGGACCAGGCTTGCTGTGGAGCGCTTCACGGGCATAGTGGTGAAAAGGAAGATGCGAAAGCACTTGCTCGCCGGAATGTTAAAGCCTTTGAGGATTCCGGGGTCGATTTCATCATCACCAATGCAGGGGGCTGTGGGGCGTTTTTAATCGACTATGATCATTTGCTTAAGGATGATCCGGAATGGAAGGAACGGGCCCTGAAATTTGCCGATAAAATCATGGATATCTCGCAAATATTGGTCGAAGTCGGTTTTCATGAAAAAGTGAACCTCGAACTGCCGCATCAAATCATTACGTATCAGGATTCATGCCATCTTCGCAATGTCATGAAAACAGCTTCAGCACCAAGAACATTGCTGCAGTCCATCAAGGGAATACAATACCAAGAGATGGAGAATGCCGACCGTTGCTGTGGCTCAGCAGGAATCTACAATATCGTCGAGAGTGAAATGTCGATGCAGCTCCTTGACTCCAAAATGGTTCAGGCAAAGGCTACCCATGCAGCGACGATTGTTACCGCTAATCCAGGCTGTCTTCTTCAAATGAAGCTCGGGATTGAGCGTGAAGGACTTTCTGGAAAAATGAGAGGCGTGCATATTGTTGATATGCTTTTGGAGGCAGCACAAACAAAGTAATCGATAAGGCCCTTCTGAAATTTTACAGATGGACCACTTTCCAGAATGATGGTTTCTGGCTGCTGGCATAGGAAAAAGCCTGCACCAGCAGCAGAAACCATCATATAATACTTTCTATCATCATTTATTTCATCCCCGCTTGCATATGCGAGGGAATTTTATTACAATATCTCTATATTCATAACGAAAGACTTCGACAAGGAGTAGTAGTGGTGTAAAACCTGTGCAAGAGAGCTGGCGGTCGGTGCAAGCCAGACGGGAACATCATGAACTCGCCTTTGAGTCGCAAGCGCGAACTCTTCAGTAGTGCTTGCCGTTTTCCGCGTTAAGGATGAATGAAGCGAGTGTTGCACACTAATTTGGGTGGTACCGCGGGAGATCATACATAGCCTCTCGTCCCTTTTACAGGGACGGGAGTTTTTTATTTTCTAAAAGAAACACCATCCGCTAAAAATAAATCGAAACCAAACAGGAGGACATTGACGATGAGTTTTAACCATCAGGAAATCGAGAAAAAATGGCAAACGCATTGGGAAGAAAACAAAACGTTCAAAACAACTGAAGATAAAGGTAAAGAGAAATTCTACGCGCTGGATATGTTCCCGTATCCATCTGGTGCCGGTCTTCACGTTGGCCACCCGGAAGGATACACGGCGACTGACATCCTATCCCGCATGAAAAGAATGCAGGGATTCAATGTCCTTCATCCAATGGGCTGGGATGCGTTCGGGCTTCCTGCAGAGCAGTACGCTCTTGATACAGGGAATGATCCGGCAGAATTCACAGAGCAGAACATCAACACGTTCCGCCGCCAGATCAAGGCACTAGGTTTTTCATACGACTGGGATCGCGAAGTCAACACGACAGATCCGGAATACTATAAGTGGACGCAATGGATTTTCTTGAAGCTTTATGAAAAAGGCTTGGCGTACATTGATGAAGTAGCGGTTAACTGGTGTCCGGCACTTGGAACTGTTTTAGCGAATGAAGAAGTAATCGACGGAAAAAGTGAGCGCGGTGGCCACCCGGTCGAGCGCCGTCCGATGAGACAGTGGATGCTTAAAATCACTGCTTATGCAGATCGCCTGCTTGAGGATTTGGATTTGCTTGATTGGCCAGAAAGCTTGAAAGATATGCAGCGAAACTGGATCGGCCGCTCTGAAGGTGCTGAAATCACGTTCAACATCGAGGGTCATGAAGGAACATTCACGGTTTTCACAACGCGTCCTGATACACTTTTCGGTGCAACTTATGCGGTGCTTGCACCAGAACACCAGCTTGTTGATTCAATCACGACAGCTGAACAGAAGGCTGCAGTCGAAAAATATATCGATGAAATCAAGAGCAAGAGCGACCTAGAGCGTACGGACCTTGCGAAGGATAAAACAGGCGTCTTCACTGGTGCTTACGCAATCAACCCGGCGAACGGCGAAAAAATGCCAATCTGGATTGCTGACTATGTTCTAGCTTCATATGGAACAGGAGCAATCATGGCGGTACCTGGCCATGACGAAAGAGACTACGAATTTGCGAAAAAGTTCGATTTGGAGATCAAGGAAGTCGTTGCCGGAGGAGACATTCAAAAAGAAGCTTACACTGGCGACGGGGAACATGTTAATTCTGAATTCCTAAATGGCATGAACAAAGAAGAAGGCATCAGCAAGATGATATCCTGGCTTGAGGAAAAAGGCATCGGAACGAAGAAGGTCACTTACCGCCTTCGCGACTGGCTGTTCAGCCGCCAGCGTTACTGGGGCGAACCGATCCCAATCATTCACTGGGAAGATGGCACAATGTCAGCAGTTCCAGAAGACCAGTTGCCTTTAGTTCTTCCTAAAACGAAGGATATCAAACCATCTGGTACAGGCGAGTCTCCACTTGCCAATATCGATGACTGGGTGAATGTCGTTGACCCTGAAACAGGCAAAAAAGGCCGCAGGGAAACGAATACGATGCCGCAATGGGGTGGCAGCTGCTGGTACTACCTTCGCTATATCGATCCAAAAAACGACAAGGCACTTGCTGATAAGGAGAAATTAAAGCAATGGCTTCCGGTTGATATTTATATCGGTGGAGCGGAACACGCGGTATTGCACTTGCTATACGCTCGTTTCTGGCACAAGGTCCTTTACGATGTAGGAGTTGTCCACACGAAGGAGCCTTTCCAAAAGCTTTTTAACCAGGGGATGATCCTTGGTGAAAATAATGAAAAGATGAGCAAATCAAAAGGCAATGTCGTCAATCCGGATGAGATCGTTGAAAGCCATGGGGCAGATACGCTTCGTCTTTATGAAATGTTCATGGGGCCGCTAGAAGCATCCATCGCATGGTCAACCAACGGACTTGACGGATCTCGTCGCTTCCTTGACCGCATCTGGCGCTTGTTCGTCAACGAAAACGGCAGCCTAAGCGAGAAAGTCAAGGATACTGATAGTGTAAACCTTGAGAAGGTATACCATCAGACGGTCAAAAAGGTGACTGAGGATTACGAAGGACTTCGCTTCAACACAGCGATTTCACAAATGATGGTCTTCATAAATGAAGCATACAAAGCGGAAGAGTTTCCGAAAGCATACGTGGAAGGCTTTGTGAAAATGCTGGCGCCAATCACGCCGCATATTGCTGAAGAACTCTGGGCAAAGCTAGGACACAGTGAATCCATCACTTATGCAGCATGGCCTGCTTATGATGAAGCCAAGCTTGTTGATGACGAAGTTGAAATCGTTGTCCAGGTGAATGGAAAAATCAAGGCGAAGATGATGGTACCGGTAGATGCAAATAGAGAAACATTAGAGCAGATCGCAATGGGCGATGATGCCGTTAAGGAACAAATCGACGGTAAAACAATCCGTAAAGTGATTGCGGTACCTGGAAAGCTCGTTAATATTGTTGCTAATTAATCTATTGACGCAAAGGATCGCTTTGGCGATCCTTTGTTTCAATGGTGCAAATACCCCGTAAGGTTTTTTCTTTGTATTATAAAAAGAGTTTTTATATAATAAATAGGGGAAAATACATTATGGTATTATGAATCCTTTTTAAGAAGATTAAATCCAAGTAAATGGAGGAAATACACAATGAATAAAATTGAAACAATCACAACAGAAGAACTTCAAAAGAAGCTGGAAGCAGGCGAAAAGCCAGAAATGGTTGATGTACGTGAACATGATGAAGTGGAATCCGGCATGATTCCTGGAGCTAAGCACGTACCAATGGGCGAAATCCCTGAAAGACTGAACGAATTCGACAAAGATAAGGAATACATCTTCATCTGCCGTTCAAGCGCACGAAGCGGCAACGTCTGCCACTACATGAATGAGCAGGGCTACAAAACACGCAACATGGTTGGCGGCATGATGAGCTGGGGCGGAGAAACAAAACGTCCATAATTATAAAATTCTGAAAATATGGCCAGAATGGATGCTAAAAAGGAAGGACGACTTACCTTGATCCAGGTCAGAGTATTTGATCACGAACATGAAAAAGATTTAGAACAGGATATGAACCGCTTTCTGGAAAAGCTCGATGAAAAAAAGCTTTTAGACATTAAATACAATGTCGCGGTCCTGCCTGAAGAAGAAGACGAAGAACAAATCTACTGTTTTTCAGCCATGGTTGTGTACAGAGCCTGAGTGTTATCACTCAGGCTCTGTTTTAGTTTGTGATCGGGATGGGTAAAAACAACTGGAACGCGAGCAAAAGTGTCCGGTGTGGAGGCTATGATGGACAAAAATAGATGGATGACAAACAAAAGTGTCCGTCATGGACGCTATGATGGACAAAAATAGGAGGAATATGAGCAAAAGTGTCCGTCATCAGGGCGATGACGGACAAAAATAGGAGGATATCAAGCAAAAGTGTCCGTCATCAGGGCGATGACGGACAAAAACAGGTGGAACGCCAGCAAAAAATGTCCGTCATCGAGGGTATGACGAACAAAAACAGATGGAACGAGAGCAAAAATGTCCGTCATCAAAATTTATGACGGACACTTAGTCATTTACTCTATTTTTGCAGCGCGAATTCTGCGGCATTGGTTCCGGCGAGACGTCCGGTGACAAGGGCGGAGGTGATATTATAGCCTCCAGTATAGCCGTGGATGTCGAGGATTTCTCCGCAGAAATATAGGCCATCAGCTTTTTTTGAAGCCATTGTTTGCGGCTCGACTTCTTTGACGGATACGCCCCCTCCGGTAACGAAGGCTTTATCAAGCGGGAGGGTGCCGTTGACTTTGAATTCGAATTGCTTGGCTGACTTGGCGAAGCTTCTGATTTTTTCATGGCCGAGCTGTCCTCCCTGCATAGCGGGATCGATCTCATTGCGCTCTAGCAGGAACATCAAGTAACGTTCAGGCAGCAGCCCTTTAAGCAAATTCTTCACAGCTTTTTTTGGCTCGGCTTTGATCAGTTTATTGATCTCCTGGAACAATTCTTCCTCTTTCATGTCAGGAAGGGCATCCAGGGACATGACAACCTCTTTCAGGTTCCATTTCTGCATTGCTTTTACGACGAACTGGCTGCAGCGAAGAACCGCAGGTCCGCTGACACCAATGTGTGTAAATATCATATCCATTTTATGCGTAATCAGCGCTTTCCCTTTTGGATTCAGGACGCTAAGCGCCACTCCTCTCAGCGATAGGCCCTGCAAAACCTTTTCTTTTATAAATGGTTCAGAAGAGGTCAATGGAACTTCAGTTGGGAACAATGCAGTGATTGTATGGCCCGCTTTTTCCGCCCAGGCATACCCATCACCAGTTGAACCAGTATGGGGCACAGATTTTCCGCCGACAGCGATAATGACGCTTTCAGCATAGAATCTTTCACCATTTTTCAGTTCAACCGACTCAGCTTTGCCATCCTTGTAATGTACATGAGCAACTGGAGTGTTCGTCTTGATTTCTACCTTTAATTCTTTCAGCTTTGATAAAAGGGCGTCCACAACAGATTGTGCTTTGTCACTGACTGGGAACATCCGGCCGTGATCCTCTTCTTTTAGCTGGATGCCGAGCCTTTCAAAAAATGAAATAATATCTTCATTGCTGAAAATCGAAAGGGCGCTGTATAAGAACCGTCCATTTCCGGGTATATGTTTAATGATTTCATCTACAGGCAGCCGGTTGGTCACATTACAGCGCCCGCCGCCGGAGATCGCCAGTTTTCGACCAAGCTTGTCTCCTTTGTCAATCAGCAGCACCTTCGCTCCCTGTTCACCAGCAGCAATTGCTGCCATCAAGCCAGACGGACCGCCGCCAAGGACGATTACATCGTATTTCATTGCTTCACCAACTTTTCGTATTACTTTTTAAAATCATTTGAGCACTTTTATTATTATAATGTATCTCTTCATTAAAAACATTGCCATGAATGAGATCCTTCAAACGAAATCCAGCCGGAAAACTGGCAGTCAGCACCCAGAAGGAGTAAACTAGGGAATGCAGGAAAACTCTGCAGCATGGATACAGGCAAATTCTGCATCCATTGATAAATATCACTGTATGTGAATGTGTTTATGGTAAAATACAAGTTTGTAATCTGTTTTTATTATATAGATTGAAAAGTAGGGATCTTATGTCATCAAAGCTTTTAAGAGGGACGTTCATACTGACGCTTGGCACGATACTATCAAAAGTGCTGGGGCTGTTTTATGTTATTCCTTTTTACGCGATTATCGATAAATATGGGACAGTGCTTTATTCATACTCCTACATCCCTTACACGATTTTCATTAGCGTCGCAACAGCAGGAGTACCACTGGCTGTTTCTAAATTTATCGCCAAGTATAACGCTCTCGGTGAATATGCGGTCGGAAGGAAGTTATTCAAGTCAGGTATAGCTGTCATGTTGGGAACGGGAATATTGTCGTTCCTGGTGATGTATTTGACAGCACCACTCTTAGCGGATATTACCATCAGTTCAAGTGACAGCAATGTTAAAATCAGGCCAGAGGATGTCACTACTGTAATCAGGGCTGTTAGCTTTGCGTTAATAATTGTGCCATTCATGAGTTTGATCAGAGGCTATTTTCAAGGACATCAATCAATGGGGCCATCTGCTGTTTCACAGGTTGTTGAACAAGTTGTCAGGATTGTCTTTTTGCTGGCAGGGGCTTATATTGTTTTAGCCATCATGAAAGGAAGTATGGTTACGGCTGTCAGTGTCGCAACTTTTGCTGCGTTCATTGGGGCAATTGGCAGTCTTGGTGTTCTTGGATGGTACTGGTTTAAACGTAAGCCGCATCTCGATGAATTGTTAAAAGAAGACAAGGGCACAATGGATATCTCCTTAAAAGAAATTTATAAGGAAATATTGATTTACGCTGCTCCTTTTGTCTTTGTCGGCATTGCTAATCCATTGTTCCAGTTCATTGATATGATCACTTTTGAAAAGGCGATGGTATCTACAGGGCTGGACCCGAATGATGCTCAGGCAGCCTTTGGTGTATTGAATTTCCAAACACATAAACTCGTCATTATTCCAGTATCGCTGGCTACCGCATTTTCTTTGACTTTGGTTCCTAGCATTACGAAGGCATTTACGGATAATGACCGCATAGGAATGCGACGTCAGCTGGACCAAACCTTCCAGGTACTCATGTATCTGACTGTCCCTGCAGCTATTGGTTTGTCCTTACTTGCACAGCCTATGTTCACAGTTTTCTATGAAAATGATCCTTTAGGAACTGAAATTCTGAGAACCTATGCGCCAGTAGCCATCTTATTTGCACTTTATTCCGTTACAGCGGCCATCCTGCAAGGAATAAATGAACAGCGTTTTACAATCTTGAGTTTGCTGACAGGACTATTGGTGAAGCTTACTCTCAATATTCCAATGATCAAGATGTTCGAAACGCAAGGTGCTGTTTTTTCAACTGCGTTGGGTTATGTGGCAGCGATTCTCATCAATATGTATGTAATCAAAAAGTTCGCAAGGTATCCAATGGGCTTTGTGACCAGAAGGGTTATTCTGATACTTGTATTTTCAGGTTTGATGGCAGGTGTAACATTGGCATTCTATGAAGTGCTCGTCCAATTCCTGTCACCGGCTGCGAAGTTCCAGTCGATTGTACTTATTGGAATCTCTGCAATGGTAGGAGCTGCGGTATACTTTTATCTTGGATTCCGGACCAAACTGGTGGACAGGCTCTTCGGGGACCGTGTCACCAAAATCAAGCGCAAAATAAGGCTGCCGGTATAATAGGAAAATGGCCTTCGGTTATGAAGGCCATTTTTAATGCAACCTAATAAAAAAACTGTTGGTCATCGCGGATATTCAAGCGGCGCTCAATTCTGTCGACCCTGCGGTCCAAGCGGTCGATTTGATTGTTCAGCCTCTGGATTTGTCGTTCCAGGCGGTCGAGTCTTTGGTCAAATTGGCCGCCTCCGCCAGGGTAACCGCCTCCAGGGTATCCACCACCCGGGTAACCTCCGCCTGGCAGGCCGGGAAGCGGAATGTACAAGCCTTGTCCTTGCTGTCGATGGTTCATTCAGGTCATCTCCTCATATCTGTAGTAAAGTATGATATTAGTCTATGTATGGAAACTAGAAATGGAATGGGCACCTGCCCATATGAATATAGGAGGTACAGAAATGCGAATCGATAAAGTGCTTTCAAACTTAGGATACGGAAGCAGGAAAGACGTGAAGAAACTTTTAAAAGACGGTGCTGTAAAAGTAAATCATGCTATTGTCAAGGATGCAAAGCACCATGTGAATCCTGAAAATGATTCGATCACATTAAACGGGGAAGAGATCCATTATAGAGAATTTATTTATTTAATGATGAACAAGCCTCCTGGCGTCATCTCAGCAACGGAGGACAACCGTGATGAGACGGTGATTGATTTGCTGGAAATCGAAGACCAGGTATTCGAGCCCTTCCCGGTAGGGAGGCTTGATAAGGATACCGAGGGCCTGCTGTTGATCACGAATGATGGACAGCTATCTCACAGGCTTTTATCACCAAAAAAACATGTTCCTAAAACCTATTTTGCGGTAATAGAGGGAGAAGTGACGGAAGAGGATATAGAGGCATTCAAGAAAGGTGTCACTCTCGATGATGGTTATGAAACAAAACCGGGTGATCTTGTTATTTTAAAATCCGGCTTAACTTCTGATATCGAGCTGACGATTATCGAAGGCAAATTCCATCAGGTGAAGCGGATGTTCGAAGCAGTCGGAAAAAGAGTCATTTACCTGAAGAGATTGTCGATGGGGCCGCTTAAGCTCGATGACACGCTGGAGCTCGGGGAATACAGGGAGCTGACAGACGAAGAAGTGGAAATGTTGCAAACTTATGAAGTATAAAAAAGAAATCGCCGAGACCAGCTCAGGCGATTTCTTTTTATTAGTAAGCATACATTTACTTCGAGTGTTGTCCAGCTCCAGCGCCTAGACCCTCTAGACGCTTCGGTCCTGCCAATGAAGTCAAAGAACGACTTCACTGTCAGGACCTCCAGCGCTTGTCGGGTCTGATCAAGGCACTTCCGCTTTTCGTATTATGAAGACATCTTTACCTTTTTCTGGGTCGTTGTCCATTTACCTCGGCTCGGACTTTTCACTAAGTCGTTATAAGCCAGGACATTCAAATCCCTCTGGATGGTTCGAGGAGTAATTCCGAATTCCTCTACAAGATCTTGAGTTGTGACAGTACCATTCTGACATATATACATGTAGATGGATTTGATGCGGTTTATCATCCGGTTAGTCGAAGGTTTCAAACAACCACTCCCTATCCTTTTTTAAACCCCTTTGTCATTTTCCTGCAACCGACTATAGATTGAAGACGAATCCTCAAGTATGTAGTTTTCTTCTTTCCAGACAGCTCCTTTTGCGTCCATTTTTAAAAGGCAATCATAAGATGTCTTACCTTTTGGACTATTTTACACTTTAATAAGATAAAATTCCAGATTATTAACTGTTTTTTATGAAAAATTAATAATTTATTAGATAACTGCCTCCTTTGTAATCGTTTATATACTTAACAATATGGTTTTAAACAGGTTAAATATGACAGTTGTTAGAAAATTAAGAAAAAAATATCTAAAGTGACTTTGTTTACGGAATGTGTTAAACAGGAGTAAAATATAAAACAAGTTTTCAACTGGCTATTTAAGGTACAATAATGATATTGCAGAGCTTAAATGTACTTCTTAAGGGAAATACATATAGAACAAGATATGGAGGTTTGGATGAATGACTTCAATCAATTGGATGAAGGAAGTAGAAAAAAGAGAATCGGACTTAATTAAGGATGCTCAGGACCTGCTGAAAATCAAGAGTGTTTTGGATGAGGAAAACTCTACAGATGAGGCACCGCTTGGTGAGGGTGTAAGAGAAGCATTGGATTACATGCTGCAACTTGGTGAAAAGGATGGTTTTACGGCTAAGAATGTCGGTAATCTGGCCGGTCACCTTGAATTCGGGCAAGGAGACGAAATCGTCGGTGTCCTCTGCCATGTCGATGTCGTGCCAGAAGGGGATGGCTGGACAAGTGACCCTTATGGGGCAGAAATTCGCGACGGGAAAATTTTCGCTCGAGGAGCCATCGACGATAAAGGGCCAACCATGGCGGCATATTATGCGATGAAAATCGTTAAAGAATTAGGTTTGCCACTTAATAAGCGAGTCCGAATGATCATTGGTACTGATGAGGAAAGCGACTGGCGCTGTGTAGACCATTATTTTGAACATGAGGAAATGCCAACAATGGGCTTTGCTCCGGACGCTGACTTCCCGATCATTTACGCTGAAAAAGGAATTGCGGACTATGACTTAGTTTCAAAAGCAGCCGGTAATGAAAAAGAAGATTACGATGCGGAGGTAACCAATTTTTCTTCCGGGCGCCGCTATAATATGGTACCTGATTTTGCTAAGGTAGAACTGGTTGTTCAGCAAGGACAAACGGATATTGTCCAGCGCTTTGAGGAATTCAAAAGGAACAACGAATTAGATGGCAGAGCTGTAGTTGAAAGCGGCAAGCTGATCCTTGAGCTTGAAGGTGTATCAGCGCACGGCATGGAGCCTGACAATGGCAAAAATGCAGGCCTTTATATGGCAAGCTTCCTCTCCGAGTTGAACCTGGATGGAAGCAGTGAAAAGTTCTTTCAATTTGTCTCCAAGTTCCTGGGCAAGGATTCACGCGGCAGGGCGCTCGGAGTTGCATATACTGATGATATCACCGGAGATTTGACAATCAATGTCGGGAAACTTTCCTACTCCAAGGAAAAAGGCGGCCGCGCGGGCTTGAACATGCGCTATCCGGTAACGACTGATCTTGAGAAGACAAAAGGAATCTTAAATCAGGTTTTAGAGGCTGAAGAGTTAACCATTGAGAACTTCTCGAACTCCAACCCACATCATGTGGATGAAAATGACTTCCTCATCCAGACTTTGAAGAAAGTGTATGAAGAACAGGTTGGTGAAAAGGCGGAACTTATTTCAATCGGCGGAGGTACATATGCAAGGTCCCTGAAATCAGGTGTGGCATTTGGCCCGCTTTTCCCTGGAAGACCTGACATCGCTCATCAGAAGGATGAATATATGATTATTGAAGACCTTCTCAGGGCAACTGCGATTTATGCACAAGCAATTTATGAACTGGCTAAATAAAAGTGGATTGACCGATAAACAAGGAGGGGAAAAGGATTGGAATATGTAATTGTAGATGGAGAGATTCTTGACAGGACGGTCGCCAAGGTCGACATCGAGGATAGAGGCTATCAGTTTGGCGATGGTGTTTATGAAGTGATACGGGTTTATAACGGTAAGATGTTCACTGGAAAAGAGCATTTGAAGAGGCTTGTGGAAAGCGCCGGAAAAATCAGAATGGAGCTTCCATATAGCCCTGAAGAGCTTGAGTCCAAAATGGCAGAGCTGATTTCGAAAAACGAACTGGACACGGGTATCGTTTATATGCAGTTCACAAGAGGAACTTCACCACGTAATCATGTTTTTCCCGGCGGGGATGTCACACCTACCTTTGTAGCTTATACGCGAAAGGTTCCACGCCCTATTGATCCGATGGAAAAAGGTGTTCGTACCATCCTGGATGAAGATATCCGATGGCTTCGCTGTGACATTAAAAGCTTGAATCTGCTAGGGAATTTGCTTTCGAAACAAAAGGCAGCAGAGGCCGGCTGCTTCGAGGCAATCCTTCACCGCGGAGAAACCGTCACAGAGGGAAGCCACTCTAACATTTCAATTGTTAAAGACGGCGTGATCATCACCCATCAGGCAAACAATTTAATCCTTAATGGAATCACAAGACAAAAGGTGCTCGAGATTTGCAGCAACGAAAACATTGCATTTGAGGAGCGAGCCTATACCCTTGATGAATTGTCATCTGCTGATGAAGTCTTTTCCTCTGGCACGACTGTCGAAGTCATGCCAATCGTAGAAGTTGATGGAAAACCTGTTGGAACAGGGACTCCTGGACCCGTCACAAGGAACCTGCAAAACCTTTTTAAAGCAGAAATTGAACGCCATTGCGGCAAACTATAAGTATAATCCTGAACCTGCAGCTGTATGCTGCAGGTTTTTTGCTTTTTGAACATGATCTTGAGGGAGGAACCTTTCTTTGTTTTTTCTCAGTAGGAAATGGGTATCATAAAAATATTTAAATCATCCGGAAACCTGCTTTTTGTTCAAAGGACAACACAATACAGCAGTAAACCGAACAGGGGGAACAGTAATGAACTTCACTTCTGAACAGCATATAGAATTGCACGGATTCAATAATTTGACGAAATCATTAAGTTTTAATATGTATGACATCTGTTATACGAAAACAAAAGAAGAGCGTGAAGCTTATATTGAATATATTGATGAACAGTATAGTGCCGATCGCCTGACGAAAATACTTACGAATGTATCTGATATCATTGGCGCCCATGTGCTGAATGTGGCAAAGCAGGACTATGTGCCTCAGGGAGCGAGTGTGACAATCTTAGTTTCCGAAGGACCGGTTGTCGAGGTTCCTGATGAAGCGTATGATGAGTCGCCTGGACCTCTGCCTGATAATGTTGTGTTACAACTGGATAAAAGTCATATCACCGTCCATACGTATCCTGAGTTCCATCCGGATGAAGGAATCAGTACATTCCGGGCGGATATCGATGTCTCCACTTGCGGCGAGATCACGCCGCTGAAAGCCTTGAATTACCTGATTCACTCATTCGAAACAGATGTCATGACAATTGATTATAGGGTGAGAGGCTTCACGAGGGACAAAGATGGCAACAAGCTATTCATCGATCACGACATAAGTTCCATTCAAAACTACATCCCGGAAAATGTAAAAGACCAATTCGATATGGTCGATATCAATGTTTATCAGGAAAATATCTTTCATACGAAATGCAAGCTAAGAGAATTCGATTTAGATAATTATCTATTCGGGTATACGAAGGATTCGCTTTCACCAGAAGAACGAGAGGAAATCACCGAGAGAATCCAGGCTGAAATGGAAGAAATCGTTTCCGGAGTAACGCTCCACTCAGGAACCATTTTTGAAGATGAAGACGAAGGTGAAGGCGAAGGATAACATAAAGCATGAGATTGAACTGCAGACGAACCACGGAATGTTGAGTTTGTCTGCAGTTTTTTATATTCATTCAGAAAAGATACCTTATAGAAGCTGAACCCAGTACATAAGGGTACTAAACAGTTCGAACGGTACCCTTATGGGGGAGAAACCTGTGGCATAAGGGTACGAAACCGCCCGAACGGTACCCTTATGGAAGGGAAACTAGTTTCATAAGGATACGAAACGGCCCGAACGGTACCCTTATCAGGGAGAAACCCGCTGCATAAGGATACGATACCGTCCGAACGGTACCCTTATGGGAGGGAAACTAGCTGCATAAGGATACGAAACGGCCCGAACGGTACCCTTATGGAAGGAAAACTAGTTGCATAAGGATACGAAACGGCCCGAACGGTGCCCTTATGAAGGAGAAACCTGTGGCATAAGGGTACGAAACTACATGGGAGACTCCTTGCAAAAGGGGTCTTCTCTTAAACAAAAAAAAACTCGCTATCCCATGGATGGCGAGTCTTTTAAAGTTTACTCTTCAAATTTGAACAAATCACTGGATAGATATCTTTCGCCTGTATCGCAGGCAATGCAGATGACAACTTCATCCGGCTTGAGGTTCTTGGCGACATTGATGGCGGCGAAGCATGCGGCTCCTGATGAGGGTCCTACAAGGATGCCTTCTTCTTTGGCGAGTCTTCGAGCTGTTTCATAGGCGTCCTCATCCTCAATTTTATGGATCTTTTCATAGACATCCTGATTGAGGATTTTCGGGATGAAGCCAGGACTTGTACCGACCAGTTTGTGTTTCCCAGGCTTGCCGCCGGAAAGTACAGGCGACCCGGCAGGTTCGACGACGTGTACTGCCAATTCAGGGAACGCTTCTTTTAGCGCTTCGCCTGTTCCTGTAATTGTTCCGCCGGTTCCAGCTGTGGCTACGAAAGCGCTAAGTGGCTTTTTCAGTTCTTCCATTGCCTCGATGATTTCTTTTGCTGTTGTTTGCCTGTGAGCGTCTGGATTCGCTCCATTTTCAAATTGCATTGGCATGAAGCTGTCCGGGATTTCTTTTACTAGCTCTTCTGCTTTCTTGATTGCACCAGGCATTTTCTCATCGCCAGGTGTCAGCACGACTTCTGCTCCATATGCTTTTAACAAATTGATTCGCTCTTCTGTCATGGTGTCCGGCATGACGAGGATGGCTTTATAGCCTCTTGCCGCAGCGTTCATTGCAAGGCCGATGCCAGTGTTGCCGCTTGTAGGCTCAATGATTGTTGAACCAGGTTTCAGCTTTCCTTCATTTTCTGCAGAAATAATCATGTTGAATGCAGCCCTGTCTTTTACGCTTTTGCTAGGATTGAAGTATTCAAGCTTGAGGTAGACCGATGCCCCTCCCTCAGGTGCCAGTACGTTCAATTTAACAAGAGGTGTCTCCCCGATTAATGCTGCGATATTATTAACGACTCTCATGTGATAGCCTCCTTGATCGTTGTTGCCCTGCTTTAGTATTCCAATTAAGTGAATAATTGATGATAAGCAACTGAAAAATAACTTTAGCTTCTTATTATCATATAAAAAAAGACTATTCCTATCAACTTGAATGGATTATAAACGTTTATAAGGAATTTCTGCCAATATGACAAACCATTTGCTACAATAAATTCAAGTGGACACGAAAGGGTGTATTTCTTTGAATACGCATTATTTCTATGCTCTTGAACTTCCCGGTGATATAAAAGAAATACTGAAGGACACAATTCACGTTTTAAAAGGCGAAATGCCCTTTAAAACATGGGTACATCCACAGGATTTACATATTACACTTGCATTCCTCGGAAATGCACCTGACGTGAAAATAAAGGCTGCCAATGAATTGATTGGGGCAGCACTTAATAATACAACAACATTTAAACTGGAGATCAACCATTTGGGCATATTCGGCCGAAAGGATTCTCCAAGAATTTTTTGGGCAGGATTGGAAAAATCCAGCGAATTGAACGAAGTAAGAGAAGCGGTGTTTTCTTCTTGTACGACCGCTGGTTTTTCCCTGGAAACAAGGCCATTCAGCCCGCATATCACCATCGCCAGAAAGTGGCTTGGGGAGGAAGCATTTGAGGCTGGCCAGCTGGAGGCCGTCACCCCTTTTAAAAAAGAACTGACTTTTCATGCTGAAAGGGTCGTTTTGTACAAGACTCATTTGGGGAAAAGTCCAAAATATGAACCCATCACACTATTTCCGCTTGCTAAGCAGGAATAAAAGGCAGGTACAACAATGGCACAATTAATCAAACTCCAAGACTATGTATCCCGCTATGCCCAGGACATTTACCTTTATCCCTCCAGATACGTCCGCCTGAAGAAAAAGCAATGGGAGGGGATTAAGGCGAAATGGGAGAATGGTCCTGAAGAACCCATTGGGAATCTAAGTGATTCACAACAGAAGGAGCAGTCAAATACGAATATCCTTCATAAACTCAAAAGCATGGTCCGCCAGCAAGAGCCTGTCAGGGAGGATGCACCACAAGAGCTGGAAGATCAGGACGATATGATGGACGACGGTAGTTTGGATTCCATCAGCAACTTAAAATCCATTGAGGAATTAAAGCAGCATTTCCTTGACGGATTGCTGCCATTCCAGTTGAAATGGGCTAGCTCGACATTGATGGAAAGGTCATTCATTGCTAAAGAATTCGTCAACGATCCTACACTGAAATTCCTGCTGCAGCGCTTTCCCGACACCTTCCTTATTTTATATAAACCTATATTTTTACTAAAAAAAGCGCCTGTCGAGGCGGAGTTAATCATCATCACTCCAGCGGCAGCGATGTGCATTTCATTCATTGAAGCTGAAGAGGATGCTGCTTTTGTCGGCTCAAAGGATCGATTTTGGATCAAGAAAACGAGAAATAAGGAAAAGAAAATCCTCAATCCGCTGATCGCGCTCAATCGGACGGAAAAAATCGTCAAGACCCTTTTTGACATGTACGGAGTGGATCTTCCAGTCCAAAAACTATTGATCAGCAGGAATGGATTCATTGACTATCCCCTTCCGCCATATGGTGTACAATTCATTGAAAAACGAACTTTTGAGGAATGGTTCATGACCCTGAGAGGCATGAAATCTCCATTGAAGCATATGCAATTAAAAGCAGCGCAGGTTCTCCTGCAGTACGGCCAGACAACATCTGTCAGAAGGCTTGAGTGGGGAAACAATCCGAAGGGCCAAGAATAAAGAACCTATTAAATAGATAAAGGTTGATCACATGGAGACGATCTATTTTATCGTCAATCCCAATGCGAAAAATGGGAGTTGCCGGGAGATTTGGAGAAACATAGAGATAGAGCTGGAAAACCTGGACATTGCGTATCTTGCTTTTTTTACTGAATACCCAGGACATGCCCAAGAGCTGGCAGAGTCACTGGCCCGGAAGGCTGCAGGTAACCCGGCAGTCATTGCGGCAGTCGGAGGGGACGGCACGCTGCATGAAGTGGTGAATGGCACAGCGTCCTATCCAAACATTACGATTAGCTTCATTCCAGGCGGTTCAGGAAACGATTTTTCAAGAGGCTTCTTCATTCCTAAAAAGTCAGCTGATGCATTACGTTTGATCATTGATAAACGGAATGGCATTCCGGAAGAAATCGATATTGGAAAAATTCTTCACGACGAATTACAGGAAACCTATTTTATGAATAATATGGGAGTAGGCTTTGATGCTGCGGTCGCAAAGGATTCTAATGAGTCCCGGATGAAAGCGCTTCTGAACCGTGTCTCGCTGGGAAGGCTGGTCTATGTTTATATTCTCGTCAAAAAACTGCTCACATTCAGGACATTTCCAATCGAAGTGACGGTTGATGGCAAAATGTATAAATATAGCAAGGCCTGGTTTGTCACTGTTTCGAACCAGCCATACTACGGAGGGGGCATGAAGATTGCTCCCGCTGCTCTCCCGGATGACGGTATTCTCGACATTACGGTCGTGCACCGGATTTCCAGACTGAAACTGCTTTTGGTTTTCATCAGTGTGTTCTGGGGAAAACATACAAAGTTTCAGGAGGTAGAGCAGTTTACCGCAAAATCAATCACGATTGAATCCACTTCAAAGGTTTTAGCGCACGCAGACGGTGAAGCAATCGGGCATACACCGCTGAAAGTCCAGGCATGTCCAAAAGCCTTGAACATTATTTCTGGAAAAAGCAATCCAGGACATACCGAGGAGTTGAAAATGAATGATTGCCATCGAAAGGGAATTTAGCGCCTATCTTGATCAAATGGATGTTATTACCGTTCTGCTTCCTTATTCTTATTTTGAAGGGAATTCCAGTGAATTTCGTCTTAAAGGAGAAGGCGTTGATTTGTCATTGGCGATCCAGGAGAAGGTATTGCTGGAGGATGCAGTAAAATACATTTGCTTATGTAGTTTCAAGCCTGATTTAGGCAAAATATATACAATTTTAGATGAACGCGGCGGTCAAACGGACCTCCAAATCGGAGCAATCATCCGAACGGAAGAATTTGATTCTTTATTTTTTTACGGTGGGAATGACCTCGGTGTCAGTTACACCCCTGAAAATACAAATTTCAAGTTATGGGCTCCGACCGCTACAAAAGTAAAACTGAGATTGTTTAAAGAAGATGCCCAAAGCCCCGAGATATTCGAGATGGACCGGGGAGATAAAGGCGTCTGGAGTATCAAGGTAGACCGGAACCTGGAGCTTTATATGTATTCGTTCCTCGTTTGCATCAACCTTGAATGGAGAGAAGCAGTCGATCCATATGCAACGGCATTATCGGTCAATGGCGAATATGGTGTCGTCATCGATCCAATCAAAGGGAAAGTAAACGATCATGTTGGTCCAAAATTAAGGCACCCGGTTGACGCCATCATCTATGAAGCTCATATAAGAGATCTTACGATACACCCGGGGAGCGGGGCTGTCAGGAAAGGAACTTATCTGGGTGCCGCAGAAACGGGAACACAAAGTCCAGCCGGGGTTGAAACGGGCCTTTCCTATATTAAAAATCTTGGTGTCACACATATAGAACTTCTTCCAGTCCACGATTTTGAGGGAGTAGACGAATTGGATAGGGAGCGGGACTATAATTGGGGATATAACCCTGTTCATTACAATGTCCCGGATGGAAGCTATGCGTCTGATCCCAGGGCACCTTATAACCGGATCATCGAGCTGAAGCAGCTGATTTCTGCGATACACTCCCTCGGTATGGGCGTTATTATGGACGTGGTCTATAATCATGTATACATCCGTGAGGAATCTCCTTTTGAAAAAATCGTACCAGGCTACTTTTTTCGCCATGATACATATGGCCTTCCTTCCAATGGAACTGGTGTTGGAAACGATATTGCCTCTGAAAGGCTGATGGCGAGAAAATACATTGTTGACTCTGTCATGTACTGGCTGAATGAATATCAAGTCGATGGCTTCCGCTTTGATTTGATGGGCATTTTGGATATCGATACAATGACGGCAGTCCGGAATGCAGTGAATAGCGTGAGGTCCGATGTGTTGATCATAGGGGAAGGGTGGGACCTGAATACTCCTCTCCCGCCTGATTGGAAGGCCAATATCTCAAATCAGGCAAAACTCACTGGAATCGGCCAGTTCAATGATTGGTTCCGCGATTGTATCAAGGGCAGTACCTTTAATATCTACGATAAAGGCTTTGCTTTAGGCAATGAGCGCTATCTGGAGGCGGCGAAACAAGTAATGGCGGGCAGCATCGGAATAGGCAAAAGGAAGAATGGATTATTCTTGCAGCCGGGACAATCCGTCAATTACATTGAATCGCATGATAACCATACATTGTGGGATAAGCTGAAAATCATCGAACCAGACAAGGATGAAGCCTTTTTAAAAAAGCAGCACAGACTGGCGACCTCAATGGTCATCCTGGCCCAGGGGATTCCCTTCCTGCACAGTGGCCAGGAATTTTATAGGTCGAAAAAAGGAGTTGGCAACAGCTATCGGTCACCTGATGATATAAACTGGCTGGATTGGGATCTGCGTGATGCCAATTTAGATAATGTACAATACATCAAGGGACTCATCGATATTCGCAAATCGAATGAGGCATTTCGTCTACAGGATAACGAACAGATCCGCAGGCATATGGAATTCTTGCCAGTGCCAGCTCCGCTAGTGTGCTATTCGCTGAAGGAAATAAATCCAAAAGGGGATTGGGAAAAAATATTGGTGTTTTTTAACCCATCGCCGGATCAACAGCTTGTTCAACTGATCGAAGAGGGGAGATGGAATGTCCTGGCTGACCATGAAAAAGCTTCAGCCCAGCCATTTCGCCATATAGAGGGAGATAAGCTTTTGCTTGAACCATGCTCTTTGTTTGTGCTGGCAAAATAGGAAGTGAACTGTGCCGGGAACCTTGGTTGTTCAATCGATGACACTGAACGGTTGTAAGATTATTTCTGGAGAACTTTTTCGCAATATTAATTTAGACATGATGGGGTTGACGTAGGAAGCATCTAGGAGATAAAATTTATAAGATAGCTATTGTGTTTTTTTTACTATCAATAGCTGTCTTTTTATTTCCGATAATAAAGACAACAGTGATTATAAAATCCATTTCCGGTTTTTAGCATAAGGGAAATAGTGATAAATGAAGGTGACTAACTTTGGAACATTTATTTGGACAGGATTGGGAGATCGTTCCTGCAGGCGGTGCAACCGGTGCCGCATATTTTGCACAGCATGAAGAACAAAGGCTGTTTCTAAAACGTAATTCATCCCCTTTTCTTGCTGTTCTCTCCGCAGAAGGAATTGTACCCAAGCTTGTTTGGACGAAAAGGTTAGAAAACGGAGATGTCATTACGGCGCAGCAATGGATGAACGGACGAGAGCTGAAGCCCGGGGATATGAACGAAGACCGTGTGGCCAAGCTATTGAAAAAAATCCATGCGTCGGAACCACTTCTTGGGATGCTTACCAGACTGGGGAAAAGCCCGCTGAAACCTGAGATGTTCCTCCATGCCCTTAACGAGGAATTGGATGAGGAGCTTCGTACAAAGCAGGCTGTCATAGATTCAATGGAGTTTTTAAATGCAAACGTTGGCGATATTGATGTTGACGAAAAAGTTGTCTGCCATTGTGATGTGAATCATAACAACTGGCTGCTTACTGAAGACAACCAGTTGTATTTAATCGACTGGGATGGCGCGATGATCGCCGACCCTGCCATTGACCTTGGACTTCTCTTGTATTCCTATATACCTGTAGAAGAATGGGAGGACTGGCTGGAGAAATACGGCATCATCCTGACCGAAAATCTCAAGCTGCGTATGAAATGGTATGCACTTGCACAGTCACTTTCAGCGATTCAATGGCATAAAAACCAGAATCGCATTCCAGAGATGGAAAAATGGATTGATTTTCTAAAAGCACTTATTTAATTATTATCATGAAAACTGACCGATATCATCGACCCATTGGGTTAACTGACCCCGGTTTGTCTGGATGTGCTGTTCCAGGTCAGAGGCATTTACGCCGTTCTGGCTATACTGGTAAACATCCTGCAGAATCGATTTGATGTTGCCGTCGACATTCGTGTTGACCATCAACGACTTAATGAGACGCTCCAATTGCTGATACTCCGCAACCGAACCGCAGCAGTCAGTCTGCTGGTTGCTTAATATATCCTTTAATAAATTTACCTGGTCATGGTGGCTTAAAGGCACAATGATCACCCTTTCTTTTAAAAGGAATTCACCTATAGATTGTGGATTCCTTTTTGTGTTTATGCAGCACCGATAAATTTCACCTTGAAAACATATGGGTTGCATGATATTGTTTGAAACGAATGAAAATAGTACAGAGGTGTCAGTATGAGACTAAGAAACAAGCCTTGGGCTAAAGATAAATTACTTCAGTATTCGAATTTTGTGATCCATGAACCTGAACAGCACCGTGGGAATTGGGGAAAAGTGTTTGAAAAAGATGAGCCCCTCCACATTGAGATTGGTACGGGAAAAGGGCAATTCATCACGGGAATGGCCAAAGCCAATCCGGACATTAACTATATTGGCATCGAACTGCAGGAAAGTGTCATCGTCAGTGCACTGGACAGGCTGATCGAAGAAGATTTGCCAAACTGCAAGCTGATGAATGTGAACGGAGCGGAACTTGCCAAGTATTTTGAAAGCGGGGATGTCGACCGGGTTTATTTGAATTTCTCTGACCCATGGCCAAAAACACGCCATGAAAAGAGAAGGTTGACTTTCAAATCATTCCTTGAAGTATATGAATCCATACTTGTGAAAAATGGAGAAATCCACTTCAAGACAGATAACCAGGGGTTATTCGAGTACTCCCTAGTCAGCTTCTCACATTACGGCATGAAGCTGAACTATGTCAGCCTCGACCTTCACAACAGTGATTATGAAGGCAATATCATGACCGAATACGAAGAGAAATTCTCCTCACGCGGCAGCCGCATTTACCGCTGTGAAGTCCAATTCCTTTCTGAATAAAGAAGATGAACAAACCGGCCGATTTTTTGCATCGACCGGTTTTTTAATTGGAAAAAAAGAGCGAGAATTTCCAGTTCGCCAATAAACAGGTGGAAATCGCCAATAAAAAGATATTTTCGCCAATAAAATCTTATAATCGCCAATAAAAATAAAATTTCGCCAATAAAATTGTGAACTTTGCCAATAAAATAGAATTCAATTGAATGATGACGGCCATATTCTCTGGTCACCGATCAATTAGAAGCAGAATTATTTAAAAATTTCAAACACGAGTGGTACAATCAAGTAAAAAAGGGGGCTGAAAGATGGAAAAGCTTGAACTTCGGAATGTAAAACTGCAGTGGCTGAATGGCGGGGTCACTCATCTTGATGGCGGCGCGATGTTCGGGGTGGTCCCGAAACCGTTATGGTCGCGAAAATATGCTGTGAATGACAACAACCAGATTGAGCTTCGTACAGATCCAATCTTGATCCAGGCTGAGGGAAAGAATTTCCTCGTTGAAAGCGGAATGGGAAATGGCAAACTGAATGAGAAGCAAAAGCGCAATTTTGGCGTCCTCGAGGAATCAAGCTTGCTACCTGAGCTGGAAAAGCTGGACTTAAAGCCAGAAGATATCGATTTCATATTGATGACTCATATGCATTTTGACCATGCCTGCGGGTTAACGAAGGATTCTAAAGGAGAATTTGTCTCCGTTTTTCCGAATGCGAAGATCATTACTTCCCAGGTCGAGTGGGATGAGATGCGCAAACCGAATATCCGATCGAAGAGTACATACTGGAAAGAAAATTGGCAAGGAATTGAACAACAGGTTGAAACTTTTGAGAAGGAATGGTCTTTTGGTCCAATCAGAATGATCCATACTGGTGGCCATAGTGATGGTCATTCCATCCTGGTCATTGAAGACGAAGACATAACAATTGTCCATATGGCTGATATCATGCCTACTCATGCTCACCAAAATCCTCTTTGGGTGATGGCGTATGACGATTACCCAATGACTTCGATTTTTGCAAAAGAGAAATGGCTTGAGTTTGGAATCAGCAAGGATGCATGGTTCACTTTTTACCATGATGCAGTTTATCGTGCAGTAAAGTTTGATGAAGGTGGAAAAATAACACAGACAATTGAGCGGAAAAAATAGACCTGCTTTAAGCAGGTCTGAATTCCAACTGATGTTAATTTAGCGGATAGGCATCGAGAATGGCTCCTGTGGCTGCATCCGCGATAAATTCATATTGCTCCACCTTGCCGTCGACATTGCGGGAAATCCCACCTTTATATACCTGGTAATCAACCGGTGGTTTTGAATAAGGTTCAGCAGTCATATTAATCCATGAGCCACTGATTGGCCCTGATTTTTTAAACGCTGCCTTCGCATGATTCAGTACTTTATCGGCTGAAACGGTTTCTTTTTGTGACGCAAGTTCCTTTACAGCATACGCACCAGCCAGTCCGGCGCCAACGCCAATGAAAAAGGCTTTCCAGTTCATAGTCAAGGACCTCCAAGATTATATATGGAATTTCATGTTAACTTCATCATAACAAATCACACAGGTAGAGCAAAGGAATAATGCCCGCAAAAAATGCGTATGACAGGATTAAGACTGGCAAGCATAATGAATGTTCTGTAAAATGGAATGTATAAATACATAATCTTTAGTAAAACTAAATTTTTCACAAGAAGGAGAAGTTAAATGAACGAGCAAACATTGAGTCTGTTTAAAACACTGACAGAATTACCTGGAGCTCCAGGCAACGAGCATGCAGTCCGCAAATTCATGCGCGAGCAATTGGAACAGTATTCTGACGAGCTGATCCAGGATAAACTGGGCAGTGTGTTCGGCGTTAAAAAAGGGGATCCAAACGGTCCGAAAATCATGGTTGCCGGCCATATGGATGAAGTTGGCTTCATGGTCACATCCATTACGAAAAACGGGATGATCAGATTCCAGACTCTTGGCGGCTGGTGGAGCCAAGTCTTGCTGGCACAGCGCGTGCAAATCATGACAAACAATGGACCGGTAACAGGTGTAATCGGCTCGATTCCGCCTCATCTGCTGGATGAGTCAAAGCGCAATAAGCCGATGGAAATCAAGAACATGCTGATTGATATCGGTGCAGATGATAAGGAAGATGCCATCAAGATCGGCATCAAACCAGGCCAGCAAATCGTGCCAATCTGTCCGTTCACTCCAATGGCAAATGAAAAGAAAATCCTTGCTAAAGCATGGGATAACCGATATGGCTGCGGACTGGCAATCGAGCTGTTGAAAGAAACGAAGGATATTCAGCTGCCAAACATGCTGTACTCAGGCGCTACAGTCCAGGAAGAGGTCGGCTTAAGAGGAGCACAGACAGCGGCTAACATGATCGACCCAGACATCTTCTTCGCAATGGATGCAAGCCCGGCTAATGATATGTCAGGTGATAAGAACGAGTTCGGCCAGCTAGGGAAGGGAACTCTGTTAAGGATTCTTGACCGTTCAATGGTCACGCACAGGGGCATGAGAGAGTTCATCCTCGATATGGCGGAAACTCATGATATTCCATACCAGTACTTCGTTTCCCAGGGCGGAACGGATGCAGGAAGAGTTCATACATCCAATCAGGGCGTTCCGAGTGCCGTTATCGGCATCTGCTCACGATACATCCATACAGCAGCTTCCATGATTCACGTCGATGACTATGCGGCTGCCAAGGAACTTCTTGTCAAGCTTGTAAAAGCAGCAGATAAGACAACTGTGGAAACAATCAAGCAAAATAGCTAATCAAGATAGAATTGAGGGGCAGGTGTAAACTGCTCCTTTTTCATGGAATGAAAGGTGGCAAAAATTATGAGAATAGCGGTAGGTTCAAAGAATCCGGCTAAAATCAATGCAGTGAAGGCTGCGTTCCTTGGCGATCCATACGAAATTGTTCCTGTTGATGCTGAATCAGGTGTCAGTGACCAGCCGATGTCTGATGAGGAAACCATCAAAGGGGCAGTCAACAGGGCCATACAGGCTGCAGAACTCGGGAAAGCAGACATTGGTATTGGACTCGAGGGAGGCGTCCAGCAGACACCATATGGACTGATGCTATGCAATTGGGGAGCTCTGGCTGTCAAAGGGATGGAGCCGATCATTGCCGGCGGCGCAAGGATTCCACTCCCAGACGAGATCGCCAGACAGCTATTGACGGGAGCCGAGTTGGGACCGGTGATGGACGACTATGCAAAAAAACAAAATGTCCGCAAAAACGAAGGTGCAGTCGGTATTTTCACGAATGGACAAATCAACAGAAGTGAAATGTTCACACATGTAATGAAACTGCTGGCCGGACAATATGAGTATCAAATAGGACAAGGGAAAAAGACAGTCTAATCGGCTGTCTTTTTGCTTTTTGCATTCAGACTCTCAGAAAAAGACCTAAATGCGTATTTGCGCCCTGAAACTCCGGATAATGGGAAAACAGGTTACGAATGAGGGGTATTGGCGCCCTGAAACTCCGGATAATGGGAAAACAGGTTACGAATGAGGGGTATTGGCGCCCTGAAAATCCGGATAATGGAAAAAAAGGTCACCAATGAGGGGTATTGGTGCCTTAAAAATCCATATAATGGAAAAGCAGGTCACCAATAAGGGGTATTGGCGTCCTTAAAATCCAGATAATGGAAAAACACGTCACCAATGAGGGGTATTGGTGCCCTTGAACTCCAGATAATGGAAAAAACGTTCACCAATAAAGGGTATTGGTGCCCAGAAACTCCACATAATGGAAAAACAGGTCACCAATAAGGGATATTGGTGACTTAAAAATCCATATAATGGAAAAAAATCACCAATGAAAACAATATTGGAAAATAAACCTTTGACAAATTTTACAAAATTATCCTAAAAACAAAATTTCTCGACAAATTTCTGAAAAATGTCTTAATTTCCAACAAAAAATGCTTGCGAAGCCTTGTCACCCATTAAATAAGAAAGGTATGATAGAAAGGGAGTGGTTAAGTCCTTAGCAAGGGGGAAAAAAGTATGATAAAGTTCAGAAGGGCATTTGGGCTTGTTATAGCAGGAGTATTCCTGCTGAGCGCTTGTTCTGCCTCATTTTCCGAACAGAAGGCTGAAATAAAAGAGGAAGTAAGCACTAACTTTGAAAGCCAACCAGAAAAAACAAACACTAGTTCAAAAGATATAGATTATTACTTGCCATCGGGTGTCGATGTAGAAAAAGAAACGCCAAATAATGTACTGCTCAAAAATGAATCAAAAACATATATTCTTTTTTATAATCAGCATGAAAGTGAAGACAGTAAAGTCGTTTATGAGTCTACTGTGAAGCAGCAGAAGGAATGGGATGCTAACGAGACTTTCAGTAAAGATGGTAAATTCGGCTATATGCTAGTTAAGCAGCTGAAAGAAGACCAATATCAACTGATCGTCGGAATTGGCGGAGTCAAGTTGACTACCGAAACGGAGAACGTTAAGGAAGACGCAGAAGCAATGATGGAAATCGCCAACTCTGTTAAAATTAAGTGACGCCATCCAATATGATGGCGTTTTTTTATACCAGTTTAAGATGTTTCCCCTGATCTTGTTTCTAGTCCGGCAATTAGCTAAAGCTGTTTTAGCATTGATTGTTGCTTTTTGTACACTAATTGAATTATAAAAGTTGTCGGGGTTCTTTTCGAGGAGACTTCAGAATACAGGTTGCTCTCATACTCGACGGTTTTTACTCTTATTTAAGAAAGCATGAAAGAGCCATCAAATCAGATTAGTTTCTTTTTTAACAGCGCATGGGTAAAATAAGTGTAGTAAAATGAGATTTTCCCAGGAGGATTACTGATGAAAAACTTAGAATCAATGGAACAGTTTGAGGCGTTGAAAAACGATGGTAAACATATATTCTTATTTACGGCTGGCTGGTGCCCGGATTGCCGTGTGATCGAACCGGTGCTGCCGGAAATCGAAAGCAAATACAGTGATTACGGATTTGTATCCGTTGACCGTGATGATTTTATCGATCTTTGCATCCAGCTTGATGTTTACGGTATCCCTAGCTTTGTCGCTTTTGAAAATGGCGAAGAGCTTGGGCGTTTTGTCAGCAAGAACAGAAAGACACAGACTGAAATCGAAAACTTCATTGAAGGTCTTGCTTAATTCTTTCCCTCCATCTTTTGAGGTGGAGGGAAATTTCATGTAAAATGAGTGGCAGAAACTCCTGAAGAAATGGAGGGGAGCAGTATGGATAGCAGAAAAATGCGAAAAGAACTGGAGAATCGCCTTCAACATCCCGACCGTACTTTTTCCTACGACCGGGAAAAGGACCAGCTGAGAATTGAAAATAAAAATACTGGCCGCGGCATCACCATCGCCTTGCCTGGTATTGTTGCCAAATGGCAGGATCAAAAGGAAAAAGCGATTGATGAGGTAGTCTATTATGTGTCAGAGGGCCTGAATGCAATGGATAGCCAGCTCGAGTTGTCAGGAAAGGAAAAAAATATCTTTCCTGTCATCCGTGCGACGTCATTTCCATCAGAAGCTGAGGAAGGGGTCCCTTTCCTTTACGATGATCATACCGCGGAAACAAGGATCTACTATGCTTTGGATTTAGGCACAACATACAGGCTGATTGATTCAAAGCTATTGAAAAAAGAAGGATGGTCAGCTGACCAGGTTCGCGAGACAGCTTTGTTCAATGTCCGTTCACTCTCCGTCAAGCTGAAAGAGGACCGTGTGGCCGAGAACACCTTTTATTTCCTCAATTCCAATGACGGTTACGATGCGAGCAGGATTTTAAATACGAGCTTCTTGAATGAAATGAAGAAAAGGATGAAGGGAACCATGGCTGTGGCCGTACCGCATCAAGATGTCTTGATCATTGCCGATGTGGAAAATAACACAGGCTATGATATTTTGGCACAGATGACGATGAGCTTTTTTGCGAGTGGAAGAGTGCCAATCACGGCCCTGAGCTTCCTATATGAAGATGGAGAACTGGAACCAGTCTTTATTTTAGGAAAAACAAAAAAGGAATAGCAAGTAATGAAGCGAAAGCCCGGAATTATCGGGCTTTTTCCTTTTTGTCCATCTGATGCCATGTTTTGTAAAAAGCTGAGCCTAAAGTTGATTGTTCCAATAAAATTCTTCTCGTAAAATATGCTCATTCTTTCAATTTATCTCGAAAAATATGGATTTACTGTTAAAATAATAATGAAATGCGAAAGAAAGAGTGATTTAAATTGAGTTGGATTAAAAGAATTTTTACTATGTTCCAAAACGATGATGATGATGAAATTACTGATATCGACCGTGAGCAGCCTGATTCAAAGCCCATAATTAGAGAGCAGAATGAAAAAAGGGATGTAGAAGCAAAAGTTTTATACCAATATCCAAAAGGGCAGTTTCGTTTTCCACTAATGCCGGATGAGAAAAACGCTCCTGAAAAAACAAAGCCGAAAAAAGGGCGACAGGAAAAAGCAAGCCAAGTTGATGAAATCAAACCTTTCATTAAAGAGCAAGGTTCGTTAAGAATGACGAAATTTGAAAATGATCTATTTCAAGATCCACACCAGAATTCTGTTGTGGATGCTAGAACCACATTCAAACGTGAACCTGACAGGAAGACTAATGAAGTATCCAGGACCCAAAAGGCCAAGGAACCTTCACCGAAATTCCATTATGAATCAAGGAAGGACAACGGACCTAAATTCAGGCAGCCCTTCAAGCCAACAGAAATCCCGTCACCGATTTATGCATTTAACAGGCCTCCTAGAAAAAGCCAGACCCAAACGAATCTGGAGGATGTTGAATATGAACTGACTGGTTTCGAAAGAAGTCAGGCCAGTATGGTGGAACAATCGATTCAAACCAATAGAGCTACTGCTGTAGAGGAACAGCCTGGATCAACTCAAGTGCATAATGAGGAACTGATGCAAGAATTATACATAGAAGATGATCTTGCTGAAACACTAGATCCAGAATCCAGTGACATGGAGGCGCAGCTAGAACAGGCGGAATTGGAAACTGAGGCCCTTGAAATGATCCTCAATGAACGTTCTGAGCTACTTAGTGATGAGTCTCAAATGGAAACACAGACTGATGCCAAACATCGTCTCGAAGTATCAGAAGAGAACGACTTCGAACAAACCGAAGTACATGGAACAATAGACTTCCAAACCGAGGGAAAGTCTGAAACAAATGAATCAGTAGTAAGTGATTTCCTACAAACCGAAGAAGTGCATGAACCAGCAGACTTCTCACAAACCGAAGAAAGTTCAGGAACATCAGCACATCTAGAAAAAGCAAGAGAGCTAAATGCCCTGTCTCCAAATGTGGATTCTCAAGAAAATCAGGAAATAGAAGTTTCATATGAGGAGCCACAAACTGAACAAAGTCTTGAAGCTGAACCAATAGAGGCTAAACCTGCAGAACCAAAAAGGCAGCTTCCTTTTAATGTTCTCATGCTTAAGCAGGACAAGAGGAAGTGGGAAGCGCGCAATATGTCTAAGTATCCCTCTTTTATGACGGAGGAAAGAAAGACAGGTGCTTCTGAACAGTCAGAAAGGGATCAGCAATCTGATGTTGAAGAGGTTTCAGTTATTGATCAGATTCATTCATCTGCAGACGACAATTCATCTGATGCTCAGCCTATTCAGCAGGAAGAGCCGTCAACGGCTTATTCATCTGCTGCACCAGCGCCAGTGAAATCTCAAATCGAACCGGAAGAAAACACTTCACATACCCAAGATGAGCCGTTGCAGACAGTAGTTCATCCAGCTGCAGTATACGATTTCCCGCCGCTGGAATTGTTGAGCCCTCCTGTATTCAAAGCACCGGATCCTGAATGGCTTTCAGAGCAGGAACAGATGCTGAATGATACGCTAAGGAATTTCAACGTAGGCGCAAGGGTGGTCAATGTGACACAGGGGCCGTCCGTTACCCGCTTCGAGGTGCAGCCGGAGCCTGGAGTGAAAGTAAATAAAATTACTAATCTATCAGATGATATTAAACTAAGCCTGGCGGCGAAGGATATCCGGATCGAGGCACCAATTCCCGGAAAGCATACCATAGGGATTGAAGTGCCGAACCATTCGAGCAGGCCGGTATTATTAAGTGAAATTTTACAATCGGCAGATTTCATGGATCTTGAATCTCCATTATCGGTGGCTCTGGGACTTGATATCGCCGGAAATCCAATTGTGACTGATCTGAAAAAGATGCCACATGGATTGATTGCCGGTGCCACTGGCTCGGGAAAAAGTGTCTGCATCAATACGATGCTTGTCAGCTTGCTTTATAAAGCACACCCAGATGAGGTGAAGCTGTTGCTAATCGACCCGAAAATGGTTGAATTGGCACCATATAACCGCATTCCGCACCTTGTCAGCCCAGTCATCACAGATGTAAAAGCAGCGACAGCCTCGCTGAAGTGGGCAGTTGAGGAAATGGAAAGACGTTATGAATTGTTCGCTCATACAGGTGTTCGTGATATTGGCAGGTTCAATGAACTTGCTGAGAAGCACCGCAGATTTTCTGAAAAGCTTCCATACATCGTCATTGTGATTGACGAACTTGCGGATCTGATGATGATGGCACCAGGTGATGTAGAGGAGGCTATTTGCCGGATCGCTCAAAAAGCACGTGCATGTGGCATCCACTTGATCATTGCAACACAGCGTCCATCCGTTGATGTTATAACTGGTCTGATCAAAGCGAATGTTCCTACAAGAATTGCGTTCTCTGTTTCCTCACAGGTGGATTCCAGGACGATCATTGATATCAGCGGGGCAGAAAAGCTTCTTGGCCGTGGGGATATGCTGTTCCTGGAAAATGGGTCATCAAAGCCATTCCGTCTGCAGGGAACCTTCGTGACGGACAATGAGATCGATGACATTGTTGCCTTTGTAAGGGAGCAGCGAGCTCCGCAATACTTGTTTGAACAGGATGAACTGCTGAAGAAAGCTCAGGTGACGGAAGACGAAGATGAACTTTTCTATGAAGCCTGTGAATTTGTCATTGATCAGGGTGGCGCTTCCACTTCAAGCGTCCAGCGCCGTTTTAAAATCGGCTATAACCGCGCGGCGAGACTGATTGAAATGATGGAGCAGCAAGGGTTCATTTCTGAAGGAAAGGGAAGCAAGCCAAGGGATGTCCTTATCACTGCTGCTGACCTTGAGGCCTTCCAGGAAACTAGTGCATTCAATTAATAAGTGGTATTCTTTATTTGCATGTACTTATAATAAGGGAAAATGACTATAGATGTTGGGTTGTTATTGAAGGAGCTTTTTGGATGAAAGAAATAGAATTGAAAATGCAGGGGAAAATCAGCCGCCTGACCAATCATACATTTAAATTTGATGAAAGGATCCGGGATGGCTGGTTTTCAGCCGTGTATTTTCTTAAGACGCGGGAGCTTGTGAAAAAATACCATGAAGACAATGTCATCACCATGCAGTTTTTCCAGAAGGACGAAGCTGTTTTGTGCGGCACAGATGAAGTGATCGCCCTGGTAAAAACATTTGCGGATCGCCCCGAGGAACTAGAGATCCATTCACTTAAGGATGGAGATAAAATTTCTCCATTTGAAACGGTCTTGACCATTACTGGCCCTTACCAAAGTTTTGGCTATCTTGAGGGAATTATCGATGGCATTCTGGCAAGAAGGACTTCTGTCTCGACGAATGTTTATAATGTCGTCAAAGCAGCCAGTTTTTCAGGTCAGCAAAAGCCGGTCATCTTCATGGGAGACCGTGACGATCATTATACTACACAGGCTGGTGATGGCTATGCTGCCTATATTGGCGGCGCTACTGCCCAAGCCACACATGCGATGAATGAATGGTGGGGCAAGCATGGTATGGGGACGATGCCGCACGCCTTGATCCAAATGTTCAATGGTGATATCGTCGCAGCAACCCGGGCTTACCACGAAACCTTTCCAAATGATGATTTGATCGCTCTTGTTGATTATAATAATGATGCCGTTACTGACTCCTTGAAGGTGGCAAGAGAATTTGGCGCAAAGTTGAAGGGTGTAAGGGTAGACACATCCCGTACACTGATCGACCAGTATTTCCTGCGCAACCAGCACTTACTCGGAACATTCGATCCTCGCGGTGTGAATGCAGAATTAATTTTCGCGCTAAGAAAAGCACTGGATGACGAAGGTTATGACCACGTTAAAATTGTTGTCAGCGGCGGCTTCAGTGAAAAAAGGATTCTCGAGTTCGAAAAGCAAAATGTGCCAGTCGACATGTATGGGGTAGGCGGCAGTCTGTTAAAATTACAGATAGGCTTTACTGGTGATAATGTCATGTTGAACGGAAAACACCAGGCAAAGTCTGGCAGAAAGTTCAGGCCGAATCCACGACTTGAAAGAGTTGAGATTTAACAAGTTTGAAAGTAACTGACTAAGGGAATAAGTAATTTTATTCATGATTGCGGTTTTAAGGAAGAGCATGACCATATTTGGATCTGATTCTGCGGAAAAAAGCTGAACCTTTTGGAAGCAGCATCGATGAAACTGTGTTATTTACCGTAATGATGTTATAATGATTCAATACATGAAAGACAGATACAAATTTTTATCGAATTTGCTCTGTTTGATACAGTGATTAGGCGAAATGAGCAAATCAGGATATCTGTCATATACTGTGTTACATACAGACGTTGTTGGAGGTTCTTTATATGACTATTTACCATTTTGTAGGTATAAAGGGGTCTGGAATGAGTGCGTTAGCTCAAGTTCTCCATGATATGGATTATCAGGTACAGGGCTCCGATTATGATAAGCACTTTTTTACCCAGGTAGCCCTTGAGAAATCTGGAATAAAGATCCTTCCGTTTAACAAGGAAAATATACAGCCTGGAATGACGATCATTGCAGGCAATGCCTATCCGGATACTCATGAGGAGATCCAGGAGGCAATGAAGCATGGCCTTCCGATCATCAGGTATCACCGATTCCTGGGAGATTTCATGCAAAACTTTACGAGTGTTGCGATTACAGGGGCTCATGGAAAAACTTCGACTACGGGATTGCTAGCGCATGTGATGAGGGGCGCTAAGCCTACATCCTTCCTGATTGGCGATGGAACTGGAAAAGGTGACAAAGATGCTCAATACTTTGTGTTTGAAGCTTGTGAGTATCGCCGTCATTTCCTTTCTTACTTCCCGGACTACGCCATCATGACGAATATCGATTTTGACCACCCGGATTACTTTGCCAATATTGAGGATGTTTTCTCTGCATTCCAGGAGATGTCATGGCAAGTCAAAAAGGGGATTTTCGCATGCGGTGACGATGAGCAGCTGCAAAAAATCCAGGCCAAGGTACCGGTTGTATTTTATGGCTTTGGCGAAGAAAATGATTTCCAAGCTCGCAATATCGTCAAGTCAACTGAGGGCACTACGTTCGACGTTTTTGTGCGGAATACATTCTATGATACATTCTCGATTCCGGCTTATGGGGACCATAATGTCCTGAATTCACTTGCTGTTATCGCTTTATGCCATTATGAAAACATCGAATCAAAAGTGATCCAGGCCCAGCTTGAAACATTCGAAGGCGTGAAAAGGAGATTTTCTGAAAAGAAAATTGCCGACCAGGTCATCATTGATGATTACGCGCATCATCCTACAGAAATCAAAGTAACAATTGAAGCGGCAAAGCAGAAGTATCCTGATCGAGAAATCGTCGCGGTCTTCCAGCCGCACACATTCACCAGGACTCAGGCTTTCCTGAATGAATTTGCGGAAAGCTTGAATAAGGCCGATAAGGTGTATTTGTGCGAAATCTTCGGTTCAGCCCGTGAAATTCATGGGAAACTATCGATTACCGATTTAAAAGAAAAGATCGACGATGCTGAAATCATCGCTGAGGAAGATACATCACGTCTGAAAGAGCATGACAATGGCGTCATCCTGTTCATGGGCGCTGGTGATATCCAGAAGTTCCAGGAAGCATATGAAAAGCAATTGCAAGCTTAAAACAAAGAAGGATGCGGCCAAATGGTCCGCATCCTTTTGTATGTCTTCAAGCTCTTTCTTATTTAAGATTCTCTGGGTTCAATCCTTCAAGTTCAGCAATGACAAAACGTCCATCTTTACGAATCAGTACATCATCGAAATAGATCTCTCCTCCGCCGTATTCAGGGCGCTGGATGTTGACCATATCCCAGTGGATATTTGAATGGTTGCCATTGAAAGCATCGTCATAGCACTGACCAGGTGTGAAATGGAAGCTTCCATCGATTTTCTCATCGAACAGGATGTCCTGCATTGGATGGAGGATATAAGGATTCACACCAATCGCAAATTCTCCGACAAAACGAGCTCCTTCATCTGTATCGAAAATCTTGTTGATGCGCTCTGAATCATTTGCAGAAGCTTCAACGATTTGTCCATCCTTGAAGGTCAGCTTCACATTTTCAAAAGTGAATCCCTGATATGGAGACGGCGTATTGTAGGTAATGACGCCATTGACTGAATCACGGACAGGGGCAGTATAAACTTCGCCATCAGGGATATTCAGCTCACCTGCACATTTTACAGCCGGGATATCTTTGATTGAGAAGGTCAAGTCAGTTCCAGGTCCGGTGATTCGTACCTTATCTGTACGGTTCATCAAGTCTGCCAGGCTGTCCATAGCCTTGTCCATTTTTCCGTAATCAAGGTTGCAGACGTCGAAGTAGAAATCTTCGAAGGCTTCTGTACTCATTTTCGCAAGCTGTGCCATTGCTGAGTTCGGGTAACGTAGGACAACCCATTTTGTTTTTGGAACACGGATGTCTCTATGTACCTTCTTGCCGATCGTATTGCCGTGTATCTTCATTTTATCCGCCGGAACATCCGCATGTTCATTGATGTTATCTCCAGATCGAAGGCCTATGTATGCATCCATTTTGCTCATCACATTTGCTTCGAACTCAGCAATCATCTCGAACTGCTCCTCCTGGGCACCCATGAGCAATGAACGATCCACCTGGTGATCCTTCAAGGACACAAATGGATAGCCGCCAGCTTCGTATGCTTCTTTCACTAGAGCCGTAACAAGCTCACGCTGAAGGCCAAAGTTCTCAATCAGGACTTTTTCGCCTTTTTGAAGCTTGACCGAGTAATTGATCAGATTCTTTGCCAATTTTTGAATACGAGGGTCTTTCATCAAAATCACTCCTATGTATAAAAATAAAACACATAACCATATTGTAACCGAAACGGTAATGTTTGTACCCATTTCCTTTCAGTAGATTGAGGATAATCAATTTGGTTTAGCTGTTAAAAGATTTGATCGATTGCCGGTTGACGCCCAGGAATAGAAGTGAAAAATATATAGGTCATGAATGGAGCCTTTTAAGGGTACCGCAAATAGAAAGATATCCTTATGAGGTCAATTCCGCTTCTATAAGGATACCGTTCAAGCCGAAAGAGACCCTTATGTGGTCATATCCTCCTCTATAAGGGTACCGTTCAAGCCGAAAGAGACCCTTATGTGGTCAAATCCTCCTCTATAAGGGTACCGTTCAAGCCGAAAGAGCCCCTTATGTAAGCAAATCCCCCTTTATAAGGATACCGTTCAAGCCGCAAGAGCCCCTTATGTGGTCAAATCCTCCTCTTTAAGTATACCGTTCAAGTCGAAAGATACTCCTATGCGGTCAAATGCGCGTCTACCAATGGAGTTGATTTGTGGCAGAATTACAATTAAAATTACCAATGCTCAAAGGTATGAGAGGAGACTTAGTTTGCATTGGTTGTGCCAAGAAACTGCATACTGCCGATCTTCTCATCAGATGTACCAAACAACCTCCTGTAAAATCTATGATTGCTGGATTCTTAATTTGTAGAAAGATATTCTTATTCAGGAAGGAAAAGGGTATGCTTATATTGAAATACATATTAGACAAGGTGGTTTATGTCGCTTACTGCGGGGTAAAATGTACATATGCTAACGGAGGTGTTCAACAGTGGAAATTATTTTGTATTTAAGTGTTGCTGTTATAGCAATCGCATTTTTAGTTTTGGTAGTGTCGTTGTCCAAAACTCTTAAATCCTTACAAACAACTTTAGACAGTGTATCAGGCACACTTGATGGCCTTGAGAAGCAGTTGGATGGAGTGACTCGTGAAACGACGGAGCTTCTGCACAAAACAAACAATTTGGCAGACGATATTTCCAGAAAATCTGAGAGCTTGAACGGTGTGGTTAATGCTGTGAGGGATGTAGGGAATTCTGTTCAGAGATTCAATCAATCTATTCATAATGTCCAAACAATGGTGGATCTTCAGATTGACAAGAATAAGGACAAGATTTCACAGGTTGTTCAGTGGAGCAACGTATTCCTAGAGTTGAAGGATAAGTGGCAATCAAAAAAAACAGCCAAGATTGACCATCAGCTAGAGGGCGAAGAGATGGTTACCAGGCAGCGTGAACGTGTTCGGTATTAATGAAAGGTGGAGATAAAATGAACAGAGAACAAAGCCAGTATGATGTTAATGGGTCAATGAGGGAGACAAACAGCAATTCCAAGGACTTTGTAGCTGGAGCCATTGTTGGCGGACTTGCAGGGGCATTAGCGGCACTATTGCTTGCTCCTAAATCAGGAAAAGAGTTAAGAGGCTCTCTTAATGAGCAAACCTCTACACTCAAGAACAAGAGTGTGGATCTTGCTTCTGTAGCCAAGGAGAAAGCAAGCGACTTAAAAGACACTGTATCCCAACAGTCTTCTACCATTGTCAACAAAGTGAAGGATATGAAGAACAAGAGCGAAAATACTTCACAGAATTCAAATGGCGAGGAAGTTCTTGAAGAAGTACCTACTTCAATGGCAGAGACAAGCTCTATGGAAAACACGCATACTGCCACTGGGGAAGAAATTCAAAAGAAGCTTGAAGAAACACAAAAAGCTTTCGATGATACTGAAAGCAAGCTGAATCAGTAAAATTGTCAATGAAACGGTGAAGTGGTAAGATAACTTCACCGTTTATTTTTTTAGGAGATTGTTCCAGAAAGAGTAAAACAATATATTTAAGGAGGAAGTTGGATGAAAAAGATAGATTCAATTGAACAATTTGACCAGCTTGTCGATTCTGCTGAAACGTTTTTTATGCTGAAGCATAGTACGACTTGCCCAATCAGTGCCGCAGGATATGATGAATTTGCGAAGTTTGAAAACAATGGAAACGATCATTTATATTATCTAACGGTCCAGGATTCACGTGACCTATCCAATCATATTGCTGAGAAATTCCATGTTAAGCATGAGTCTCCGCAGGCTATTCTATTTGTGAATTCCGATGTTGCCTGGCATGCTTCCCATTTTAAAATCACCGCAAAATCATTGGCGGCAGCTAAAGAAGAAAATGTAAAATAAAAAAACATCCATGTGGATGTTTTTTTACTTTAGGCCTATAGGGCTTTCAAAGGTTATATTCAACTCATCTCCCGGTGCCAGACGGTCGTCAAACGCCGCTTTTTCCCCATTTATTAATAAGGAGAATCCTCGGCTGTCCTTTGGGATGTCAAACTGAACAAAGTTGAATACATCCTGGAAGATGAAGTGCTGAGTATCCTTCTGTTTAGTGTTCAGCTCATCCCCGCTATGGATGCGGTCGTCCATTCCTAGTTTAATTCCTTCTCGGGTGAATTGGATTAGTTCCTGCTGCAGATGGATCTGCTGGCCGTTGAAAAAAATCGGCATCGATTCAGAGGCAGGTACCCCTAGTATTTTTACTAGACTTCTAAGTGAAGGCTCCATTCCTTTTTCAATACGGATATCGTCGAGATGGTCTATTCTAGTTTGTAGATTGGCTGCCAGCCCGTTTATATACATTTTGCCCATGAAATCTGTGACCTTATGTTCTGTTCCATCAATCTTGATGAAAAAGGGGCGCGCGTCGCTTAACATTTCTGCGAGATTCAGTTCCTTCAGAACGCTTTCGGTTGTATCCGGCATTTCAAAAATGATCTCATCCCTATCCTCAACTGGCTTAGACAAAGAAGTAGGAAGGCTATTGCAGGTTATCCTCGCGCTGACTTCATACCTTTGGCCATTGATGATCACCGTTTTGGTTGGAAGTTCGCCGATTAACTCGCCAAGAGTCAATTCTGGTCTGACTCCATCCTCTCCCTTTTGGACAGTGAGTTGATCTCCTCCATCCACATGTTCATCAAATGAGCAGGCAATCCCATTTTTCAACAGCACAGGCTGCTGTCCATGCTTGCCTGGTATCGTCACATTTTTGCCATTAAGGCTCACAATCATCGCGAGTCCCGGCCTGCCGTAAAGCTTGTTCATTTTTATCCCCGCAGCCAGTAGACAGTCTCCCACAGTCAATTTGTTCACTTCGAAAAGCCTTACCGGCTGGCCATTCACATAAACAGTATGATATTGGACAGGGGATTGCTTGGCGGCGATGGCAATTCCGATTGGTGTAACAAGTTCAGGCCCTTTCGTCATATGTTCTGCAAATGAAACCGAGTTAATGGCATCAAGCCCACGGATGGCGACCCTGTTTTCCGGGAGGTTCAATATAGCGGAAAGCCTCCTGGGTAAATCAGGCGTCTGGCTTCCACCGCCAACAAGCATGACTGCTTTAGGCGGCTTATTGCCATTCAACTTCAGTATTTCCTCTCCAATTGTTCCTGCCAAACGATCAATCGCAGGTGCAATTCTTTCAACGGCTTCATTTTTGCTGACCATTGTTTCAAATCCTAATATGTCTGTGATCGTGATTGATTGGTTTTCTAGCAGATCCCGCTTTGCTTTTTCAGCAAGAGGGAAGTCAAGCAGGAACTCATCACTGACAGCTTCAGTGATTTCATCTCCTGCCACTGGGACCATTCCATATGCAACGACTGTTCCAGAGTCGGTAATCGCGATATCGGAAGTCCCCGCACCTATATCAACAAGAGCGACATTCAATCTCCTCATCGAGGCAGGAATCAGAACATTGATTGCAGCAATCGGCTCCAGAGTAAGGGCGTCCATTTCAAGTCCGGCTCTGTCCAGAGCAGCCAGCAATGATTCAACGACTACTTTAGGCAGGAAGGTCGCAATGATTTCCACAGAAGCTTCATTTCCTCGCTGATCAATCAGGCTTCCGATCACTTCTCCATCAAGCTGGTAATAAAGAACCGAGTATCCGACACAATAATAGTGATGCTCATTGTTTTTTTCACCAGCAACAGCAGCCTGCGCCTTTTGGACAGCACTTAATTCTAGGTGGAGGATATCTTGCTTGGAGAACATCGGCTTGCCGGAAATATCGATGACCGCTTTTGTCTGTTCTGTTTTCAGGGCGCGGCCAGCAGCAGCGACACAGACCTTATTCAAGGGACCATGTGTCACTTCCAGCGCCTCTTTAATTTCAGTGATGATTTCGGATACTGACAAAACATCATGGATCTGGCCATCCAGCATCGATCTTTCCTTATGTTCCCGGACCACGATGTCGACTGCTTGATAGCGATCATCAGATTCTTCCAGGATGATCCCTACAACAGACCTGGTTCCTATATCTAACGCAAACAATTTATTATTCACATGCACTTCATGCACCCTCTAACTTAATTTCTCATACGATGCTTTATCACTTAAAAGCGTTTAATTATTAAAGAATTTTACGTGACAATCCAAATTATTTCAGATATAATTACCCTTATCATATTATACAGCTTGATTTATCGCACTGTAACTGCATTTCATCTTGGGCATCCATTCTTACTATCGGCTTTGGTATGACATTGCTTTAGGCTGGAGCCAAAGAAAGCTTATTTTAAAATTCGTGATGGAAAAAATTAGCTTACACACAATACTGCATGCCGTTACAGTCTTTTGCTTCGCACCTCTTTATTTGAAAAGTCTTAGTGTCAGGGCTAAAATGAATTCCGAAAGGACGGGACAGAAAATGAGTAAAAATCTTGACCAGCTTAGAAATCGTGTGGATGAATTGAATTTAGAGCTTTTATCATTAATTAATGAAAGAGCCCTGCTCGTCCAGGAAATTGGCCGTGCAAAAGAAACTCAGGGTGTGTATCGTTATGACCCTGTGCGTGAGAGGGAAATGCTCGATTTGATCAAGGAGAAGAATAACGGTCCTTTTGAGAATTCGACAATCGAACATATTTTCAAAGAAGTTTTCAAGGCAGGACTGGAGCTTCAATCTGATGATCACCGTAAAGCACTTCTTGTTTCCAGAAAGAAAAAGCCTGATGATACAATCATTGATATTAAGGGCCTTAAAATCGGCGATGGTACGCCTGACTTTGTCTTCGGTCCTTGTTCAGTTGAATCATATGAACAAGTGGCAACTGTTGCTGAAGCAGTTAAGGCGAAGGGCTTTAAATTGCTGCGTGGCGGCGCCTTCAAGCCTCGTACTTCACCATATGACTTCCAGGGACTAGGTGTGGAGGGACTTAAAATTTTGAAGAGAGTTGCGGATGAGTATGATCTTGCAGTCATCAGTGAGATTGTCACTCCAGCTGATATTGAAATCGCTGTCGACTACCTTGATGTTATCCAAATCGGTGCCCGCAATATGCAGAACTTCGAGCTGTTGAAAGCTGCAGGAGCCGTGAATAAACCGATTTTACTAAAACGTGGACTTGCCGCTACGATTGAAGAATTTATCAATGCGGCTGAATATATCATGGCACAGGGCAATGGACAGATCATCCTGTGTGAACGCGGAATCCGGACTTACGAAAGGGCTACACGGAACACACTTGATATTTCTGCAGTACCAATTTTGAAAAAGGAAACGCATCTGCCAGTCATGGTTGACGTTACCCACTCAACTGGCAGAAGAGACCTGCTCCTGCCGGCTGCCAAAGCTGCACTTGCCATCGGAGCAGATGGAGTCATGGCTGAAGTTCATCCAGATCCTGCAGTTGCATTATCCGATAATGCGCAGCAGATGGATCTTAAGCAGTTCGATGAATTTTTAGAAGGATTAAAATCCACTCCATTTGTAAGAGTATAGAGTTCTGAAACCTTCCTTTTGTAAGGAAGGTTTTTTTATGGACGATTTCAGGGTAACTTAATAGAAGAGAACAAAACTGCAGGGAGAGAAGTAATTTAAACAGGCTTTTGTGATAAAAATGTATGAATTTAAGCTGTTCAGATTGCGGGATTGATAAGGATGTCGTATGATTAATAACATAATTATGCTTGTACATATAATCACAAACTTAAAATATGATTATTGTGGCAATTTTTGCTGTAAACTAACTGAAAAGCGCCGTTTATTACCTGAAGGAGTGAAATAGATGAATATTACAATATATGATGTAGCACGGGAAGCGAATGTTTCAATGGCAACGGTTTCACGTGTTGTCAACGGAAACCCGAATGTGAAGCCAGCTACAAGGAAGAAAGTCATGGAGGTCATTGACCGTCTTGGGTACCGCCCGAATGCAGTAGCGAGAGGACTTGCCAGCAAAAAGACAACGACTGTCGGCGTCATCATCCCTGATATTGCGAGCCCATTTTTTGCTGAGCTGGCAAGGGGAATTGAAGATATCGCGACAATGTACAAATACAATATTATCTTGAGCAACTCTGACCAAAATATCGAAAAAGAACTGCATTTGCTGAACACCATGCTTGGCAAACAAGTTGACGGAATTGTTTTCATGGGCGGTAATATCAAGGCCGAGCATGTGGAACAATTCAAGAAATCCCCTGTACCGATCGTTCTGGCTGGATCAATCGAGGAAACAGGTGAAATCCCATCCGTCAATATTGATTATGAACAGGCAACTTTTGATGCTGTATCTACTTTTATCGAAAAAGGCCATAAAGATATTGCCTTCGTTATTGGACCTCAGCTCGAGCCAATCAATAAGGATAAAAAGCTCGAAGGCTATAAGCGCGCATTAAAAGATGCGGAAATCCAGTACAACGAAGATCTTGTTGTCGAAGGAGATTACACGTATGACTCAGGTCTCGAGGCTATTGAAAGAATCCTTGAGCTTGATTCGAAGCCAACAGCCATACTTGTCGGCTCGGATGAAATGGCACTTGGTGTCATCCATGGAGCATTTGACCGCGGCTATAGCGTTCCTGAAGATTTCGAGGTGATCGCTTCGGACAACACAAGACTCACTCTAATGGTACGTCCGCAGCTTACAACCATTGTTCAGCCGTTATATGACATCGGGGCGGTTGCCATGCGTTTATTGACGAAGTATATGAACAAAGAAAACGTAGATGAGAATATCGTTGTCTTGCCGCACCGAATCGAAAATAGAGATTCAACTAAATAACAGAGGAGCCCCTTGCAGAAGATGCAAGGGGCTTTTTGCGAGGGAGCAGCGATCATAATCAGGGAAAACTGGAGAACCTGATGCCACCTTAGATAAAAACAAAAGGTGCAGGCGTAACTATGTCTGAACCTGGTGTCACTTCGGACAAAATCAAGAGGGAAAAGGCGTAACTTTGTCTGAACCCGGTGTCACTTCAGACAAAATCAAGAGGAGAAGCCGTGATTTTGTCTGAACCCGGTGTCACTTCGGACAAAATCAAGAGGAGAAGCCGTGATTTTGTCTGAACCCGGTGTCACTTCAGACAAAATTAAGAGGGAAAGGCGTAACTTTGTCTGAACCAGGTGTTATTTCAGACAAATTCAAGAGGAGAAGCCGTGATTTTGTCCGAACCTGGTGTAACTTCAGACAAAATCAGAAGGGAAACTCGTAATTATGTCCGAACCAGGTGTCACTTCAGACAAAATTAAGAGGGAAAGGCGTAACTTTGTCTGAACCAGGTGTTATTTCAGACAAAATCAGAAGGGAAACTCGTGATTTTGTCTGAACCAGGTGTCACTTCGGACAAAATCAAGAGAAGAAGCCGTGATTATGTCTGAACCAGCTGTCACTTCGGACAAAATCAAGAGGAGAAGCCGTGATTTTGTCCGAACCTGGTGTCACTTCGGACAAAATCAAGAGAAGAAGCCGTGATTATGTCTGAACCAGCTGTCACTTCGGACAAAATCAAGAGGAGAAGCCGTGATTTTGTCCGAACCTGGTGTGACTTCAGACAAAATCAGAAGGGAAACTCGTAACTATGTCCGAACCAGGTGTCGCTTCAGACAAAATCAAGAGGAGAAGCCACAATATTGTCCGAACTCGAGGTCACTTCAGACAAAATCACAAGGAAAAGCCGTAACTTTGTCTGACCCCCGTACAACTGTACAGACCTTCTTAAAAACAAACACAAAAAAACCGGGCCATTGTGAATCTCCCGGTTTCTAACTTACACAGTTTCAGATTTTTTATTTGATCTAATTGGATACAAGGCTTTCTCCACTGTATGGGCATTTTTTTCCGTGATTTCCGGTTTGCGCGGAATTGGCGGATATAAATCTTCAGGATCGTCCCACTGCAGTGGCAATTCCACAGGTGCCTGTTCCTTCCATTCGTCTAACCATTCTTGCGGCAAGCTGCCATAACAGTTTGAGTTTTCAATCATTTCAAGCCAGATCAGTGACCAGGCTCTTGGTACAACACGCCAAATATCGTAGCCCCCTCCGCCTACGGCTATCCATTTGCCACCGCAATATTTATGGGCAACTTCATGGGCAAGCTTGGGGATTTCCCGGTAGATTTTCATCGTACTTGATAAATGCGTCAATGGATCGAGATAATGCGCATCTGCGCCATTCTGAGTCAGAATCACGTCAGGTTTGAAAAACTCAGCCACTTCCATCAGTGCATGCCTATAGGCATCGAGCCATGACTCATCCTCTGTGAAGGCATCGACAGGGATATTAAATGAATATCCATAGCCTTTGCCCTGGCCGCGCTCGTTCACATTGCCAGTCCCCGGGAAAAGGTAGCGTCCCGTTTCATGAATCGATAGAGTGCAGACATTCGGATCATCGTAAAATGACCATTGTACACCATCGCCGTGATGGGCATCTGTGTCGACATATAATACGCGGGCATTGTATTTTTCCTGCAGGTATTTTATGGCGACAGAACTGTCATTATAAATACAAAAGCCCGATGCTTTTCCGCGGAAGCCATGATGGAGGCCGCCGCCGAGATGAAGAGCGTGATTTGCTTTACCAGTCATGACATAGTCCACTGCTGTCAGGGTGCCCCCGACAAGCAGAGCGCTCGCTTCATGCATATTAGCGAAAATAGGTGTGTCTTCCGTTCCCAATCCATAGCCTTCCGCTGATTCACCCTTAAGCTTTCCCTGGCCAGCAAGCTTAACAGCGTTTACAAAATTGGGATCATGAACGAGGTGCAGTTCCTCATCCGTTGCCAACCGAGGCGCAACAATCTGTTGATCTTCAATTGCACCAATCTTGCGCAGCAAATCCAGCGTAAGCTTCAACCGCATCTGGTTGAAGGGATGGTGGCTGCTGAAGCGATAGTTCAGCAGCTCTTCTGAAAAGACGAATACAGAGCGATCGCTCATGATGAGACACCCGGCAGGTTTGGCCAGAGTACATGATGACCGGCTTTCTTCAAGTCCTCGATCACCGCGATTGGATTCATCGTCTGGATCCTTACAACGAGGATTTTGTAACGCTCATCCTTTTGGTCAGGGTATACAAGCACGCTTTGGATATTGGCTTTCCTCATGCTGATGACAGAAGCGATTTCACAAAGCATGCCCGCTTTATTTGGCACCTTAACTTCTATTTGAGATCCCGGCTGATGGGCACCAGTAAGCTCAACAAGAGTATGGAGCAGGTCTGTTTCAGTAACGATGCCTACCAGCTTCTTATCCTTGATGATTGGCAGGCAGCTGATATTATGTTCATAAAAGATTGCCGAGATTTCCTCGACAAAATCGAGAGGATGCCCAGTGATCACATTAGTCGTCATAATGGACTTGACTGGATTTTCAAGTTCACCCTTATGTTCATCCCAATGAAAAACCGACGGAGCGGCATCCTTGATATCCCGGTCAGACACCAGGCCGATGACACCCTGGTCCTTATCGACAATCGGGATATGGCGGATCTTTTTATCTGACATTAGCTTGATTGCATCCGCGATTGTATTTTCAGGGAAAAGTGTCGTGACATCCCTTTTCATAATTTCCTCGACGATCATGATTCCTTCCTCCTTGCATGATGAGGCTTCTTATTAATCATCAATACATAAAACGGTTCATGAACCGCAGCTGATCGAATTTCTGAACGGATTCAGGCGGAATTCTTTTTCCAATTCGTGCCATCAGACAGTTTGCTGGATGGGAGCTGATTTCTGGATCATCTGTCGCGTACCAGGTAAGGCCGCCGGCATTCATCATTTTTTCCATTACCTTGCGATATTCCCAAACATTCAAGCCGGTTCCTTTCAGGTCCCAATGCCAATAATATTCAGTTGTGATAATGATATAATCTTCCATTGCGTCATCCATCATGGAAACGATCAGCAGGTTTTTGCCGACTGAGCTCCCCCGGAATTCAGGAATGACTTCGATAGCTCCGAGTTCGATTAAATCTTCCATTTTTCCTTCAGACCATCTTTCAAGCGGGTCTGGGTACAGATAAGTAACATAGCCGACAATCATATGGCCTGAACGCGCTACAATGATCCTGCCCTCCGGCAGACCGGCAATCTCTACCAGTGCCTTGTGCTGTTGGGCAGGAGGCCGGAAAGCCACTAGATCTTTATGGAATTCATAGCTTGCGAGTTTTTCAGGAGAAATCGGGCCTTCAATGATCAAACGGCCATGGGGAGTTTTTAATTCTTTTGCGTTATAAGTCTTTTTATGTTCCATTCAGTCACCACCCGTCAACATTTCAAACGATAACTCTATTATACATAAAATCTAACAAATAAAAGCGCTTTCACAAAATTTTCTGTATTTAGTTTATGACTTTTCAGTGTGGAATAGCAAACCAAAAGTAGTCTTTTATCTACTATAAATATTTTAAAAATTGAGAAAATCTAATTTTTATACTATAATATATTTTAAATATAAAGCCAAGGGGGATGGATATATGAAAGTGGAAGCGCTACCAGTTACACAAGGGGATCATAATTTAAAGAATTATCAAGAGCTTCATGGCCAATTTGATTGGAGTGAAGCAGAGAAAGAGTTTTCCTGGGCTGAGACAGGCAGGGTCAATATGGCTTATGAAGCGATCGACCGACATGCTGAAGGATTCAGGAAAAATAAAGTTGCGCTTTATTATCAGGATGGGGTACGCAAAGAAAAATATACTTTTAAAGAAATGAAGGAGCTTTCCAATAAAGCGGGAAATGTCTTCAAAACTTATGGTGATGTAGAAAAAGGAGACCGCGTGTTTATCTTCATGCCTCGTTCTCCAGAACTGTATTTTGCAGTTCTCGGGGCAGTCAAGCTAGGCGCGATTGTTGGCCCTCTTTTCGAAGCATTCATGGAAGGTGCTGTCCGTGACAGATTGCAGGACAGCGGGGCAAAGGTACTAGTAACGACACCTGAGCTTCTTGAGCGTGTTCCTGTGGATGAGCTTCCTGACTTGAAGCATATTCTTCTTGTTGGTGACAGTATTGAAGAAAACGATAAGTATGTTGATTTTAAGCAAAAGCTAGCTGAAGCCAGCAAAAAGCTTGATATCGAGTGGGTTGACCGTACAGACGGTCTGATCTTACATTATACTTCCGGCTCCACTGGAAAACCTAAGGGCGTACTTCATGTACATAATGCGATGATCCAGCATTATCAAACGGCCAAATGGGTACTTGACCTTAAAGAAGATGATGTTTATTGGTGCACCGCGGATCCTGGCTGGGTAACAGGAACATCATATGGAATTTTTGGTCCATGGCTTGCGGGAACATCCAATGTCATCATTGGTGGACGTTTCAATCCAGAGACATGGTATAAGATGATCGAAGAGTACGGAGTGACGGTTTGGTACAGTGCTCCAACAGCATTCAGAATGCTGATGGGTGCAGGGGACGAGATAGTGAAGAAGTTCGACCTTAGCTGTCTTCGCCATATCCTGAGTGTAGGTGAACCATTGAACCCAGAGGTTGTTAGATGGGGAATGAAGGTGTTCAACCTGCGTATCCATGATACTTGGTGGATGACAGAGACTGGAGCACAATTAATCTGTAACTATCCAAGCATGGAAATCAAGCCTGGATCAATGGGTAAACCGATTCCGGGCGTAAAAGCTGCAATTGTCGATGATCAGGGCAATGAATTGCCGCCATACAGAATGGGCAATTTGGCGATCAAAAAGGGCTGGCCATCGATGATGCATACAATCTGGAACAACCCGCAGAAGTATCAGTCTTACTTCATGCCTGGTGACTGGTACGTTTCCGGTGACTCAGCGTATATGGATGAAGATGGCTACTTCTGGTTCCAGGGGCGAATTGATGATGTCATCATGACTTCTGGTGAGCGTGTCGGACCATTTGAAGTTGAAAGCAAGCTTGTTGAACACCCTGCAGTAGCTGAAGCTGGTGTCATTGGCAAGCCGGATCCGGTCCGTGGGGAAATTATCAAGGCGTTCATCGCATTGCGTGATGGTTATGAGCAGTCGGACGAATTAATCGAAGAGATTCGCCAATTCGTTAAAAAAGGCCTTGCTGCACATGCTGCTCCTCGCGAAATCGAATTCCGCGATAAACTGCCTAAGACACGAAGCGGTAAGATCATGCGCCGTGTATTGAAGGCATGGGAATTGGATCTCCCTACTGGCGACCTTTCTACAATGGAAGACTAATAAAAGGTGGGAAAGAGCGTGAAACCGAGTTTCACGCTCTTTTTACGCCTAAAAAAGAAGAACACCGCTCCAATTTGGATGCGGTGTTTCTTTACTTATATGCTAATTTCCATCGCCAGTCCCATCTCCGTCTCCTTCACCATCTCCGTTCCCATCTCCATCTCCATCTCCAGGAGGTGGCGGCGGTGGCTTAGGAGGGTCCTTTGGTTTAGGGTCAGTTGGCGGCGGGTCTTTCGGTTTAGGATCGGCCGGAGGATCCTTAGGCTCTGGCTTCTGCCCGATTTCAATGATATTGGATGGTGCGGATTCTTTTCCGGCAATATCGACTGCCGTAACATAGAATGATCCGTCACCTGCATTGAAGCTTAGGGCTTCTCCTGCCTTGATGCTGCCGACTTTTTTCTTGTTGTTATAGATTCTGTATCCGACAATATCATTTTCTGGGTGCTTGCCCCATGTAATGGTCTTGCCGGAAAGCGTGATTCCCAATGCTCCAGGAGTCTTGCCATTCTCACTCAGCTTATCGTCCGCAACAAGAATCTTGTTCCACGCATCCTTTTTAGGAATGAGCTGCTGTGGATCTCTTATTTTATGGCCAATGATGCTTTCCATATACTCTGGATTCAGTATTACCCCAGTGTCCGTGAATTCAGCCGGAGTGGAATCAAGTGCTATATAGCGCTTATCGCCGACAGTGACAAATTTGTTTTCAACGAGACTGTCGTCCACTTTAGTTGGTGCATATTTCGCAATGAAGTAATCCGATTCAACAAGACCTGCTTTAGAGCAAGCACTTGAAGGGAGCAATCCGGATACTGCACAATAAGATCTCTTGACGATTCCACCAGGCATCTTGAATCGTTCTTCAGGATCGACTAGCTGTGGAGCAACATCGTAAGCGTCGTTCATCAGGTCTGCCCAGATGTATTGAGTACGGACTCCATAACTCAGCCCTTTGTACCTTCTTTCAAGTGCTTTTGGCGTATCGTATCCAAGCCAAACACCGAAAGACACATTCGGGTTGGTTGCCACAAACCACGAATCAATATATTCATGACCTGTTCCTGTTTTACCAGCCCAGTCAGAACCGAACTTCAGCCTGCCTTTTACCGCAGTCGCAGTACCTCGGTTAATAACATCACGCATCATATCAATCGTTAAGTAAGAAGTCTGTGGACTGAACACATCTACTGGTTCAGATTTATGCTGGAATACGATCTCACCATTTTTATCGACGATCTTCTCGATCATGTAAGCATCGATGAATTTCCCGCCATTAGCGAATGTACCAAATGCGTTGGTGTTTTCTTCGACTGTAACACCGCCGCGCAATGAACCGATAGCGGTAGCTTTGTTGGTATAATCATCAGGTTGCAAATTCGAAAATCCCATTTTATCAAGGAAGGTAGCCGGACGTTGGTTCAATATATTTTTATACGCAAGAACTGCTGGTACGTTATAGGATTTTGTCAGCGCATGTCTTGCTGTTGTCAAACCGCTGTATCTCATATCATAGTTATTAGGCCATGCCTTGTTAGGGCCATTTAAAAATACCTGTACGTCTGGAAGAATTGAACCAGGATGCAAGGTCCCTAGCTCCATCGCTGGTGCATACACAAGAAGCGGCTTCATCGTTGAGCCATTCTGTCTAGGAGCCCTTGTGGCATGGTTCGTCTGTTCACGCTTAAAGTTGCGGCCACCGACAAAGCTGATGATTTTACCAGATTTATTTTCAATCAAAGTGGCACCGATTTCAACTGGCTCCTGGATGACAATTGTTTTGTTCGGATCATCCGGATCAGGAACTTCCTGAGGTTTTTCACTTCCATAGTAAGGATAATTCTTTGCAGTTTCCTGCATCTTTTCATAAATCTCTTTATTGATGGTCGTATAAATCTTATAACCATTCTGGCGAATGTCTCGGTCTGCAAGTGCATGATATTCTGCCAGTAATTTCTCATCTTTTTTCAAATCTTCGAGTTCATATCCATCTCTTTCTGCAAGAATATTAGCCAGAATTTCAACGGAACGTGCCTCGATTTCAAACGTCAAAAAGGGATATTGCTCAACCGTGTTATCGCTTGGAACCTCTTTTACAAAGTCCTTTGTGATATCATAGTCGATTGCTTCCTTGAACTCATCATCCGTAATGAAGCCTGCTCCGTGCATTCTTGAAATGACCGTTTTGTATCTTGATAGGCCAGGCTCAAGTCCTGCAGGATCCTTCAACTTGCCGTGGTCGCTGCTGAAGGGTGTATAGCCGAATGGACTCTGCGGAAGTCCGGCAATGAAAGCTGCCTGAGGCAGTGACAGGTCCTTCGCATCTTTTCCGAAAATTCCCTTTGCTGCGGCCTGGACACCGGCGATGTTACTGCCATTTGCGTTTCGACCGAATGTAGCGACATTCAGATAGGCTTCAAGGATTTCCTTTTTATCGAAAAATTTCTCGAGACGAAGTGCGAGCAGGATTTCTTTCGCTTTTCGCTCGAAGGAAACTTCATTCGTCAGGATTTGGTTCTTGATGAGCTGCTGTGTCAGTGTACTTCCCCCGGAGGATGTTGCTGAGTTTGTGACCTCCTGGAAAAGGGCACGCATGATTGCTTTTGGTACAACACCATCATGCTCGTAAAAATACTCATCTTCAGTTGCGACTACAGCATTTACTAAATGCTTCGACATATCATCAAGCTTGACTTCCTCACGATAGAGGTCCGTTCGGAGCTTGCCAAGATAAACATCATTATCAAAATATAAATCCGAGGTTTCTTCATAGTTGTATATATCTTTCCTCATGTTTTCATAAGGTCGGATTTGTTCATCTTTGACAAGGGATGCGAAGTAGCCTGCACCTGCACCTGCGGCGAAACCACCGCCGAGAACCAATACAATGATCAATAACAACAGCATGTTCCAGACAACCGAATAAGTAATCCTGGCTCCTTTTACGGTCTTTTTATTCGTAAAAAAAGCACCAAAGGATTTAAGCTTCTCTTTCCAAGCCTGTTTTCCTTCATGCATTCATATCATTCCCCCTAAAATCACATACATTATAGCATAAACAGGCTGTCGAATAGATGTTAATGTGAATTTTTCTGAAAATTTATGTCGAATTTGACAATTTATATCGCTTTATGGTAAAAATGCTTTATTAACTTTATAGCAAAAAGCTGTGAAGGGAATCAGTAGTGCTTCTGTCAATGTTTCAGAAAGCCGGCGGGTGCTGTGAGCCGGTACAAACAGAAGGATGAATTACCTCCCCGAGCGCCGCTGTGAATTGAGTATATAGTAGCCGCGGCCGGTTTAACCGTTATTTTATTTGAGTGGAAGACATTTTTTTATTTTGTTTTCAAGCCGGGTGGTACCGCGCATACAGCGCCCCTGCATTTATTGCAGGGGCGTTTTTTATTTATCGCAAAAATCCGGTTACGAAATATATTTTTTGAATGGAGGAAGAAGAAATGGAATTACTTAAGGATCTCGAATGGCGCGGGATTATTTACCAGCAAACAGATGAAGAGGGAATGAAGGACCTGCTTTCGAAGGAGAAAATTTCACTATACTGTGGTGTCGATCCTACAGCGGATAGCATGCATATTGGTCATCTTCTTCCGTTTTTGACATTGCGACGCTTCCAGAATGCAGGTCATCGTCCGATCGTTCTAGTCGGAGGCGCGACTGGACTGATTGGTGACCCAAGCGGAAAGAGTGAGGAACGCAAGCTTCAAACTCTCGAACAGGTACAGCTGAATGTTGACGGAATCAGAAAGCAGTTGGAGCAAATTTTCAGCGTGGAAGGTGAAAACGGTGCGCTGATGGTCAACAACTACGACTGGGCCGGTTCCATGGATGTCGTTACATTCCTTCGTGACTTCGGTAAGCATGTGGGTGTGAATTACATGCTTGCCAAGGATACAATCGCTTCAAGGCTTGACACAGGTATTTCGTTCACAGAATTCACATACACAATCCTGCAAGCAATGGATTTCTTCCATTTATATGAGAAGCATGATTGCAAGCTCCAGATTGGCGGAAGTGACCAGTGGGGCAATATTACAACAGGTCTCGAATTAATCCGTAAAATGTCTGCGGAAGGTTCCAAGGCTTTTGGCATGACAATCCCGCTTGTCACGAAGGCGGACGGAACGAAATTCGGGAAGTCAGAAAGCGGCGCTGTATGGCTCGACCCGGAAAAGACGTCTCCATACGAGTTCTACCAGTTCTGGATCAACACAGCTGATGCAGATGTTGTGAAATACTTGAAGTTCTTCACTTTCTTAGAAAAAGAAGAAATCGAAGCGCTTGAAAAAGCGGTTGAGGAAGAACCACATCTGCGCAAGGCTCAAAAAGCCCTTGCTGAAGAAATGACACGCATGATCCATGGTGAAGAATCCCTTCAGCAGGCAATCAGAATCTCAGCAGCACTTTTCAGCGGTGACATAAAAAACCTGAGCGCTGATGAAATCAAACAAGGCTTCAAGGACGTTCCTTCTTTTACAGTAGAAGGGGAAGAGGAACAAGGGTTAGTCGACTTGCTCGTTGCAGCAAAAATCTCACCATCCAAGCGCCAGGCACGTGAAGATGTATCAAACGGCGCTGTCTCCCTGAACGGAGAGCGTGTAACCGATACTGCATATGTTCTTAGTGATGCAGACAAGATCGAGGGACAGTTCACCATCGTCCGCCGCGGCAAGAAGAAGTACTTTATGATTAAGTACTAGAGATTGATGTGGGAAACAGCTTATATAGATGAAGAAACAGCCATCCTGGAACCCAGGTGGCTGTTTCTTTTATCAATTTGACACCTGATTTTAGCTTTATCGACAACATTTTCGAATATATCAGCGGATTTTTCAATATATCGACCATATTTTCGAATATATCAGCGGATTTTCAAATATATCGACCACATTTTCGATTATATCGACCAACTTGAAAAACAGAGGTCAATTGCAGGAAGCCCAGGTAATAAGAAAGAGAACAAACCAAAACCCCAGCCAAATCGGCTGGGGTCCTTTAAGCACTCTATTAACGAGAGTAGAATTCAACGATAAGAGCTTCGTTGATTTCAGCTGGAAGTTCTGAACGCTCAGGCATGCGAGTGAAAGTTCCTTCTAGCTTGTCTGCATCGAAAGTCAAGAAGTCAGGTACGAAGTTGTTTACTTCGATTGCTTCTTTAACTACGTCAAGGTTACGAGACTTTTCACGAAGTGTGATTGTCTGGCCAGGAGCTACGCGGTAAGATGGGATATCTACGCGTGCGCCATCAACCATGATGTGGCCGTGGTTTACTAACTGGCGAGCTGCACGACGAGTGCGAGCAAGACCAAGACGGTAAACAACGTTGTCAAGGCGTGCTTCAAGAAGAATCATGAAGTTTTCGCCGTGCTTACCAGGCATTTTGCCTGCTTTGTCGAACAAGTTACGGAACTGGCGCTCAGTAACTCCGTACATGTGACGAAGCTTTTGCTTCTCTTGAAGTTGTAATCCGTATTCGGATAGCTTTTTACGCTGGTTAGGACCATGAGGACCTGGTGCGTAAGGGCGTTTTTCTAATTCTTTACCTGTACCGCTTAGTGAAATTCCAAGACGGCGGGATAGTTTCCAGCTTGGGCCGGTATAACGAGCCATGAATGACTCCTCCTTAGTTTTTATTTTGTAAAATAAAAACAGATTGTGATTGAACATTTATGGGTATTTTGTTTTCATGTACCTTCGCCCTAGCAGCAGCGGGTTACGAGATACACCATCAAACACGGTTTGAGGAACAAAATACATACATAATGTAGACCACATAGGCTGCGATATTTTACACAAAGAGTATTATATAATTTTTGTTCGGGAAAAGTCAAGGGTATATAAAAAATTCAATTCTATACTATCTAGCTTTCTTTGCAAAAAAGTTTGTCTTTTATATCATACGAATTTACTAGGTCTATGGTATAATGAATAGTAATTGTTTTATTTTTCAAATATTTGGATATTACCTTGCCACGTGATAAATCATGTTCGTTTTATTCAGGCTGCTGCCTGTCAAAACAGCTACTTACAAATCGCTTTTAAGTGATTTTAAAACAGGTGATATATATGGAAGAATTATTAGAACGGGAAATTATATTGGAACTGAAAAGCAAATTTTTCGATTTGATCAGCACTGGCAGCTTCTCTTTTTCTTCCTCCGAGGTTCTCTCGAAAATGATGGCTATTTTAAAAGAACTTCTGAAAGCACATGAGGTCGACTTTTACAGCTGCCAGGAATGGAATCAAGGAATGTTCTTGGAGGCTACAAGCCGTCTATCGACTGATGACGGGGTTTTGGAAAATTTTCCTCACTGCCTTGTGAATGAATTTGCAGCTAAACCGTATACCTTCATTAAATATCCGGAATCCATGCCCCAGCATGAATTGCTGCTCGTTTTGAAGGATAATGAAAAACCAAAGGGCTTGTTTGGCTTCCAAATGAACAGTGATATCCTAAACCGATTGTCAGACCGCTTCCTCAATAAGCTATCATTTGAATGCAATGTGTTCATTCAGAAAGTGCGTAGCCTGGCGGAAACATTAGAGGAAGAAAAACGGTATAAGCAATTATTCAGGGTAACGAAGAAATTCCATTCAACCATGGATATGGATGCCGTGCTGGGTGAAATCATTTCAACCCTTAGGGACGTATATCCATCCTTTACTTATTACCTGCTGTTGTCCCATGACCATAAGGGGTACGATGGATTACCGGTCAGAGACCTTGAATACGACAGCGATAACCTGACTGCTATGCAATCCTATGTAAGCGGACAGATTCAGTTCGAGGATTCTGTCATCGAAAAAAATTCTATCATGTACGCACCTTTAAAAGGAAAACAGGGTGTTTATGGTGTTTTGCAAGTCATTGCTCCTAACTCACAGGTTTTCCCGCAAAACGAAGTAGAGTTTATCAAGCTGCTCGCCAATACTGCAGGGAGTGCGCTTGAAAATGCCAAGCTTTATGAGCAATCCAGGAAATTGATTGCCGATTTGCAGCTGATCAATGAAACTTCCCATCAGTTGAATACAAGTTTGCGGTTGACAGATACGATGAAATTTATCTGCGGACAAATCATTAAGTCCTTTAATGCCCAGGAAGTCGGATTCATTATGCTTGACGAAGAGCATGATGACTACTCGGTCCTCCAAGGAAGCACCAGCTTTTTCTTTTCGAAGGATGCGTCCAACTATATTTTAAGGGTCGCCAAACGGGTCAGGCAGGATATGGAGCCGCTGTTCCTCGGAGATATCTCAGCTGATCGCGAAGACTCTCCCCTGCACTTCCACTCGATCATGGGTGTGCCGATGATCCAAAGCGGAGAATTAAAAGGATTTGCGCTTGTCATGCATGAAGAGCCTTATCACTTTGCGTTTGATACATTCAAGCTGCTTCAGTCTCTTATCCATCATTCCACTCTGGCTTTCACAAATTCAATGCTTCGGGAAGAGCTGGAGAAAATGGTCGTGACCGATCATTTGACGAAGCTATATTCTCGTGGATATTTGGATGAAAAGATGAATCTTTCCATGCTGGAAGACCAGCAGGGAACCTTTATATTAATTGATATTGATAATTTTAAAAGTGTCAATGATCAGTATGGCCATCAGATTGGAGACGAAGTACTCATTCAGCTGGCTCGACAGATTGTCAATAATATCCGCGGAACAGACATTGGTGCGAGATGGGGAGGAGAGGAGCTGGCGATTTACTTGCCAGGAGCCCCGCTTGAGACCGGTGTGAGGATTGCGAATAGGCTGGTTGATAAAGTTGAGAAGAATACAAATCCGAATGTCACGGTTTCATGCGGTGTATCCACATGGATCAGGGGACAGGAGGACACAACCAAGACTGTGTTCAAAAGGGCAGACCAGGCTTTATACGTTGCAAAAGGATCAGGTAAAAATAAAGTAGTCGTCCAGAATGAAGACAATTTAGACTTTAGTGGCACTCAGGAATGAGTGCTTTTTTCTTTTAGCAGACCACAGGACTTTTTGTCAAGGTGTGAGAGAAATTACTTTCAATAAAGGGGTAAATGTCATATCCTGATTATGGGGGTATTTTGTAAGCGTTTACAGAACTTATAGGAGGAATCATAATGGGAGAGAAGAGATTCGAAACAGAAGTAATCCATTCCGGATATAAATCGGACGAATTCAGGGGTAGTCTTGCGCCTCCATTATTTCAAACTAGTACGTTCACTTTCGAAACTGCTGAACAGGGTGAAAGGCGCTTTGCAGGAGAAGAGGAAGGATTCATCTATTCACGTCTGGGCAATCCTACAGTGGCGATGCTTGAAGAAAGAATGGCTACGATTGAAAAAGGGGAAAAAGCCCTTGCGTTCGCATCAGGGATGGCTGCTGTCTCTGCGATACTAGTAGCACTCACACGGACGGGCGACCATATTCTTTGTTCGCAGGGAGTGTATGGTTGTACGTTCGGACTTCTGCAGCTCATGAAAGAAAAATATGAGATCAACCACGATTTCTCGATGATGTCGACGAGAGAAGAAGTATTGGCTGCCATTACCCCAGAGACAAGAGTCATCTATATCGAGACACCGATTAACCCAACAATGAGACTTGTAGACTTGGAAATGGTAGCGGATGTAGCGAGGGAAAAAGGGATTCCGGTAGTTGTTGATAACACATTCAGCTCGCCTTATCTGCAGAATCCTCTTGAGCTTGGATGTGATTTTGTCATTCACAGCGCAACGAAGTATATTTGCGGACATGGTGATGTCATAGCAGGTTTAGCTGTCGGACCAAAGGAAATCATGCAAAAAATCGCTATGACGACCCAAAAGGACATTGGCGGCGTCATCTCTCCTTTTGATGCATGGTTATTGCTTCGCGGCCTGAAAACATTGCCAGTAAGGATGGACCGTCATTGTGACAATGCTGAAAAGTTGGCAGAATATCTTTCTGGCCATCCAGCGGTTGAAGAAGTCATTTTCCCTGGCGATCCCAAGCATCCTGATTATGCCATCGCCAAAAAGCAAATGCGCAAGCCGGGAGGCCTTATTTCCTTCAATATCAAGGGAGGCCAAAAGGAAGCACAGGCCTTCATCAACAAGCTGAAACTGATTAAAATTGCGGTTAGCCTTGGGGATGCAGAAACATTGATCCAGCACCCAGCGACCATGACTCATGCGGTAGTGCCGCAAGAAGCAAGAGAAAAAATGGGGATCAAAGACAATATGCTCAGGCTTTCAGTCGGATTGGAAGCATGGCAGGATATCAGAGATGATCTGGAGGCAGCATTCGAGGCTGTCAGGAAAGAAAGTACCATGGAATCAGGATCAATTTAATTTCTTAACAAAACCCTCCCGGAAGACGGGAGGGTTTCTCTATGATCTATGCAAAAAACTAGTTTATATATTGTAAGAGAACTTTAACGTATTCCTCGAGTTTTTGCTGATCCAGCTCATCAAAGCGGTTTTTTTCCGGTGAATCAATATCAAGGACGCCGATGACTTGTCCGTCTTTAATCATTGGAACGACGATTTCTGATTGTGAAGCGGCATCACATGCGATGTGCCCAGGGAAGGCATGGACATCTTCAACTCTCAATGTTTCCTGTTTCGAAGCAGCTGTTCCGCAAACTCCTCTGCCGAGCGGGATTCTTACGCAGGCTGGAAGGCCCTGGAATGGTCCTAGGACAAGCTCTCCATCCTCCATCAGATAAAAGCCGACCCAGTTGACGCGATCGAGAAATTGGTTCAATAAAGCCGAAGCGTTGCTGAAATTCGCAATCGCATTTTTTTCATCCTCTAGCAGAGCTTTAAGCTGCTTGATCAATAAATCGTAATTTTTTTCACGGCTGTCGCTGTATGTTTCGACTTTAAACACAGTTTTTCCCCCTCATTCATGAAGTTTTAATCTACATTGTATCAAAAATCGGCGAAACAATGGAGACTTTGTCGAGCTTTTTATAAAGGAAATTTAAATCATTTCCAGAAAGGTAAACAGTAAGGTTAATTGCGGAAAGTGAGGGGCGGAGAAATGAGAAAAAATTCAAAAGCTGCGATTATTGATGCGGCCATCTACTTATTCAATACGAAGGGGTTCAATGGGACATCAGTAAGGGATATTGCAGCAAAGGCAGACGTGAATGCAGCGAATATCTCATATTACTTCCGGAATAAGAATGGACTCCTCGAAAAATGTTTCACCGTTTTTTTCGAAAGCTATCTTGAAGAATTGGAAAAAGGGTTTTCACTGCTGGAATGCGGTGCGGAGTTTTCCCTGAATGCAATGGCAGACAATGTTTTGAGATACCAATGCCAGAACACCCAATTGACAAGATTCATTTTAAGGGAGATGACGATTGATTCCCAGATTGTCAGGGAAATTATGTCCACCTACCACGTTAAAGAACGCTATATGTTTAAAAAAGTGCTTGAAACAGGGATGGAGAACGGAGAATTCAAGAAGCATTCCATCCAGTTCAGCATTTTACAGTTAAAAGGGCTGTTGTCGATGCCGTTCTTGAACACCCATTATGTGACAGAGGTTCTGCACGTGCAGCCACATGAAAAATACTTTGCTGATAAGTATAGCCATGAGGTCTCCCAATGGATCAAGGGAACCCTTTGTACAGGGCATCAAGTTCAGGGGAAAATGCTGATCAACATATAGGAAACCGGTATTACGCCGGCTTCCTTATTTTTTTGTCTCCATCCTATCAAGTCCCTGTCCCAATTCCTTCGCCTGGTGCGCATCCGATCCGTACACAAGCCTGATCCCTAGCTTTTTAGCCTCTCTGATTACCCAATCTGGCGGATATGGCTCACGGCATAACGGTTTTGCCGTACCCGCTCCGTTATAATCCAGCTCATAGCCATGCTTCGCAACGGTTTCCAGGATTTCAATAATTTCATCAGTACATTCCTGTGCGACTGGATATTTTAAGCGAAATTTATTCGCGAGGGTTAAATGTCCGATACGTTTTGGTTTATATGGACCCAAATCAGTACGAATGGATTTCAATACGGTTTGATAGTAGTGTTGATGGATATTTTCTGCAGATCCGTATTCTTTCACCATTTCCCCAAATTTGTCCGGACTGTAATCAAGGCAATCGTATTTTCCAGCAGGATTTTTCAAAAAATGGACCGATAAAACGGCATCATCTAGCCTTGGTCCGAATTCGTTGAGGAAATTGGCCGTTTGAATCTCGTATCCTTCGATAAAATCAATCTCAAAACCAGTATTGATTTTTATTTTCCCGCTGTATCTTCCCTTTGCTTTTTCGATACTTTGAAAGTATGATTCCAAATCCTCATACCGCATTGCGCTGTCCTTCATCGGTGTAGGGTCTATGAATCCTTCTGGCAAAGGGGCATGCTCGGCGAAGGTAATTTCCGTGTAGCCAAGCTGCAATGCTCTCTGTATATAGTCATCTAATGAATCTTTTGTGCCATGAGGGCAAAAAGACGTGTGGACGTGGCCATCTTTCATGACTCCAGGCCTCCTATCGTGAGATATTAAGCAAGATTTCAAGTTAAATCGGCTTAATTCGGATAATTTCAACAAAAAATATGAATTTAATAGTCAAAAATTGTCGTTTACATGGTAATATAAATACATTATACACGCATTTATCCATTCATTTTATATAGAAGGATTCAGAACTTGGAATTTGTGAGGCCAGGGGGATAACAATGGAGTACATAATTGGCGGAATTATTTTATTACTAATACTTTTTTTAATCGGATACTTTATGAAACGAAAGTATTACAGTGAGGTCGACCGGTACGAATCCTGGAAAATCGATATCATGAACCGGCCGGTACTGGATGAGATGTCAAAGGTAAAACAGCTGAACATGACGGGCCAGACAGAGGAGCTTTTCGAACGCTGGCGCCAGGAGTGGGATGAACTTGTGACATCCAAGCTGCCGGGCATCGAGGATTATCTGTTCGACGCGGAAGAATATATCGATAAATACAGGTTCAAAAAGGCGAAGGAATCTCTGGCAGTCATTGACCGCAAGCTGACGGAAACGGAAGATAAGATCAAAAAGATCCTCGGTGAACTGAATGAGCTTGTCGGAAGTGAAGAAAAGAACCGCGAAGAAATCGATGGCCTGAAGGAACAATACAGAGAAAACAAGAAAAATCTTCTTTCACATCGCCACAGCTTCGGAAGCGCAGAGGCGAGTCTAGAAGAGATGCTGGAAAACATCCAGGCTAAATTCCTTGATTTTGATGAGAAAACGGAAAACGGCAACTACCTTGAAGCAAGGGAAACGGTGCTATCCATCCAGGCAATGCTTGAAGAAGTATCCAGGAAAATGGAGTACATTCCAGCGCTGTTGCATGATTGCCAATCGGCCATCCCAACCCAGGTCAGCGAGCTAAAAGATGGAGTCAGAGAAATGACTGCGCAAGGCTATGTTCTTGACCATCTGAACGCTACTCAAGAAGTTGAGGCAATCAATAAAGAATTGACGGATTGTATGGCCTCTCTGGAAAAAGGCGATGTCGAAATTGCTGAACAGGGTATTCAGGGGTTAAAGGAACGTGTTGAGAAGCTATTCGACCTCCTTGAAGAGGAAGTAATGGCTAAGCAATATATTACGCAGACTGAGCATGAGGCGAAGGAAATCCTGGTAAAAGCGATAACAGAAAGCAAGACGCTCAAAGAAGAGACAAAGCATATCCAGGAGAGCTATCACCTTAATGATAAAGAACTCTCGGCACAGACAAACGTCGAGCAGCAGCTCAAAGGCCTTCTAAAGCGGTTTGAGCTGATCGACCACAGAATCACTGAAAATGATACAGCGCAAAGCTTGATCAAACAGGAGCTTGAAGAAGCGAAAGAGCAGCTTGATCAACTAGTCGAAGAGCAAAAAGTATTGATGGAAAAGTTGAGTGCCCTCAGGAAGGATGAAATACTGGCCAGGGAAAAGGTAAGGGATCTGTCGAAAAAGATTTCAGAACTGATCCGCACCGTTTCCAAAAGCAATATGCCTGGTTTGTCTCAGGACTACAAATACCTTCTTGAAGATGCCAATGAAAGCATTAAACAAGTCAATGAAAAGCTTGAGGAAAAACCGCTTGATATTCCTGTTCTCCAGCAGTACCTTGAAATTTCTGTGCTGACAGTTGATAAGCTGGAAGCGGCGACTGAAGAAATCGTCGAGACCGTTATGCTGGCCGAGCGGGTCATCCAATATGGAAACAGGTATCGAAGCCGCTATCCTTCGGTTGACCGCGGGCTACGAGAAGCAGAAGAGCATTTCCGCAATTACGATTATCGTGATGCACTTGAACAGGCGGCCACTGCGATTGAGGAAGTGGATCCTGGTGCTCTGAAAAGAATTGAGCAAATGTTATCTGAAAAAGAGTAATGTAAAACATGGGTCTCCGAAATGGAGACCTGTTTTTTTGGCAGATAGGTGACTCAGGGCATACTACAAAATATCATTAATGATTTTTCATTGATTATTTCTTATGATAAGATTTTTAGTTAGCATGAACGACAGGGGGATATGATGATTTATTTAGACAACAGTGCCACAACCAAACCCTATAAAGAAGTATTGGATTCATTTTTAAAGGTATCAGAGGAATTTTTCGGCAATCCTTCCTCTCTTCATAAAATCGGCGGCCAGGCAGAAAAGCTGCTTCAACAAGCACGTTCCCAGGTGGCAAAGCTCCTGAATGTAAAAGAAACGGAAATCCTGTTCACATCTGGAGGAACAGAAAGCAATAATCTTGCCATAAAAGGGATCGCTTTGGCTCACAGGGAAAGAGGCAGGCATATCATTACGAGCGGGATTGAGCATGCTTCAATCCACAATGCCATGGTGCAGCTTGAATCGCTAGGCTATGAAATAACCTATGTAAAACCGGATGCTAATGGCTTCATCAGCACGGATATGATAGAGAAAGAAATGCGTGATGATACCATCCTGGTGTCCGTGATCCATGTTAATAATGAAGTCGGCACGATTCAGCCAGTAAAGGAAATTGGAAAACTTCTTAAAAATTATCCTAAAGCGTTTTTCCATGTTGACTATGTTCAGGGAGTAGGGAAGGTGCCGTTAAACTTTTATGAAGCCGGGATCCACATGGCTACCATTTCGGGCCATAAATTCCACGGACTTAAAGGGACTGGTGCATTGTTCATCAAAGAAGGTGTTACTTTGTCTCCATTATTCTCCGGCGGGAATCAGGAATGGAAGCAGCGCAGCGGAACAGAAAATGTAGCAGGAATGGTTGCGATGGCTAAGGCACTGAGGATGACGCTTGAACAGAGAAAAGAAAAGCTGAATCAAATGGCAGCAGCTATGGAAAGATTAAGAAATGGCATCAGCCAAATAAAGGAATTAACCATTCACACTCCAAAAGAAAATCAAGCACCCCATATCCTGAATTTTTCAATTAAAGGATTGAAGGCGGAAACTTTCGTGCATGCGCTGGAAGGAAAAAATATATATGTATCGACCACCAGTGCTTGCTCATCCAAAAAGAAGGCTGCGAGCAAAACATTGCTGGCAATGGGAGTTCCTCAGGACGAAGCGGAAAGCGCGATCAGGGTCAGCCTGACATTCAGCAATACAGTAGAAGAAGCAGAAATAGCCGCAAAGGCAATTGCAGATACAGTAAAACATTTAAGCGAGGTAGTAAAGAAATGATGTATGACCGCATTTTGGTTCGGTATGGAGAAATATCGACTAAGGGAAGAAACAGGAATAAATTCATCGACCGTCTAAGAAAAAATATCAAAAGGGCATTAAGCGACTATCCGGATGCTACCATCAAGGCAGAGCGTGATCGCATGTTCATCCTTCTGAATGGTGAAGATAGCGATGGGGTTGGAGAGAAGCTGAAAGGAATCTTCGGAATCCAATCCTTCAGCCCGGCAATGAAAGTCGAGAAAGATCTCGAAAAAATGAAAGATGCAGCGCTAGAGCTTTTCAGGAAAATCCATGAGCCTGGCCAGACCTTTAAAATAACCGCTAAACGTTCCGACAAGACCTTTGAGTTGGATACGAATGGAATCAATTCAGAATTTGGCGGCCATATTTTAAGAAAGGTGGAAGGTCTGAAAGTAGATGTACGGAAGCCTGATATAAATCTCCAGATAGAGATCAGGAAAGAAGCTGCCTATATTTCTGCCGAAACGATCAAGGGTGCCGGGGGGCTTCCTGCTGCATCGGGTGGAAAAGGAATGCTAATGCTATCAGGCGGGATTGACAGCCCTGTTGCTGGCTATCTGACGATGAAAAGAGGACTCGAAGTGGAAGGTGTCCATTTTTTCAGTCCGCCTTTTACAAGCGAACGCGCCAAGCAGAAGGTAATCGACCTCTCTGAAAAGCTTGCCGAGGTTAATGGCCATTTTGCGCTTCATATTGTGCCATTCACAGAAATCCAGCAGGCCATCCATAAGCAAATTCCGGAAAACTATACGATGACAACGACAAGAAGGCTGATGCTGCGCATAACAGATGCCATCAGGGAGAAGCAGGGCGGCCTTGCGATTATCACCGGTGAAAGCCTGGGGCAGGTGGCCAGCCAGACGCTAGAAAGCATGTATGCCATCAATGAAGTAACAACAACGCCAGTCATTCGCCCATTGATAACAATGGACAAGCTGGAGATCATGGACATTGCCCATGAAATCGATACCCATGATATTTCCATCCGTCCATATGAGGATTGCTGTACCGTTTTTGTTCCTTCATCTCCCAAAACAAAGCCGAAACTGGATAAGGTCCAAAACTATGAGAGCTTTTTCGACTTTGAGGAAATGATCCAGAAGGCGGTCGAAGGAACAGAAAGGATCATTCTCAAACCGGCTTCCGAGCGTGAAGATGATTCCATGGATGATCTATTTTAAAAATGAAAAATTTGTGAACAATTACCAATTAAAGTTTTGAATTAAGCCATGTGTTTCTACACATTCTATACTCACAAGGAGGTGAAACACATGGCAAACAACAACAGCTCAAATCAACTTCTAGTACCTGGAGTATCACAAGCTCTTGATCAAATGAAGTACGAAATCGCTTCTGAATTTGGTGTACAGCTAGGCGGAGAAACTACTTCTCGCGCTAACGGTTCTGTAGGAGGAGAGATCACTAAGCGTTTGGTTCAAATGGCTGAACAACAACTTGGTGGCGGATTCTCTCGCTAATTAACAAATGAATAATATGGCTACAAGGAGCGGGGCAGATGCCCTGCTCTTTTTTTATGCAGCAGAAAAATATTATATTAAAAAAGTGTTATCATATAATTTTAAATTTTTAAATAATTTTGTATAATAGGAAGTGGGGATAGACAGGCTTAGCAGCCTAAAAAATTTATGAGGGGGAAGAGTATGAATAGAGAACAATTGATTGCGCCGCAACAGTATAATCTTGTGTCTGAAATGGAGCGTTACGCTCAGGATCCGGAAAGAAAAGCGATCATCTGGGAAAATGAGGCGGGCAGTACAAAAGAGATTACATACCAGGAACTTCTAAATAATGCGAATAAGATTGGAAACGTTTTCTTGAAGCATGGCTTGCAGCAGGGAGATGTCGTACTCATCGTTGTGCCAAGATTGATTGAGGCCTACCAGGTGTACATTGCATCGTTGAAAATGGGGTTGGTCGTCATTCCTAGTTCGGAAATGTTAAGAACGAAGGATTTCCAATATCGAATTAACCATGGTGATGTAAAAGCGATTGTCAGCTATGCTCCTTTTACAAAAGAATTCGCTGGAATCGAAGAAGCTGATAATCTGCCGAAGTTCGTGATTGGAGACGAAAAAGAAGGTTGGATCCATCTTGATGAAGAAATGAAATCGGCATCAGAGGAGCTTCAGCTCGCAGATACACAGCGTGATGATATGGCCTTCCTCAGCTATACTTCCGGCACGACTGGCAATCCAAAAGGAGTCGTCCATACGCACGGATGGGCATATGCGCATCTTCGCACAGCGGCGACAAACTGGCTTGGAATCGAAGATGGGGACACTGTCTGGGCCACTGCAGGTCCTGGCTGGCAAAAATGGATCTGGAGCCCATTTTTATCCGTTATGGGTACAGGGGCTACCGGCCTGGTTTACCAGGGAAAATTCGAGCCGCAAAAATACTTGTCACTTTTACAAAAATATAATGTGAATGTCCTTTGTTGTACACCGACGGAATACCGTCTGATGGCGAAGGTGGAAAACTTAAGTGATTATAATCTCCCAGGCCTGCACAGTGCTGTTTCTGCGGGAGAACCGTTAAATCGTGAAGTAATCGATACATTTAAAAAGCATTTCAATGTTGAGGTGCGCGATGGATATGGACAGACGGAAAACACTCTGCTTGTCGGTGTAACAAAAGGAATGGAATTAAGGCCGGGATCCATGGGCAAGCCGACACCAGGGAACACTGTCGAGATAATCAATGAAAATGGAGAGCCTTGTGCTCCTGGCGAAGTAGGAGATATCGCTGTCCATGTTGATACGCCGGCATTGTTCAAGAACTATTACAAAGATCCAGAGCGGACAGCCATGCAGTTCCGTGGGGATTATTACGTAACGGGAGACAAAGCCAGCAAAGATGAAGAAGGCTACTTCTGGTTTGAGGGACGCGGCGATGACATCATCATCAGCTCTGGTTATACGATCGGGCCTTTCGAAGTCGAGGATGCACTTGTCAAACATCCTTATGTAAAAGAATGTGCTGTCGTCGCATCACCGGACGAAATCCGCGGACATATCGTCAAGGCCTTTGTTGTCCTGCGTGACGGCGTCAGTCCTGATCAGGAGAATCTAGTGGCTGAACTGCAGCAGCATGTGAAGGATTTGACAGCACCATATAAGTACCCAAGGAAGATCGAGTTCCTGGAAGAACTCCCTAAAACCACTTCCGGTAAAATTCGCCGCATCGAATTACGCAAGAAGGAATTGGAAGGCGCAAAATAAATAGTAAAAACAAAAGGCAGGCCATTGTGTCTGCCTTTTGTTTTTAATTATGCGAAAATCAAAGAATGCGTTGAAGAAGAAAACTTGGGTATATTTTAAAATAGAAAGGGTGATCATCTATGGAAATCGAAATAAGGGACGCTGCATTGGAAGAGCTAAGTAAGGTTCAATTCGGCGAAAGTGAAGGAATCAGAATTCTGGCAGAATTTGTTGGGACATGTTCGATCGCAACAGACATCCAGCTGCAAGTAGAAGAGAAGCAGCCTGAAGATGAAGTCATCACAGAAAGCGGCATTCACTTCTTCGTGCCGAAAAAATCTCTGGAATCACTGCCTAATAAAATATACCTGGATTACAAACCAGGATTCGGCTATAAAATTTCCTCTGCTGAAGAGACATTTGGTTATAACTTCAAACTTAAACCACGACAAGAGAAATAACCCTGGGTGGGTTATTTTTTTTGCACCATTACATATTCAAAAAAAGTGACAACCATCGCCTAAAGGGAGGCGTAAAAAGACGCAGCGTCGAAAGAAAGCGAAATCCATAGTGCTTATGGAGACACCAAAAAGCGTAGATCAGAAAAAAACGCCACCCATAGCGCTTATGGAGACGCGAAGAGACGGAGGGCCCGAAAAAAGCGTCATCCATCCACCTTATGGAGACACCAAAAGGCGCTGAATCAAAAAGATGCGTCATCCATTGGGATTATGGGGACACCAAAAGGCGCCGGACGAGAAGAAAGCGCCATCCAGCGCGCTTATGGAGACACAAAAAGACGCAGGACCGAAAAAAAGCGCTACCCAATCGTCGCAACAGAGGACGAGTAAAAGCCAGATCTGCATAATTTGTCTGTTATTGGTCGTAAAAAAAGATTGTCAGTCTGTAACTTCCACCTTTATAATGGATATTATTTCGAGTCTAGAAAGATTAGGAGGCTGTCCCGATGGATAAAAGGACTGAACAACAAGCTGGAGTACTGTACGCAGCTTTTTCGTATATATTATGGGGTATCCTTCCTGTTTATTGGAAGCTATTGCATCATGTAAATGCCGATGAAATTTTAGCAAACCGTGTATTTTGGTCTTTTTTCTTCATCGCTGGCATTTTAGTCATTAACAAGAAATGGGGACTTTTCACAGGGACATTGCGCGGACTGGCCCAGAACAAAAAGCAATTAGCTGCCCTTTCTGTGGCATCCATGCTAATCAGCATTAACTGGTTCATGTATATCTGGGCTGTCAATACAGATCAGATGATTCAAGCAAGCCTAGGTTATTATATCAATCCGCTGGTAAGCGTACTGCTGGGAATAATTTTCTTGAAGGAACGTCTTTCCTTACTTCAATATCTATCATTTGCGCTGGCGGCTATCGGTGTGTTGGTGATGACGGTTTCTTATGGCCAATTCCCGTGGATTGCACTATCACTCGCCATTTCATTTGGCCTTTATGGATTGGCAAAGAAATTGATCAAGGTAGATTCTGCTGTCGGCCTCGCGCTCGAAACACTGGTCGTCATGCCGCTTGCAGCGATCTACATTGGCTACCTTATGATTAAGGGGACGAACTCACTGTTTGCTGGTTCATTATCGACTACCTTGCTGCTGGCTGGTGCAGGAGCGGCAACGGCGGTTCCTTTGCTGTTTTTCGCAAAAGGTGCTCAAAGGATCCCATTGGCAACACTAGGAATACTGCAATATATCGCACCAACTTTGACACTCATCCTAGGTGTATTCGTCTATCACGAAACATTCTCGGCAGTCCATCTGCTGGCCTTTACCTTTATCTGGTCTGCTTTGATCCTCTATTCCTTATCAAGGACAAAGATGGCCGCAGCACTGTCAGTCAAGTGGAAAAAAGAAAAAGGTTTGCCTATGTAAAAGAAGAGAGCTGCGGGATTTCCGTGGCTCTTCCTTTTTGAACAAATAGGAAAAATGTGTAAAAACAAGTTAGGTTCTATAAAACAGATTTGTTAGCTGAAAGGGAGTGGTGAAATGAAGGAAAATATAAGGTTTGCTTGGATTGCAACTTGGTTTGCACTTGTTGGACAGCTTGTATTTTTCCTTGGGTCTCCATATTCACAGGTGAATGGAGATATGTAATATAGAGCTTTATGGTGAGTTTATTAGCAGGAATTCCTAGCTTGGTCAATACCTGGCAGGCGCAGAAAAGAATCAATCTTAGTAAACTTGATCAATAGTATTGTTGATAGTTAACCAGTCCCATATCAAAAAGCCCAGAGATCACTCTGAGCTTTTTTTTGCCTTAAAAACCTTCGTTTTAAAGGAATGTCCTCTTCACTTTTTCCCAGAAGGAGTTGTCCTTAAGTTTGACTGTCTTGATTATTTTATTGCTCAGCTTGACGTCGAATTTCTCGACATGCTGGATGCTTAGTGCTTCATTATCCATTCCCATGATTGGATAATCATTGCCGTCCTGGGCAACCTTGAAGGTAAGCTTCCGGTCACCGCTAAGGATGAATGAAGAGCCAAGCGTACGGAAGTCATTATTGTTCACTGAAGCAAGCTCGCTCACCTGCATGCAAGGAAGCAGCGGGTCGACCACTGCGCCGTTGACCGATTTATTGTAAGCTGTGCTTCCTGTAGGGGTTGCTACGATCATGCCGTCACCACGGAAGGTTTCAAAATGCTTGTCATCAATATAGACATCCATTACAAAAGCCTTGATGATCGCTGAACGGACGCTGAACTCATTCAGGCAGCCAAATGTTGTATCTCCATCGATTGTGACCTCGATTGTCGGGTAGCGCCTGACCTCGATTTGTGAATTTGTGATAGCTTCGATCATTTTATCTGTATCTTCTAGATGGAAATCGCAGTACATATTCAAGGAACCGGTGACCGAAATGCCGGCATACAGGCAATCATCGCGGAAGCCTGTTTTTCTGACAGCCTGCAGGAATGTACCGTCATCCCCAACGCTGACGATGATATTAGCGTTACGGTGATCATTTATGATATTGAAATTATACTGTTGTGCCAGTTTATAGAGGGGTTCAACTTTTTCCAGCATGCTTGTGTCTGGCGTATGGTGAAAATAAATATTGCGGCGATCTGGCATTATCAATTCCTCCAAACATTACTTTTTTCTTCCATATTTTTACCCACTTTTAAAAACTTTTGCTAAAATAAATGTTATTGACATCAGTTTATCATTTTTTCATAAGGTTTTGAAAGTAAAGAGAAATTCATAAGGGGGCTTCAAGATGAATGGTAAAAGGTGGGCGGCTTTAGGAATAGCCGTCGGATTATTCATTGCATCAACAGTTATTAATTTTCTGTCGACATTCGCTTTCAGTGACGCAGAAAATGCATTTACAGATATGTTTGCAGTATCGGAAGAGATGTTTGCGGAAGAAATTATCGAAGAAGGTGACATGCTGAGCAAAATAGCCGTATTGTCTATCAATGGAGTGATCCAGGATACAGGAGATGCTGAATCATTTTTCGAAAGTCCGCTCTATAACCATCAAGCATTCATGGAGCAACTTGATTATGTAAAAGAAAGTGACGATGTTAAGGCGATTATCCTTCAAGTGAACTCGCCAGGTGGCGGCGTCGTGGAAAGTGCGCAAATCCATGACAAGATCAAGGAAATCCAAAAGGAAACGAAAAAACCGGTTTATGTGTCAATGGGGTCTATGGCCGCGTCTGGTGGTTATTATGTGTCTGCCCCTGCGGATAAAATCTTTGCAAGCCCTGAGACGCTTACCGGGTCGCTGGGTGTCATCATGCAGGGAGTGAACTATGCTGGCCTTGCGGAAAAGTATGGAGTTGAATTCACGACAATCAAAAGCGGGCCATACAAGGATATCATGAGCCCATCAAGACCGATGACTGATGATGAACGACAAATCCTCCAATCAATGATTGACAACTCTTATGAGGGCTTTGTTAAAGTCATTTCGGAAGGGCGCGGTTTGTCTGTTGAACGTGTCAAGGAAATTGCGGATGGCCGAATTTATGATGGACGTCAGGCAAAGCAGCTGAAACTGATTGATGGATTTGGTTACCTTGAGGATGTCATCGACAGTGTCAGGAAGGATCAAAAACTTGGGGACGCTACTGTCGTCAAATACACAGAAAGCATGGGCTTTGGTTCGTTTTTCAGCATGAGCGCACAAAAAATCATGGGGAAAGACGCAGAAATGGCAGGATTAATGAAGATATTGTCCCAGCCTAATTCACCACGCCTCATGTACTTATATGCGGAATAAGGAGGGGAAGAAATGAATTCGGATGATTTTAAAGATCGGGAAAATGAATCCTCTCAAGCAAAAAATGGAATCGAAAGCATGGATAGTTCCCCAACCTCTGATAACAGATCGGATCTTCAAATGGGAACCGACACACCATTAGAACAGTCTGAAACTAGCAAGTTACAAGATCGGGGCGAGCTCGACCCTGACGCTTATGTACGAGCGAAAGGTCAGGACAATCCAGAAGCTGATGTTTATGGAACTGGAAAGAGTGAACCCTTGAACCATTTATATTCCGGTCTCTATGCCGGGTTTTGGACGCGTTTTTGGGCCTATCTGCTTGACTTGGTGGTAATCGGAAGCATCAACCGGATGATCATCAATCCGGTGTTCCGGGCGCTGGATGTATCGTTGATCGAAGACAGTGTTTTTTCACCCGTGGCCATTGCCACTGCAGTCGTCTTCTATTTGTATTTTGTGTTAATGACAAAGTTCCTCGGTCAGACGCTCGGAAAAATGGTCTTTGGCTTGAAAGTAGTCGAGCTGGATGGCAAAGGGCTATCTTGGGGAACTGTTATTTTCCGTGAATGGATTGGCCGTTTCATTTCAGCGACCATCATGGTTTTGTATGTGGTCGTTGCTTTTACAAAAAAGAAACAGGGACTGCATGACCTGTTCGCCGATACAACCGTCATATATGAACCACGTTAAAATGGACCTGCTGCGGCAGGTTTATTTTTTTGCCTTTTTGTTGATAATAATAAGCTGAAAGGTTGTGGAGATGATGAAATGGGTGCTGCTTTCCATACTGCTTCTCACGGTGCTTGTACTTATAATTCTTTTTACTAAAGTTAAGATTTTTTTAGATTATTTCCATGGCAATGATAATGATCATTTTAAACTGACAATTAAAGCTTGGGGCGGATTGATCAAGTTCAAGATCGAAGTACCGGTCATAAAAATCGATGATGATTCTCCTACAATCGTGGCCGAGCAAAAAATTAAATCGGGGCCCGATGAAAATATGAAACAACAAAAAACCACTCAGGTTGATAAAAATGATTTACTCAGCAGCCTTCATGATTTCAAGCAGCTGATCACCCATATTGCCGGATTCCATAAAATCATCCGGAATTTTTTAAAAAAGGTGACGATCAGGGATATAGAATGGCATACGATGGTGGGTGTATCGGATGCAGCGGCTACAGCCGTTTTAACGGGTGCCTTTTGGGCAGTCAAAGGCGGACTGATAGGGGTATTAAGCAACTATATGAAAATGAAAAATATGCCAGTGATGAAGATTACACCAAGCTTCCAGCAAACCGTCTCAATTACTAGCTTTAAATGTATGATACAAGTCAGAGTCGGGCATGCTATTTTAGCAGGAATAAAGCTGGTTAAATATTGGAAAGGCGGCTGGCCCGAATTTAAATCAAAGCCATTATCCGCTCTTTCCGGTGAAAATACTAATTCTGTCTAAAATAAGGAGGAAACAGGAATGTCCGACCATCCAATTCAAGGATTAATGACAACTGCCATGGAAAGCTTGAAAGAAATGATTGATGTCAACACAATCATTGGGGACCCTGTAGAAACACCGGATGGAAGTGTAATCCTGACAGTTTCTAAGGTGGGTTTCGGTTTCGCAGCTGGTGGAAGTGAGTTCGTGTTGGAAAGCTCGAAGGGAGGTTCCGGAGGTTCAGGTGGCTCAGGTGGGTCTGGTGGACAATCCGGAGGAGCGCAGCACCCATTCGGAGGAGGTAGCGGGGGCGGCGTGTCAATCACCCCAATTGCTTTCTTGATTGTCAACTCCAAGGGTGTAAAAATGCTTCATCTTGATGAAAATACACATTTGTATGAGAAGATTCTAGACCTTGCCCCTCAGGCAGTGGAAAAAATCCAGCAAATGTTGTCTAAGAAGGATCAGAACAGCCAGGATAGCAGCCAGAACAAGGATCAAAAGCAAAATGACTATAATGGACCGAAGACGGATCTTGATATTTAGGACGATGCTGCCTTTTCACCTTGAAGAGGCAGTTTGCTTGTGTCAGAGACTGGCAGGGTCGATGCAATTATGGACTTTGTTTTAAAATAATTGCAAAAAAATTCTTTAAAAGATATATTAACACTGTACATATAATGGACAAGGAGGATGAGCAGGTATGGCATCTGTTACATTTAAGGGGAACCCAGTTACATTGCTAGGAAATGAAGTAAAGGTAGGAGACCAGGCACCAGATTTCAAAGTGCTTGCAAACGATCTTTCTGAAGTAACTCTTCAAGATTCAAAAGGACAAGTACGTTTAATCAGCGTTGTTCCTTCACTAGACACAGGAGTTTGTGATGCACAGACTCGCCGTTTCAATGAAGAAACTGCCAACCTTGGCAACGTGAAAATCCTGACAGTCAGCGTGGACCTTCCTTTCGCGCAAAAGCGCTGGTGTGGAGCTGCTGGAATCGATAAAGTCCAAACACTATCAGACCACCGCGAGCTTTCTTTCGGAGAAGCTTACGGAGTAGCAATCAAAGAACTTCGCCTGCTAGCTCGCGCAGTATTTGTTGTTGACTCAAACGACAAAGTCACATACGTTGAGTATGTAAGCGAAGCAACAGACCACCCTAACTACGAAGCAGCAATCGAAGCTGCAAAGCAAGCGAACTAAACACAACTTAGAGAACAAGCCGCAGAAAATACTGCGGCTTGTTTTACTTTGAGGATCATTCCTATCGGACAAAGAGAGTGCGAAGAACAATGAAAGTGTCCGATAGGAAGGCTCTATCGGACAAACAGAGTGCGGATAACAGTAAAAGTGTCCGATAGCAAGGTTCTATCGGACAAACAGAGTGCGGATAACAGTGAAAGTGTCCGATAGCAAGGTTCTATCGGACAAACAGAGTGCGAAGAACAATGAAAGTGTCCGATAGCAAGGCTCTATGGGACAAACAGAGTGCGGAGAACAGTGAAAGTGTCCGATAGCAAGGCTCTATCGGACAAACAGAGTGCGAAGAACAGTGAAAGTGTCCGATAGCAGGGCTCTATCGGACAAACAGAGTGCGAAGAACAATGAAAGTGTCCGATAGAATCCCAGCAATAGTTTAGGTACCTGTATCCAGTGCAGATCCTTTCCAGCCATATGCCTTGTACACAAAGCAAAACAGGGCTAAAATATATAAATATCCATTGAAATCAGGAGGAAGAAAAGTGAGTGTAACTCCGGTCGAACAATTATTTACTGCGTTCAATACGAGTGCGGATATTTTAAAAGAAGAGTTGTCATGTACATATTTGGAGGCGCTGGCCGAAAGCGGCGAGAACATGTTCCAGGGTACAGTGCTCCAGGATGAATTGAATGAAGTGGCCAAAAAGCGCCTTGAAAAAGTATACAAAGAAATCAACCTTGATTCCTTTAGCAAAGAAGAAATCAGGAAGGGCTTCCAGCTTGCAATCTTGAAGGGCATGAAGGAGCATGTGCAGCCGAATCATCAGATGACACCTGATTCTGTCGGCATGTTCATCGGCTACCTGGTCAATAAGTTTGTCGACAAGAAGTCATTCAGGCTGCTTGATCCTGCAGTCGGAACCGGTAACCTGCTGGCTACGGTTTTGAACCAGCAGACAGACAAAGAAATTGACTCAATCGGTGTCGAGATTGATGACCTGCTGATCCGGCTGGCCTTCGTCAATGCCAATTTACAAAAGCATCCGGTAGAATTTTTCAATCAGGACAGTCTTGAACCACTATTTGTCGATCCAGCAGATGCCGTCATTTGCGATCTTCCAGTCGGTTACTACCCTAATGATCTTCGCGCGGAGCAATATGAGGTAAAAGCAAAAGAAGGCCATACGTATTCTCATCATATGTTCATCGAGCAAAGTACGAATCATGTAAAAGAAGGCGGCTACTTGTTTTTCATGATTCCAAACGGTCTTTTTGAGAGCGAACAAGCCCCAATGCTTCATGAATTCATTAAAAACCATCTGATTGTCCAGGGAGTATTGCAGCTTCCAGCGTCTTTGTTTAAAAATAAGCAGGCATCTAAAAGCATTCTTATTCTTCAAAAGAATGGTGAAGAAGTGAAGCCGCCAAAACAGGCACTCCTTGCCGAACTTCCAAAGCTTTCGGACGGAGCAGCCGTTAACAGGATGCTGAATAAAATCGACCAATGGTTTACCGACAATAAGTCTAGCCATAACTAGGACCGGATCTTTTCCGGTTCTTTTCATTTTTTCGGGTATATAAACCATGTCAATATTTTTTTCTAATCCTTAGAAGTATCTGAATAAAAACTCATTTTCCTTTTGGAAAAGCTTTGCTTGAAATGTGAAAAAGACAGTGTTTAAATGGGAAAATGAGAGATATAATTGCGGCCAGTGGCACACAATAAATGTGTACTATTTTACTGTAATTTTAATCAGGTTGTTATATAAAAGGAGCGGTACAGAATGTCTAAAATCATTGCAATCAATGCCGGGAGTTCGTCACTTAAGTTCCAATTGTTCGAAATGCCTAGCGAAGAAGTCATCACCAAAGGGATCGTTGAAAGGATCGGTCTGAAGGATTCCATTTTCACCATCTCTGTTAATGGCGAAAAGAACAAGGAAGTTAATGATATCCCGAATCATGATGTTGCGGTAAAAATCCTTCTTGATAAATTAACGTCTTTGGGAATTATTCAGTCTCTTGATGAAATCGAAGGAATCGGCCACCGTGTTGTTCACGGGGGTGAGGAGTTCAGTGATTCTGTATTGATCACAGAAGAGGTTCTACAAAAGATTGAAGAGCTATCAGAGCTTGCGCCACTGCACAACCCAGCTAACTTGACTGGTATCCGTGCATTCCAGCAAGTACTTCCGAATGTCCCTGCGGTTGCTGTGTTCGATACAGCTTTCCATCAGACAATGCCTGAGAATTCTTTCTTGTACAGCCTTCCATACAATTATTATAAAGAGTATGGAATCCGTAAGTACGGCTTCCATGGTACTTCACACAAATATGTTTCCCAGCGTGCAGCGGAAATGTTAGGCCGTCCGGTTGAGCACCTTCGCTTGATTTCCTGCCACCTTGGAAACGGTGCAAGTATCGCAGCAATCGAAGGCGGTAAGTCAATCGATACATCAATGGGCTTCACCCCGCTTGCAGGCGTGACGATGGGGACTCGTTCAGGTAACATCGACCCAGCTTTGATTCCATATATCATGGAAAAAACAGATAAATCTGCGGATGAAGTATTGGATGTCCTTAATAAAGAAAGCGGTATGCTTGGCGTATCCGGTTTTTCAAGTGACCTACGTGATATCGAAGACGAAGCAGAAAAAGGAAATGAACGTGCTGAGCTTGCATTGAAAGTTTTCGCAGACAGAATCCATAAATACATCGGTTCTTATGCAGCACGCATGTGCGGTGTTGACGCAATCATCTTTACGGCAGGTATTGGTGAAAATAGTTCCGCAATCCGTGCCCGTGTCCTTCAGGGCCTTGAGTTCATGGGAATCTACTGGGATCCAGCATTGAACAAAGTGCGCGGTGAAGAAGCTTTCATCAGCTACCCACACTCTCCAGTAAAAGTAATGGTCATCCCGACAGATGAGGAAGTCATGATCGCACGTGACGTCGTTCGTTTGTCAAAATAAATCATGATTCCAGGCAGAAGCGAATAGGCTTCTGCCTTTTTTATGATTGGTCGGTAGTTTTGGTTTGTTATTACTGAACTTGCTGCTCTGGGCTGACCGAGGCGCTTCCGCTTTTCTTGTGCTATACTGGAAGAAAATTCAGATATGCTGGAGGTTTTTCGATGCCTTTGACTCAACGGGAACAAAAGGTGCTGGATGAATTAAGTGCTTGGGAAAACAATCTCTATGACTATGAACCGAATGACTTTGAATTGGCGTATGACCGATACCTTGAACGATCTTTTTCGCTATTGCCAGAAGAGGTGCAGGACCGCTTTTTCACTTTGTTCGACAGCTGGCTTTTCCATCTACACTCCTTAATTCAGGGATCACAGCTGCAGATGGATGCCAAAGAACGCATTTTATCTGCTGGGCGTGTTTTTCAGCCGAACCTCGAAACGATTGAGGATTTAAGGGAGCTGCCTATTGAACAGCTTGAGTTCATTGCCAGGCAGCAAATCGCCAGACACAGGCTCTATTCCTTTGTCCAGGGCGGCATGTCGGGAAGCGGTGGAAATCTTGTGCTTGGGGCAGATATGCCGGCGATGGCCGTGATAAATCTGAGGATTGTCCAGCTGGTTGCCATGACATATGGATTCGAAGTGAATACACCATTCGAAATGATGGTCGCTTTGAAGGTTTTCCATACGGCAACAATGCCTTCCAGGATGCAGAGTGCGGGCTGGGAAGAACTGAAGAATGACATCGTACAGGCAGAAGACTTTTATTTCTACGAAGGCAATGATGACCTGACAGACGTGACTTGGCTTGAACAGCCAATCAAACAGATTTTCAAAGGAATGGCGATTCTGATGTTCCGCAAAAAGCATGTCCAGGGCATGCCTTTGATCAGCATGGGGATCGGCGCGGGAGCGAATTATCAATTGACGAGAAGAGTTACGGATTTCGCCCATAAATTTTATCAGATGAGATATTTTAAAGAAAAAGGAGCTCTATAGGCTTATGAGTACACAGGAACACAAGAAGGCTGCACCGAGCCAGGTGCGCTGTAAAGTCATAACCGTAAGCGACACAAGAACACCCGAAACAGATAAAAGCGGCAAGTTAATGATGGAAATGCTTGAGGCTGCAGGTCATAAGATCGTCGATTACGTCATTGTCAAAGACGAGGCAGAACCGATTAAATCCGAAGTCTTGAAAGGCTGCAGCAATCCTGAAGTGGATGTAGTCTTGACAAATGGCGGAACGGGGATTGCCAAACGAGACGTAACGATCGAAACAGTCCAGGGCATCTTCGAAAAAGAAATACCAGGATTCGGTGAGATTTTCCGCATGCTCAGCTACACTGAAGATATAGGGTCGGCTGCTCTGCTATCGCGTGCCGCAGCCGGAGTCGTGAATGACCGGGCCGTCTTCTCAACACCAGGTTCAACAGGTGCCGTTCGCCTGGCAATGGAAAAGTTGATTATACCCGAAATCGGACATGTGGTGAGAGAACTGACGAAGGATTTATAGATGAAATACGCGGATGGAATCTTTTACAGATTCCATCTTTTTTTGTTTTTTAAAAGGAATTGGGGTTGATTGCTTGAATAACTATAGGGAGTTTCCAGAGAAAAGGAAGCTGCTCTTTTAATAGCAGCTTCAGGTTCTGACAGGTTTAAGGGAGAATCAAGAAAAGCTGTCAAAAGAAGAGCCAACTTAAGACAGGTTAGAGAGAAAAACGAGAAAAGCTGTCAAAAGAAGAGCCAACTTAAGACAGGTTTGAGAGGAAAAGGGGAAAAGCTGTCAAAAGAAGAGGCAACTTATGACAGGTTTAAGAGAAAAACGAGAAAAGCTGTCAAAAGAAGAGCCAACTTAAGACAGGTTTAAGGAAGAAACAAGAAAAGCTGTCAAAAAGCAAGGGGGAAGCCTAAAAAATGTTCGAGTATAGAGAAATTAATAGAGAAGAAGAGGTATTGAACCAAGTAGCGGACTTATACCAGCAAGTATGGGAGCAAGAAGATAGTTCCATTAGAGGTCGAGTGATGAGGCATGCAGGATATGATGGTTATAAAGGTTTTGTGGCTATTTCTGAGCAAGGGGAAGTGGCCGGTTACGCTTATGGTTACTTCTCTCAACCGGGTCAGTATTACCACGGATTAATGGAGAAGGCGTTCACTCCTGAAGAGTATCAAAATTGGTTAACGGATTGCTTTGAATTCGTTGAATTAGGAGTGCATCCAACATTTAGGAATCAAGGGCTGGCAAAACAATTGGTAACTGTGCTGGTAGATGGTGCAGAACATCAGACAGCAGTTTTAACCACTCAACGCAATAATGCTTCTGCCCGCAGTCTATATGAAAATCTGGGGTGGTCTGTTTTAAATGATGCCTTTTATCCAAATGGTGACCAAGAATCTTATGTCATTATGGGTAAAAAACTTCAAAAGGAGTATACATGAGGTTATTAATCACGATTTTTTTAATATTTATTGGAAGTGTTATGGTTGCCTTAACCATTGATCAACTCAGTCCATTCGGGAACGGTTTCCTGAGATTATCAGGGGCTGCTTTGATAATAGGCTCCGTATTTTCTTTTAATAAGAGGAAAAACAAAAAATAGCCTGGAGCAGCTCCGGGCTATTTTTTATGCAAATGAAAGTATTATCGATGCATTTTCTCGGAGGAAATGTCCTGCTGGGTGCGATACCAGAGCCAGAGGTCATTGATAATGGACGCGAGCTCGGCGATTTCACTGTTCAGTTGGCAGGAACGGATGAAGTCGCTTTCATCGGAAAGCTGCGCTTGCTTCAGGTTGATTGTTTTTTCAAGCTCTGCGATCCGGTCGGGAATGCTGCCGCGAATTTTTTCCCAGTGGAGGAGAATGCTGTGTCTTGTATCCAGGTCATACTCTTCCCAGTTTGCTTTTAGGTCTGGCAGGGGAATGCCCAGTCGGCTGTTAAAAAGAAAGAATCGTTCCATTTCTGATGGTGCCCCCATTCCGGTAATCTTGCTTACATTCTACTATACTTTTAAGCCTTCTTCCATCCTAGTCTGGATTAATGCAAAATCAGCGTATTATTAAAAAATCATATTTTATCTTGAAATGTGCCTAAAAACCTGTTAACTTTATACACATGAATAAAAATTAACTAATATGAATAAATATTCGAACGCGAAGGAGTATGAAAAAATGGCTGAAAATAAAGTGGTGCTTGCCTATTCCGGCGGGCTTGATACATCTGTTGCAATTAAATGGCTTAAGGACCAGGGATACGCGGTAATAGCGTGCTGCCTTGATGTTGGTGAAGGAAAGGATCTTGAGTTCATAAAACAAAAAGCTTTGAAGGTCGGTGCGATTCAATCATACGTTTTGGATGTCAAAGAAGAATTCGCCAATGATTATGCACTTTATGCCCTTCAGGCACATGCACTTTACGAAGGCAAATATCCTCTGGTATCAGCGCTGTCACGTCCATTGATTTCTAAGAAACTAGTAGAAATAGCAGAAATGGAGGGGGCAACAGCTGTTGCGCATGGCTGCACAGGAAAAGGAAATGACCAGGTACGATTTGAGGTTTCCATCAAAGCATTGAATCCGGATCTTAAGGTCATTGCTCCTGTCCGTGAGTGGAAATGGTCACGTGAAGAAGAAATCGCTTATGCAGCCAACAATGGTATTCCGATTCCAATCAATCTCGACAGCCCGTTCTCCATCGACCAGAATCTTTGGGGAAGAAGCAATGAATGCGGAATCTTAGAGGATCCATGGCAGGCGCCTCCAGTTGAGGCCTATGAACTGACATCCGAGCTTGAAGATACGCCGGATACACCTGATCTCATTGAAATAGAATTTGTTGAAGGTGTTCCGACAGCGATTGATGGAAAAGCTTATCCTCTGTCAGAATTGATCCTTGAACTTAACAGTATCGCAGGCAAGCATGGTGTGGGAAGGATTGACCATGTGGAAAACCGTCTTGTCGGAATCAAGTCTCGTGAAGTATATGAAGCTCCTGCCGCGATGACATTGATCAAGGCTCACAAGGAACTGGAGGATATCACTCTCGTAAAAGAGGTAGCCCACTTCAAGCCGGTAATTGAGAAGAAGATGACCGAACTGATTTACGAAGGGCTATGGTTCTCTCCGCTAAAAGATGCTCTGGCAGCGTTCCTGAAATCAACACAGAAGCATGTAACAGGAACAGTTCGAGTCAAGCTTTTCAAAGGGCATGCGATCATTGAAGGCAGAAAATCTCCGTATTCCCTATACAATGAAAAACTGGCTACTTACACTGCTGACGATGAGTTCGACCATAATGCTGCCGTTGGATTCATCAATCTGTGGGGACTGCCAACAGTTGTCCACAGCATGGTCCAGGGCAAGAAGGTGACAGTGTGAAGAAATTATGGGGAGGCAGATTCACCGGATCCGCAGAGGATTGGGTCGATGAATTCGGTGCATCAATAGGCTTTGACCAGGAACTGGCAGAGCAGGATATTGAGGGCAGTATCGCCCACGCAACAATGCTTGCAAAGTGCGGAGTCATATCAGAAGCTGATGCAGAAAACATCATTGAAGGGTTACAGAAACTGAAGCAGCAAGCAGCAAATGGCGAACTGGAATACTCAGCCAAACTTGAGGATATCCATTTGAATATCGAACATTACCTAACTGAGTTGATCGGTCCTACGGGCGGCAAACTCCATACGGCAAGAAGCAGGAATGACCAGGTGGCGACTGATATGCATTTGTACTTGAAGGAGCAGGTGTCGGAAATCATCGAGTTGATCTCTGAGTTCCAAAGAACCTTGGTAGATCAGGCGGGACAAAACATTGAGACACTGATGCCGGGATATACTCATTTGCAAAGGGCGCAGCCAATCTCTTTTGCCCATCATCTCATGGCGTACTTCTGGATGCTTGACAGGGATAAACAGCGTTTTAAGGACAGTATGAAAAGAATCAATTTGTCACCGCTGGGTGCTGGGGCGCTTGCGGGAACTACTTTTCCGATTGACCGACATATGACAGCAGAAATTCTCGGGTTTGAGGGAATCTATGAAAACAGCCTTGATGCTGTGAGCGATCGTGATTTCATCCTTGAGTTCCTTTCAGACAGCTCGATTTTAATGATGCATCTTTCACGATTATGCGAGGAACTTATCCTTTGGTCGAGCCAGGAGTTTCAGTTCATCGAACTATCGGATGCTTTCACAACAGGAAGCAGCATCATGCCTCAGAAGAAGAATCCGGATATGGCCGAATTGATCCGCGGAAAAACTGGCCGTGTCTATGGAAGCCTGATGGGACTTTTGACTGTATTGAAAGGATTGCCTTTAGCGTATAACAAGGATATGCAGGAAGATAAAGAAGGCATGTTTGATACTGTCAAAACAGTGAAGGGCTCATTGAAGATTTTCGCTGGCATGGTCAGTGAGATGAAGGTGAAATCGGAGGAAATGGCTCAATCAGTGAAAAAGGATTTTTCTAATGCAACAGAGCTGGCTGATTATCTGGCAGCGAAAGGGGTACCTTTCCGTGAAGCGCATGAAATCGTCGGCAAGCTTGTCCTGGAGTGTATCCAAAAAGGCTGTTATCTCGCAGACCTGCCATTGGAAGCTTACAAATCAACAAACCCATTGTTTGAAGAAGATATTTTCGAGGCATTGAATCCTTATAATGCCGTTAAAAGACGAAACAGCGCTGGAGGCACCGGTTTTTCACAAGTAGAACTTCAGATCGAAAGAGGAAAAGCATCATTATAAATGAAAAAAGCACGAAGTATCAATAGGAAGATACTTCGTGCTTTTTGTATGTTCAGTAAGGTTAACTTTCTTGGTCTGTCCGGACAACCAGGACATCACAGGATGCATAGCGGGTAATATGCTCGGAGACACTTCCGATGAAGAAGCGTTCCACTGCGTTCATTCCTGTTGCTCCGCAAATAATCAGGTCGGCGTTGTATTTCTTTGCAACATCTTTCGCAATCTTGACCTTTGGTGAACCATAATCGATGTCATACTCTACGTCTTTGATACCGGCTTCAATTGCCTGCTGCTTGTAGTTTTCCATCAATTCTGTAGCAAACTGTGTCGCACGCTCTGAAATCGTGCGGTCATATGCCTCAACAGTAGCAAAGGTGCGTAAATCGATTATGTGGGTCATGACCAGACTCGCATCGTTTCTCTTTGCGATCTCAATGGCTTTTTTAAAAGCCCATGCTGCTTGTTTAGAACCATCCACGGCAACTAAAATGTTCTTATAGTAAAGTGCCATAGTTCTCGCCTCCTTTACCTATATTATACAACAGTTTCCTGGGTATAGCTGTGACAATCCAACGAAAACTATAGATGCAAGCATCATATTGAAGGAGGGTTTTCCATGGATAAAAAGGAACAGCGCGGCCAGTCATTTTATGATTACGACGATCAAGGTGTCATGCAGGTAAACCAGCAAATCATGGATTCATACAACAGTGGTGTAGTCCCGCAGGAACAGATGAAATCAGCAGCAGAAAACAACGAGGATTATAAGTAGAAGCTGTTTTTGAATAGTATTTGGCTGCCAATTCGCCTGCTACTTTCTCTATTGAAAATGAAGAATTGTCTGGTTGAATGGATAAAGAGGCTTGCTGGAATCAATGTCAGCAAGCCTTTTTATCTTCTATTATTACTTCCTTAAAAATTAAAAATATACAGAATAGTATATTTTAGGGAAATTTGTACGAATTGTTTTGCCAAAAGCATTTTTTTCTACTAAAATGAAAGTGTTTTCATCTTGCCTTCAGTATTTTTTTACTCACTGGAAAAATGATATAGTGGTGGCATGGCTGAAATGGTAGTGCAATTATAATTATAGGAGGTATGCAATAATGCGTATCGGTGTACCTAAAGAGATAAAAAATAATGAAAATCGTGTGGCTATGACGCCTGCAGGTGTAGTTAACCTTGTTAATTTCGGACACGAAGTTTTCATTGAGACTGGAGCAGGAATCGGCTCAAGTTTTACAGATGAGGACTACAAAGCTGCCGGTGCTCTGATCGTTGGAAGTGCAGAAGAAGCATGGGCACAGGATATGGTCATGAAGGTTAAAGAACCTCTTGCAGAAGAATACGGATATTTCCGCGAAGGTTTAATTTTATTTACATATTTACACCTTGCTCCAGAACCAGAGCTGACCAAGGCTTTGATCGAGAACAAGGTTGTCGGTATTGCATATGAAACAGTGCAGCTGGCTAATGGTTCACTTCCTTTGCTTACACCTATGAGTGAGGTCGCTGGCCGTATGTCCACACAAATCGGTGCGCAGTTCCTAGAGAAAGTTCACGGTGGAAAAGGAATCCTGCTTGGCGGCGTTCCAGGTGTACAAAGAGGGAAAGTTACAATCATCGGTGGCGGAGTAGCTGGCACAAACGCAGCGAAAATGGCTGTAGGCCTTGGTGCTCAGGTCACAATGATCGACTTGAACCCAGACCGACTACGTCAGCTTGATGACATCTTTGGTTCTGACATTACAACGCTAATGTCCAATCCTTTGAACATTGCTGAAGCGGTCAAAGCATCTGACCTCGTAATCGGTGCTGTATTGATTCCGGGTGCGAAGGCTCCTAAGCTTGTGACAGAAGAAATGATTCAGTCGATGAACCCAGGTTCAGTTGTTGTCGATATCGCTATCGACCAGGGTGGAATCTTCGAAACAACAGACAGAATCACGACACATGACAATCCTACTTATGAAAAGCATGGCGTCGTTCACTATGCAGTTGCCAATATGCCTGGTGCTGTTCCTAGAACAAGCACAATTGCATTAACAAATGTAACAGTGCCTTACGCTGTTCAAATTGCGAACAAAGGCTACAAGCAGGCTTGCCTGGACAACGAAGCTTTGTTGAAAGGAATCAACACGCTTAATGGCTATGTGACTTACCAGGCAGTAGCAGAAGCGCATAACCTTGTATACTCTGAAACAAAAACATTGTTAGAGCAAATTTAATTTTTCGGGATCCGGATGAAATATTCCGGATCTTTTATTATTGAGCTGGATAAAGCAACTCTATTTATCACAAAGCTGTTTAAAATCTTTCAATTTTAGCGTATATTATTTATGGGATATACGGGTTCTAGTTGCTAGAATGTCCGTGTTAATTTGTTATTGAGGAGTGTCATGATGGAAAAAGTACTTGTTTTTGGACATAAAAATCCTGATACGGATACAATTTGCTCTGCCATTGCCTATGCTAACTTGAAGCAAAAGCTTGGTGTCGATGCCGAAGCTGTGCGTTTGGGCCATGTTAATGGAGAAACTCAGTATGCTCTTGATTACTTCAAAGCTGAAGCACCACGCCTTGCGGGTAGAGTTTCAGAAGAAGTGGATCAGGTCATCCTGGTTGACCACAATGAACGCCAGCAGAGCGCTGATGATATTACGGATGTTCAAATCCTCGAGGTTATCGACCACCACCGTGTGGCAAATTTTGAGACGAGCGATCCGCTTTATTTCCGTGTTGAGCCAGTAGGCTGCACGGCGACAATCCTAAATAAAATGTACAAGGAAAACAATGTAGAAATCGACAAGAAAATCGCAGGACTAATGCTGTCGGCGATCATTTCTGATTCATTATTATTCAAGTCCCCGACTTGCACAGACCAGGACGTTGCAGCAGCACGTGAATTGGCTGAAATCGCAGGTGTGGATGCTGAGGAATATGGTCTTGAAATGCTGAAAGCTGGCGCGGACCTCAGCAGCAAAACAATCGAAGAGCTTATTTCACTTGACGCCAAGGAATTCCAAATGGGAGAATCCAAGGTTGAAATTGCACAGGTAAACACAGTTGATGTCAATGACGTTCTTTTACGCAGAGTGGAGCTTGAAGAAGCATTGATCAATAAAGTGACCGAAAAGAATCTTGGTCTTTTCTTGCTGGTCATCACAGATATTTTGACGAATGATTCTGCAGCGCTTGCGATTGGTGAAAAGGCAGCCGCTGTTGAAGAAGCATTCAATGTAACTCTTGAAAATAACACAGCGACTCTTAAAGGTGTCGTCTCCCGCAAGAAACAGGTCGTTCCAGTATTGACAAACGTACTTGCGAAGTAACACTTAACAAAAACCGTCCTACCTAATTTGGCAGGACGGTTTTTTAGGTTTTACGCAAGCTTCTCGGTTCTGGCAGAAGCTTTCTTCAACTTTAATGTTATATAAGCAAAATAGAGGAAAGCGGCAATTGAGAAGTAAATCCACGCATTGGCAACCTGATCTGTCTTCCATAATCCTGTCATGGCCAGCAGTGCCGGGAAGGTCAATGTCAGCCATGACTGGACCATCGCAACCTTTCCGATATAAACGTCAATCTTCTTGCCCATTCCCATTGATAAAAAGAACAGGAACCATAGATAGGCCCACATCAGCCATGTAAGAGCGCTGACTATGTCTTCGAAATGAATGAAGGCAACTGCCGCATAAATGACGGCGAGGACTGCAACCCAGAGGGAGTACCATCCAAGCCCGGTGCCATCAAGTTCTTTCCATAATGTCAATCCGACATATAAATAGGTGAAACCAAATAGAAAGATGCTTGCAAGGCTGTAGATCGTCCAGTTGTTCTGGTCTGATACAGCAATCAAGTAAAAGGGCACAATGACTTGCAATGCCCCGATGAATAAATTGAATACTGCCACGCTTTTCGCGTTAGCCTTCCCTAAAAGCATCAAGCTGTTCAGGAAAAGTGCTGCGCCTGATAATAATAAGCCTGCGTCTCCCATGATGTATGCCGACCAAGTTGATCAGCTCGTTCCTCCTTTACTTGCAAAAAATAGGGTGAATAAGAAAGAGCAACCCCATTATCCATTCAGGATAACGAAATTGCCCCCTTGTTAATTTTCAAATAATCAATTAAACCATTTTCTTGGACATATCTACCTTATCCATATCCTTGGATGTAAAATAACCTGGAAGAATTTCATCGATTGTCGTTTCTTTAACATCCCCGTTAAGGTTGGCAAGGTAAATTTTTGTATCGTCAGTTGCGAACTCAGCAATTACCTGGCGGCAGGCGCCGCAAGGAGAAACAGGACCTTCAGTATCAGCGACTACTGCAATCGCCTTGATTTCGGTGTCCCCTTCAGAAACGGCCTTGAAAATAGCTGTTCTTTCGGCACAGTTCGTCAGGCCAAACGAGGCATTTTCTATATTGCAGCCAAGATAGACATGATCATTACTTGTGATAATTGCAGCGCCAACCTGAAACTTAGAATATGGAACGTATGCTTTGCTTCTTGCATCAATAGCTTTTTCAACAAGCGTTTTTTTATCCATCGTCCATTCCCCATTCCCGTTTGATATTTTTATGCTTAATATGAAGACTCAGATGTCAAGCCGTTAACGATTGCTACACCAGAGCTTGCGCCAATTCTTGTTGCGCCAGCTTCGATCATGTTCTGTGCATCCTCAAGGCTTCTGACTCCGCCTGATGCTTTAACGCCAAGATCAGGGCCAACTGTTTTTCTCATAAGGGCGATATCTTCAACAGTCGCTCCGCCAGTTGAGAACCCAGTTGAGGTCTTCACGAAATCTGCTCCTGCATTGACAGAAAGCTTGCATGCCATTTCTTTTTCCTCATCAGTAAGAAGGCAAGTTTCAATGATGACCTTAGTCAATGCTTTGCCTTTTGCAGCGTCAACTACTGCTTTGATATCTTTTTCAACCAAGTCATATTGCTTGTCTTTCAATGCGCCGATATTGATGACCATATCAACTTCAGTTGCGCCATTTTCGATTGCATTCTTCGTTTCGAATGCTTTTACTTCAGAAGTTGTAGCTCCAAGAGGGAAGCCAATTACTGTACATACTTCAACACCCTCAACATCCTTAAGGATTTCAGATGCCTTCTTTACCCAAGTAGGGTTAACGCAAACAGAAGCAAATTTATATTCTTTTGCTTCCTCAGCCAGCTTTACAATCTCCGCTTCGGTTGCATTTGCTTTAAGTAATGTGTGGTCGATCATTCTTGCTAAATCGTTCGTCATTAAGTTCAAACCCTTTCTGTATAAAAATTAGTTGAAACGCTTTCATCCAAAAATAAAAATATATAACCCAAACATATTATGTGTCACTTACATGAATAATATATCAGGTAGGTGAACATATGTAAATAACCATATGAACATATGTAAAAATAAAAAATGGAAATACATGAATTTGTCATAATTCCTCTCAAAATTTTCTTTTGACTTTAATAGGGGATTTCATTATAGTTGCTATATAAAATTCAATAAAATCATCCTGCATTCGCGGGAGAGGTTCATAGCGGACACCCTCTATAAAAAACTATGGCTTTGAAAAATTTCAACCATATCCCAGAGGATATGGTTTTTTATTTGATAAGCAAAGTTTCTGGGCCTCGAAAGCGTTGCAGATCAAATAGGAGGCTTTTAACATGGCTGGAAGAAAAGATGAGGAAATGAAAGATTTGACATTGCTAGGCAATCAGGGAACAAAATATTTATTTGAGTACACTCCAGAAATCCTTGAAACGTTTGAAAATAAACACCCGTACCGTGATTACTTTGTAAAATTCAACACACCGGAATTCACAAGTCTTTGCCCGATCACAGGACAGCCTGACTTTGCATCGATATATATCAGCTACATTCCCGACAAATTGATGGTTGAAAGCAAAGCGCTGAAACTATATCTATTCAGCTTCAGAAACCACGGTGATTTTCATGAAGACTGCATGAACATCATCATGAATGACCTGATCAAGCTGATGGATCCAAGGTATATTGAGGTGTGGGGCAAATTCACGCCAAGAGGCGGCATCTCAATCGATCCGTATACCAATTATGGCAAGCCAGGAACGAAGTATGAAGAAATGGCAAACTACCGAATGATGAACCACGATATGTATCCGGAAAAAGTGGATAATCGCTAACTCTGAAAGAGCAGCTGCACATGCTGCTCTTTTTAATTGGAAAAAAACACGGATATTTTCCAATTCGCTATAAAAAGTTGAAACTCGCTATAAAAGATAAAAAGTCGCTATATAAAAATGAAAATCGCTATATAAAGTAAAAACTCGCTATATAAAAATAAAAGTCGCTATATAAAATCTAAATCGATATTTGAGCTATGGAAATTCGCCTTTTCAACCAATAAAAAACTGCCTGGTTCACTTGAACCAGACAGTTTTGCGTATATTTTACGATACATATACCAATTCTTTAGGGAATTTCGTTAAGATTTCGATTCCATCCTCGGTAATGACGACATCATCTTCAATTCTTACGCCCGCAACGCCTGGTACATAAATTCCTGGTTCGGCGGTGAATACCATTCCTTTTTCCATTACTAAAGGATTTGTGCTGGTCAAAGATGGATACTCGTGGACGCTGACTCCGAGTCCGTGCCCAAGGCGGTGAGGGAAGTAGTCACCATATCCGGCTTCCTCAATCACACGTCGTGCTGCAATGTCGACCTCTGAACAGGCAACACCAGCTCGTGCAGTATCCAAGGCTTTCAACTGTGCTTTCAATACGGTGTTATAAATTTCTTCCTGCTTGTTGTTAATCTCACCGTAAGCAACGGTCCTTGTGATATCCGAGCAGTAGCCATCCATCACAACACCTAGGTCAAATAAGACTAGGTCACCTTTCTTGATTTTTGTCAGGCCAGGTGTCCCGTGCGGAGCTGCTGCATTTGCACCCGTAAGGACCATGGTTGAAAACGACATCTGCGTTACGCCTTTTTTCTTCAATTCGTATTCGATCGCTGCAAGGACATCCAGTTCGGTTTTGCCTTCCTGGATTTCATTAACCCCTGTCTGGATGGCAAAGTCGGCTAGCTCACACGCTACTCGCAATTTCTGCAATTCTTCTTCACTTTTGATCATCCGCATCAGGCGAAGTTTTTCTTCTGCCGAAACAAATTCGGAGCCACCAAACAGGGCAGACATCTTTTCATAGCGTTCTACATTCAATTGTTCCTTCTCAATCGCTGTTTTCTTAATGGAAGGAACGCGCTTCTTAATCGCGTTGTAAGCAAGTTCCATGGAATCATCGGTATCGCTGTAGCCGATAATTTCAAGCTCCCATCCTGCATTTTTCGCATTTTCCTTATCCATTGCCGGACAAATCATGAAAGGCTCCGCATCCTGGAATACCGCTACAGCCAGCAGTCTTTCGTGGGGATCGCTTAAAAATCCGCTAAGGTAAAATACATTGTCAGGAGATGTAACAAAAGTGACGTCGACACCATTGTCCTTCATCCATCCTGATAACGCAGTCAATCTCTCAGTCATATAAATTCCTCCTCTGATATGTACATCACACTATGAGAGTAGCAATTCGCTGGTGAAAAGTAAAACTTTTAACGAAAGAGGTTGTTGGGTATAAAGAAAATGGAAGAAGGAGATAGACAAAGGGTGTTGAAATAATTTAGTAAGATGGCTTTTTTCGCTAAAGCTGCTTGAGAAGTCTTTAGCCAGAAAAGTCTTGAATGAAAGGAGAGAGAATATGAAAGTATCTTATCACGGCCATTCTGTTGTTAAAATCGAAACAAATGGGAAGACGATTCTGATTGATCCATTCATTACAGGCAATGATCTGACTGATCTGAAAGTGGAGGATGTGAAGCCGGATGTCATCATCCTCACACATGCCCATGGGGACCATTTGGGGGACACGGTTGAGCTGGCAAAAAAGCATGACTCACTCGTCATCGCCAACTTCGAAGTGGCTACATACTTAAGCTGGAAAGGCTTGAACACGCACGGCATGTCGATTGGCGGAGCTTATGAATTCGATTTTGGCAAGGTCAAAATGACGCCTGCCTTCCATGGAACAGGCATGGTCACTGAAAACAATGAAATCATTTATGGCGGCATGCCTGCTGGGATTCTGTTCATGGCAGAAGGGAAGACGGTGTTCCATGCAGGTGACACGGGGCTGTTTTCGGACATGAAGCTGATTGGGGAGAGACATCCAATTGACCTGGCATTCCTGCCGATCGGCGACAATTTTACAATGGGTCCGGAAGATGCGGCATTGGCGGCGGAATTCCTGGATGCAAAGCAAGTGGTGCCGATCCATTTCAATACATTCCCGCCAATCAAACAGGATCCGCATGCTTTTGTAAACATGCTTAAGAAAAATAAAGGCACCGTTCTCGAAGCAGGAGAGGCAATTGAATTATAAGGAAGTGACAAGGCTGCACATAAAGTTGTGCAGCTTTTTCTATTTAACATGCTAATTTTATCAAAGAAAGCATAGATATTAACTAAGACAACCTGTAGGAGGGAAATAATGAAGAAAAACCGTTACTTGCTATACCTGCTGTTATGCGGCATGATGCTTTACATAGGTATGCCGGAGCTCAACTTCCAGATGGGAGGAAAAGAAGCATTGTTTGCCGGTTCATGGCTCTTCCTGGCGCTTCTCGTCTTCGCAGGGAACCTGGCAGCCTTTCTTTACACGCCAAAGAAACGTTCAAGGGTGGCTAACAGGAAAATGGAGAACAGTTTGAAAAGAAAATCAAGAGTTTACACTGGCTGAGAGAATCAGCCAGTTTTTCTTTTATATAGGCTCTGTTAAAGCCCAATGTTGATTTTTAACATCTTGTTGATTGTAGTGGAAGGCGCGAAGACTCCTGCGGGGTGAGCAAGTCATGGGGAGACCCCGCAGGCGCGTGAAGCGCCGAGGAGGCTCCCCGACTGCCCGCGGAAAGCGAAGCGCGTGGAACGAAAATCAACAGTCAAAATTAACAGAGCCTTTATATAAAGGACTTACTTCCTAATTAAATTGAATCCAACCCTTATAAACCTTATAATAATAATGGATAGAACTACTTTGAACGGAAAATTATTAAAAAGGGTGAAAGTCTTGGCAACTAAGCATGAACAAATACTTCAATATATAGATGAATTGCCAATAGGAGAAAAAATATCGGTACGCCAAATCGCCAAGGCGCTGAACGTAAGCGAAGGAACTGCATATAGAGCCATTAAGGATGCTGAAAATAAAGGGTATGTCAGCACGATTGAGCGTGTCGGCACCATCCGGATTGAACGGAAAAAGAAAGAGAACATAGAGAAGCTTACCTTTGCGGAGGTTGTCAATATCGTTGATGGCCAGGTCCTCGGCGGACGTGCCGGGCTTCATAAAACATTGAACAAATTCGTCATCGGGGCGATGAAGCTTGAAGCCATGATGCGTTACACAGGTGCTGGGAACTTGCTCATCGTCGGCAACCGCGACAAAGCGCATGAGCAGGCGCTCAGGGCTGGGGCTGCTGTGTTAGTGACTGGGGGCTTCGATACCGAGGACCATGTAAAAAAGCTGGCAGACGAGCTACAGCTGCCGATCATCTCAAGCAGCTACGATACTTTTACAGTCGCGACAATGATCAACCGTGCGATTTATGATCAGTTGATCAAAAAGGAAATTATCCTTGTGGAGGACATCCTGACACCTGTTACTGAGACGATTTTCCTCAAGGCCAATGAGCGTGTATCTGATTGGTACCGGCATAAGGATGAAACCCTGCACAGCCGCTTCCCGGTAGTGGACCAGAATATGAAAGTCATCGGCATGATCACATCGAAGGATGTTATGGGGCATGAACAGGACACCTTGATTGAAAAAATCATGACGAAGAACCCGATGACCGTTAGCGGGTCTACGAGTGTCGCTTCATCCGCCCACATGATGGTGTGGGAAGGGATTGAAGTACTTCCCGTTGTGGATGATGCTAACAGGCTCCAAGGCATAGTCAGCAGGCAGGATGTGCTGAAGGCCCTTCAAATGATTCAGCGCCAGCCGCAGGTGGGGGAGACCCTGGATGACACCGTTACAAACCAGCTCGTCCTGGCAAAGGGAAAAACAAAGGATGAAGACATTTTCCGCTGTCAGGTGACACCGCAGATGACGAATCATCTTGGAACGATTTCATATGGCGTGTTTACAACGATTGTTACAGAAGCCGCGAACCGCGTGCTGCGGGGCTATAAAAAAGGTGACCTGGTTGTCGAGAATATGACAATCTATTTTATTAAGCCAGTCCAGATTGACAGTGTGATCGAGATTTACCCGAAGGTGCTTGAAGTAGGACGGAAGTTCGGAAAAGTCGACATCGAAGCCTTCAATGACGGAATTCTTGTAGGCAAAGCGATGATGATGTGCCAGCTGATTGACAGGCATTAATAAACGTGAAAACAAGTCGATAGTCAATAAAAGATGAAAAAAAGCCGATCCCTAACCGGATCGGCTTTTTTGTGTCCTAGTTTTCCTGTGCTTCCTTCGCAGCGTGCGGGAGATAGAACTTATATGCTTTGATACCCGCCCATACACTCATCGAACCCATAATAATGAATATGGCACTTACGATGTAGGTAACAGTCGTCTGGAAAAGAAAGAGCTGGTTGATTCCAAAAAGTCCGACGAACAATCCAAGAGCGATGCTTGATTTGGCCGAAAGCCAACTGCGCTCTGCAGGTCTTTTACTGCGGACATATTTAATCTTGTAAAAGATATAGAAGACAAATGAAAGAACGATCAAAAATACGAGAATAGGCATTGCAATTCCTCCAAATTCATAATCCACTCTATTTTACAGCTTATCAAGGGGGATTGCCAGGCAAACATTGGAGAATGGGATGCAGAAATTTTGCCAGATGATGTTCTGCTTTTCTTTTCCAAAAAATATGTTCATAATTAAGATATGAAAAAGATGGAGGAGCATTTTGATGAAAGAGCAAATACTTGAGGCTATTGAAAATTATGAAACAATCATTATCCATCGTCATGTGAGACCAGACCCTGATGCATACGGTTCACAGGGAGGGCTGGCTGAAATTCTGAAGGCTTCGTACCCTGAAAAGACAATCTACACTGTTGGGGCTGAGGAGCCATCGCTTCATTATTTAAGAAGGCTTGATTCAATTTCAGACGATACCTTTAGAGGGGCGCTAGTCATTGTCTGTGATACAGCGAATGCTGAGCGGATTTGCGATGAGCGCTACCGTTTAGGTGAGCAGCTTGTGAAGATCGACCATCACCCGAATGAAGATCCATACGGTGATCTTCAATGGGTGGATACTTCGGCAAGCTCTACGAGTGAAATGATTTATGAGTTTTACCTCACTTTCAAGGATAAGGGACTGAAGATGTCAGACGCGGCAGCCAGATTGCTGTATGCGGGAATTGTTGGCGACACTGGCCGATTCCTGTATCCGAGTACGACTAACAAAACTTTTGCCTACGCAGGAGAATTGATTCACTATAACTTCTCACGTACAGAGCTTTATGACAGAATGTATGAGCTGGCTCCAAATGTGGTGAAGTTGAACGGATACATCCTCCAGAACTTCGAGCTGCTGGAAAATGGTGCGGCCAAGGTAGTGATGAAACGTGAGCTGCTTGATCAGTACTCTGTTAAGCCATCTGAAGCTTCATTGCTTGTGAGTGAACTGGGAAATGTCAGGGGAATCAAGGCTTGGGTATTCTTCATTGAGGAAGAAGATCAAATCAGGGTCCGACTTCGTTCCAAAGGGCCTGTCATCAATACGATTGCCAGGAACTATAATGGTGGTGGCCATCCTTTGGCTGCAGGAGCGTCCATTTACTCATGGGACGATGTAGACAAGGTTCTTGACGACCTAATTAATGCATGCAAAGAATAACAATATAAAGGTGCGCTTCATCATGGAAGCGCACCTTTTCAATTTAAATTATCTATTATTAAAATACACCTGTAAGGCACTTGAGATTTCCGCATTCGAACCATCAGATTTGATATTATAGTGGTCACCATCAAGGGAAGCGGTAAAATCGGTGATTCCTTGCTGTTTTAAGAAGTCATCGATGTCAGAAAGATTTTCACCCTGGTTTTTGAGGCTTTTTTGACCGACAAAATGATCATTCACATAAATATCGTACTGGTCCTCATTCAATTTCACCTGATTATCACGGTCATTGTTGTTCATGGCGTAAGCCGGGAATAAACCACCTCCGACACCACTGCCGCTATTTCCTGCTCCATTGTTAAAGCTCATCTGAATTCCTCCTGTATTCACCTTTTCATATACTTTATAATTCCCGTATCTTAAAGGAGTCACACAAACAGATAATAACTGGGGGGAATTACCTATGTTCAGATTCAGACAGCTTTCGTGAGGAAGGCATCAAAGCTGTCAAGAAAACGCGGTTATTGTGACAGGTTCAGGTGTTCAGAGGCCAAAGCTGTCAAGAAAACGCGGTTATAGTGACAGGTTTTGTGGTTCAGAGGCCAAAGCTGTCAAGAAAACGCGGTTATTGCGACAGGTTCAGGTGTTCAGAGGCCAAAGCTGTCAAGAAAACGCGGTTATTGCGACAGGTTCAGGTGTTCAGAGCCCAAAGCTGTCAAAAAAAAGCCGGGACATGACAGCTTTCAAGCAGAAAGCTCCTATACTGTCAGAAAGAAGCTGTACTCGAGCAAGAGTTCCGGTGCTCTCTCCCAAACAGCCAAGATAACCGGCTCACCAATCAATCCAAGCTAATCTCGACCTGGATGCTTACCGAAGTATAGATGACCATCGATTTGATTTTTAGTTTATAGCGTTTGTCGTTCACTTTGATGGATTTGTTTTCAATGACTTTGGTGATCAAGTCCCGGCTTTTGAAAACGGAATCTAAATCCTTGGCTAGGAGCATGTTCAATTGCCCCTTGGTTTCCTCCTCGATTTCATAGATGCTGAGTGTATCAAGATATTTTTTATATTTTTGGTCGTTAACAATCTTTACTTTAATCTCCTGGACGGTCAGTTTTTCCTGATTTTTTTTATTTAATTCCGCGTAATCATCCATCCAGATTTGAATATCACTTTTTAGTTCAGCAATTTCATCTTTTTGTTCGTGGATGGTCTTTGCATTTTTTTCCAGGGATACTCCATTGATATATAGGAACACGCACCAGCTCAAGACAGCGCCTATGGCCATGCCAGAAAAGAATCTTTGCCATTCAGGTTTGCGGTAATAAGGAGGGATCCTCATTTTAGACATGCTCCTGGGTCAGCCAGTTGATAATCAGTGCTCCTGTCTGTGCACCGCCCATGGCTGTGAGGATCAAAAGGAATTGCTTGAAAATATCTTTTGTTTCACCATTTAAAAGCCCTCGTTCAAAGCTGTATACGGTATCAAAGGTACCGCCGATGGCAGCGATGATGGCCCAAATCCTGATGGAGCTCGAGAAGCGGGCAATTTCCGTCATTAAGGGCTGTCCTGTCAAAAAAGCGGCCAAGCCGCCAATAAGCGAGCCGCCAAGCAAAACACCGAGCGCGATAAAATAGGCTTCGAATAGATGGGAAGCAAATGGCTGATTCACATAAAACACCCTCAGTAAATGATAGATTTTTTCCTCGTAATTCATCATATGGACAATCTACATGCAATATGTTTAAACTTCCATGAACAAATGAGAACATATTTTCTTTTTTTGCCTAAAAAGCCTATAATGAAAGAAGATGAACCTAACCTTTAAGGGTGTGAGAGAAATGCCATTTATTCACCTTCATGTCTATAGTGCATACAGTCTGCTTACGAGTACGGCGACAGTAGAGCAGCTAGTCCGCGATGCCAGGGCAAAAGGATTTTCCGCACTCGCACTGACGGATCGCAATGTAATGTACGGAACAGTCGCATTTTACAAGGAATGCCTGAGGAACTCGCTCAAACCTTTGATGGGCCTGACGGTTGACGTGGTCAGCCCGACTTTGGAACACGAGTCCTTTCCGCTTGTGCTGCTCGCGAAAAACAACGAGGGATTCCAGAACCTGATCAAGATTTCAAGTGCTGTACAGACAAAATCACCTGAGGGAATACCGGTGAAATGGCTGAAGCATTATGCTGCTGGACTATTTGCCCTTACTCCCGGGACTCAGGGAGAAATAGAGTATTATTTAACGAACGGTGAAAAAGAGAAAGCGCTAGAAACGCTGGATTTATATAAGCAGATATTCGGCAAGGATCATTTTTACCTAGCCATTCAGGATCAGGGCCTTCCAGGACAAAGGGAGCTGGTTGAACAGCTGGCAAAAATGGGGACGGAAACCGACACTCCACTGGCTGCTTCCAACCAGGTGCATTATTTGGAAAAAGAAGATGCATTTGCACAGGAATGCCTGCTGGCGATCAGAAATGGGGAGAAACTCCAAGATGATGCGCGCGAAAGGCTGGGCAGCAGCGAGTTTTACCTAAAGCCGGCAAAAGAAATGGGTGAGCTGTTCTCAGATTATCCTGAAGCATTGGAGAATACCCTGAAAATAGCGGAGAACTGCAATGTCATGCTTGACTTTGAAACTAGGCATCTTCCTAAGTACCCAGTAGAACCGGGGAAAAATGCAGACGGAATGCTCGAGGAACTATGTTTTCAAGGACTAAAAGAACGGTACGGAAATCCGTCCCAAAAGCATATAGACCGACTGAAATATGAGTTATCAATCATTAAGAAAATGAATTTCAGCGATTACTTCCTGATCGTCTGGGATTTCATAAAATACTCGCGTGAAAGAGGAATCCTTATCGGTCCGGGCCGTGGGTCAGCGGCTGGCTCGATTGTTTCGTATGTATTGTATATAACCGATGCCGACCCGATAGAACATAATCTTCTTTTCGAAAGGTTCCTGAATCCTGAACGAATATCGATGCCAGATATCGATATCGACTTCCCTGATAACCGCAGGGACGAAGTGATTGAATATGTTGCATCAAAATACGGAGAGCTTCATGTAGCACAGATTGCTACTTTCGGAACACTTGCTGCGAAGGCAGCGGTAAGGGATGTAGGCCGCGTATTCGGCTTAAACGCGAAGGAGCTCGATCGACTGTCAAGACTTGTACCATCAAGGCTTGGTATTACTCTCCAAGACGCAATCAAGGAATCGGCCGGATTAAGGAGTTTTATCGAAGAATCGACTAAGAATAAGAGAATCCTTGAAACGGCCATCAAACTCGAAGGCTTGCCTCGTCATACTTCCACACATGCTGCGGGGGTCGTAATCAGTGAACAGCCGCTTACCAGTGTCGTGCCGATCCAGTCTGGCCAGTCGAAAGTGTTCCTTACCCAGTATTCCATGGACCACCTTGAAGAATTAGGATTGTTGAAGATGGACTTCCTCGGCTTAAGGAATTTGACTTTAATCGATTCGATCCTTCAGTCCATCAAGCAAAAAACAAGGCGAGAGCTGGATATTCACGATATTCCGGCTGAAGATAAAGAAACATTCGAGATGCTTGGCAGAGGAGAGACGACAGGTATTTTCCAGCTTGAATCCGATGGGATGAGAAAGGTACTGACAAGGCTGGAACCAACGAGATTTGAGGATATTGTCGCGGTCAACGCGCTTTATCGTCCCGGCCCGATGGAGAATATCCCATTGTTCATTGACCGCAAGCACGGAAGGCAGCAGATCGACTATTATCATAAGGACCTCGAATACATTCTCCGTGATACATATGGAGTCATTGTTTACCAGGAGCAAATCATGCAAATCGCTTCTCAGATGGCCGGGTTTTCACTCGGCGAAGCGGATTTGCTGAGGAGAGCCGTTTCAAAGAAGAAGAAGGAAGTCCTTGCCCAGGAACGTGAACATTTTGTGAATGGCGCTTTAAGGAAGGGATATGGCGAGCAAACAGCGAATCTTGTCTATGATTTGATTGTCCGATTCGCCAACTACGGCTTTAACCGCAGCCACGCTGTCGCATACAGCATGATTGCCTATCAGCTCTCTTATCTCAAAGCGCATTATCCGCTCTATTTTATGGCGGCGCTGCTTACGTCGGCAATCGGTAATGATGTGAAAATCGCACAGTATGCAAGAGAGCTGCAGCAAATGGGGATCAAACTTCTTCCTCCTTCAATCAATAAAAGTGCATTCAGCTTCCAGCCAGAAGGGGATGGTGTCCGGTATAGTCTTGCTGGCATTAAAGGAGCCGGAATTGCCTCCCTGAAGGAGATATTCCAGGCGAGAAGAAACCAGCCATTTAAGGATATATTTGATTTTTGTATCCGGGTTCCTCAGAAGGCTGCCTCAAGAAAAGTGCTTGAAGCATTGATTTATTCAGGCGCTTTTGATGAATTCGGCCAGGACCGCGCCGTCCTTTTAGCCACGATTGATGTAGCGATTGAACATGCACAGCTTGTGGCTCCAGATGACTCCGGCCAGATAGATATGTTCACGGAAGCAGAGTTTTCCTTGAAGCCGAAATATACCCAGGTCGACCCGATGCGGATTGAAGATAAGCTCAGCCTGGAAAAGGACGTACTTGGAGTCTATTTGTCAAAGCACCCTGCTTCCATTTACGAAAAGGAATTCAAGGCAGCTGGTGTTGAAAATATCAGCTCGAAATCTCCGGGAAGCAAAGTGAGGCTTGGAGTCTATATCACGGATGAAAAGAAAATCCGGACGAAAAAAGGCGAAGCAATGGCCTTCCTTACCATTAGCGATGCAAGCGGGGAAACAGATGCAGTTGTCTTCCCATCTGCATATAAGCAGTATGGAAATGTGCTGAACCAGGGGCAAATGGCACTGTTGGAAGGCAAGTTCGATGAACGCGAAGGAAAGAGCCAATTTATCGTGAACAAAGTACTCGAACTTGAAAAAGAAGCAAAAAAAGAACCTGTTTTATATTTGCGGATCGCGAAAGGAACGGACAGCGCCAGAAAGATGAACGAACTTAAAGCTTTATTGAAAAAACATCATGGAGAAGTACCAGTAATCGTGTATAACGAAGAGACCGAAAAATCGCTGCTGCTGCCGGACGACTTTAGCGTGAACACAGAACGAGGAAGTATGGAAGATTTGAAGAAGGTATTGGGTGACAGTCATGTCGTCCTGAAAAATTAGTTCTTTACAAGTATAATAGATGTGTTATATTGGAAAAGGATATGTGTGGTCAGACCACTGAATGTTTTTCTATACCAGGACTTTTTATTATTCTCATGTTTGGCGGAAATGCTGCCTTCTCCGGTTCATAGCTGGATTAAAAGTAGTGGATTCCCCATAATTTGACGATGAAAGCCTATTACTAAGGAGTGGACCTGAGTTGACTTTACGTGAAGAAGCTTTGCACATGCACCGTGTAAACAAAGGAAAATTAGAGTCAAAATCAAAAGTGCCTGTAAGGAATGCCAGAGATTTAAGCCTTGCTTATTCTCCAGGAGTGGCAGAGCCTTGCAAGGAAATATATGATAAGCCGGAAACTGTTTTTGATTATACAATGAAAGGCAATATGGTTGCGGTTGTTTCTGATGGCACAGCGGTATTGGGTCTCGGTAATATCGGTCCTGAAGCGGCACTTCCAGTAATGGAAGGAAAAGCAGTTCTTTTCAAGAGCTTTGCAGGTGTCGATGCCTTTCCAATCTGTTTGAGTACAACGGATGTGGATAAGATTGTCGAGACGGTGAAGCTGCTTGAACCAACATTCGGCGGAGTCAATCTCGAGGATATCGCAGCGCCAAACTGCTTCGCGATCGAAGAACGCTTGAAAAAAGAAACGAATATTCCAGTATTCCACGATGACCAGCATGGAACTGCAATTGTCACTGTGGCGGGTCTCGTGAATGCCTTGAAAATTGTTGGCAAAAAGATGAATGAAATAAAAGTCGTCGCGAACGGAGCAGGAGCTGCGGGAATTGCGATCATTAAGCTTCTTTATTCTTACGGAGTCCGGGACATCATCATGTGCGATACAAAGGGGGCGATCTATGAAGGCCGCCCTAACGGAATGAATGCCATCAAGGACGAAGTGGCTAAATTTACGAACCGCGACAATGTGGAAGGGTCCCTTGCTGACGCCATCAAAGGAGCAGATGTATTCATCGGAGTATCTGTCGCAGGAGCGCTGACTTCTGAAATGGTACAGACAATGAATAATGATCCAATCATTTTTGCGATGGCAAATCCTGTGCCGGAAATCATGCCTGATGAAGCGAAGGCAGCAGGAGCGGCGGTTATTGGTACTGGCCGATCCGATTTCCCAAATCAGGTAAATAATGTTCTCGCATTCCCGGGAATCTTCCGCGGTGCATTGGATGCCAGGGCTACTCATATCAATGAAAAAATGAAAGTAGCTGCTGTTAACGCAATCGCTAGCCTGATTGAGGAATCAGAGCTTTCAAGTGATTACGTCATTCCAGGACCGTTTGATCCACGTGTGGCACCTGCTGTTGCAGCGGCTGTTGCGAACGCAGCGATGGAAACCGGCGTCGCACGTATTAAAGTGGATCCGGAAGAAGTCAAAGAGCGGACCGAGCGTCTTGCATTGATTGGAAAAGGTGAGTGATCACTTAGTGGGACAGCCTGAAAAAAACACAAAAGTCTATGTGGAAATCGTCAGGCAGCTAAGGGAAATGATTAATAAAGACGGCTTAAAGCCAGGAGATAAAATCCCATCCGAACGTGAACTTTCAGAGCGCCTGAATGCCGGGCGCTCCTCCGTTCGGGAGGCCTTGCGTGCTCTTGAGCTTCTCGGCTTGATCGAGACGAGAAGAGGAGAAGGAACGTTTATCAGGGACTTCCGCGGCAACCAGCTTGTCCAATTATTAAGCACCTTTATCCTGCAGGATGAAAAAGCCAAAGACGATGTAGTCGAAACGAAAAATATGATTGAGGTGGATTGTCTATACCTGGCTGCTGAAAAGTTACAGGAAGGCGAAATCCGAAGACTAAAGGCCTGGATTGATGACCATAATTTTGAGGACGAGGAATTTTTCAAGAAAATTGCCGAACTTGCCGACAATCATCTATTTTATCGAATTTGGTATATATTGAATGATTATTATGATGCCCTTCAGTTGAAGGTATCACCAGCTGAAAAAGCAGATTATCACACACTGGTAGACTCACTTGAAACAAAAAGAGGAGATTTGATCCTGGAAAGGTATCGCATGCTGCGGAAAATGTCGACAGACTGACGACAGGAAGTAACATCTTTTGATGAAAGGATGTTATATACTTGTGGACATGCCTAAGATGCCTGGAGGGCCGCTCTCTTTCTTTTTTGGAATAGTGGTCTGGCCACTTAGTGCTTTATTCCTAAATTTAGGATATTACAAAACAACCAGTATTATTCGGAGGGGGTTTTAACTTGCTTAAGGAACTTTTTACTAAAACGAAAAAGAAAAAGTACGCGACAATTCCTTCTGAAGCAGCGAAGCAGGATGTTCCTGAAGGAATCATGACCAAATGCCCGAACTGCAAGAAAATCATGTATACAAAAGAACTGAATAAAAATTGCAAGGTATGTTTGCAATGCGGATATCATCATCAGATGAATTCTGCGGAGAGGATCAATAGTTTTCTTGATACGGGAAGTTTCCATGAACTGGATCGCGAAATGATTTCAGGAAATCCATTGGGCTTTCCAGAATATGTGGAAAAGCTCGACAAGGACAGGCAAAAGACAGGATTAAATGAAGCCGTGGTAACGGGATTAGGCAGTGTGAACGGCTATGATGTCGCCATTGCCATAATGGATGCAACATTCAGAATGGGAAGCATGGGATCCGTTGTAGGAGAAAAGATCACAAGGGCGATTGAAAAAGCCGATGAACTCTCGATCCCATTCATCATTTTCACTGCATCAGGCGGAGCCAGAATGCAAGAAGGTGTCCTAAGTTTGATGCAAATGGCCAAAACTAGCGTCGCTTTGAAAAGATTCAGTGATAATGGCGGGTTGATCATCTCAATCATGACTCATCCGACAACAGGAGGAGTTTCTGCGAGCTTTGCCTCCCTTGGAGATTACAACCTAGCTGAACCGGGAGCTTTGATTGGCTTTGCGGGGAGAAGAATCATTGAGCAAACCATTCGTGAAGAGCTGCCGGAAGACTTTCAGACATCTGAATTTTTACTAAAGCATGGCCAGCTTGACGCCGTAATCTCAAGAACGGAACTAAAGGAAAAAATCGCGGGAATACTTGAAATCCATCAGCCAGGAGGGACATTCGAATGGCAGGAGAACTAGAGTTTGAGAAACCGATATTAGAATTAAGAAAAAAAATTAGCGAGCTAAAGGAATTTACCAAGACGGCGGATGTGGATCTTACGTCTGAAATAGATAAACTCGAAGCAAGGCTCCAGAAGCTTGAATCAGAAATATATGAGAACATGAAGCCGTGGGATAGAGTGCAGATTGCCCGTCATCCAGACCGTCCGACAACGCTTGAATATATCTCTTTGCTGTTCACAGACTTTTTTGAATGTCATGGTGACAGGACATTTGGCGATGATGAAGCTATTGTTGGCGGTATTGCGAAGTTCCATGGCTATCCTGTGACCGTCATCGGCCATCAGCGCGGAAAGGATACTAAGGAAAATATCCGCAGAAACTTTGGTATGCCACATCCTGAAGGGTACAGGAAAGCTTTGCGTTTGATGAAGCAAGCTGAAAAATTCAAGCGTCCGATCATTTGCTTCATAGATACGAAGGGAGCTTATCCAGGAAAAGCCGCAGAAGAGCGTGGACAGAGTGAAGCGATTGCCCGGAATCTATTCGAGATGGCTGGACTTACAGTTCCGGTAATCTGTGTGGTTATAGGAGAAGGCGGAAGCGGCGGTGCGCTGGCTCTTGGAGTTGGCAACTACATTCACATGCTGGAAAACTCCACCTACTCCGTTATTTCACCTGAAGGCGCAGCTGCGATTCTCTGGAAAGATTCTTCTTTGGCGAAAAAAGCAGCTGAAACGATGAAGATTACAGCTCCAGACCTTAAAGAGCTTGGAATCATCGATCAAATTATCCCGGAAGTAAAGGGCGGGGCTCATAAAGATCTAAAGCAACAGGCGAAGTATATGGATAAAATTCTAAAAGATTCAATGTCCGAACTGCTTGTGCTCGATGAAGAATCACTGCTGAGCCAACGCTATGATAAATACAAACGAATTGGAGAGTTTTCGTTTCCAACTGAGTTTATAGGGGTAAAATAAAACGTGCCAATCAGCACGTTTTATTTTTTATTTTATAAAAAAATGCTTGACAACTCGGACATGTGCCTAAAAACAGTCTTCAATGCGAAAGCAGATGTACTAAAATCCCTATTGAAGCGCTTGCAATTACGTGATAATTCCGTCTTATTGTCAATATTGAGGATTCAGTTGAGATACGGTATTCTACGTGGTATTTTAGAAATATTCCCGGGTATTCTGTTCATAATAAGATAAGCTAATAACAGGATACTACAGTGATTAGTTTTTGGTACAGTACATACTGAATGAGGTGAAATGATGAAAAGAATTGGTGTTTTGACGAGCGGCGGAGATTCGCCCGGCATGAATGCGGCCGTACGTGCGGTTGTCAGGAAAGCAATTTACCATGATGTAGAGGTTTATGGTGTATTTGGCGGTTACGCTGGCTTGATGAGCGGAAATATTAAAAAGCTGGAACTTGGATCGGTCGGAGATATCATCCATCGTGGAGGCACATTCCTTTATTCTGCGAGAAGCGAAGAATTCAAGACAAAGGAAGGCCAGCAAAAAGGAATTGAGCAATTGAATAAACTCGGCATTGACGGACTTGTCGTCATTGGCGGAGACGGTTCTTACAGGGGAGCTAAAGCGTTGACAGAGCAGGGTTACCCATGTGTTGGTGTTCCTGGAACAATCGACAATGATATCCCAGGTACTGAATTCACAATCGGATTTGATACAGCGCTTAACACTGTTATTGATGCTATCGATAAAATCCGTGATACTGCTTCTTCACATGAAAGAACGTTTGTAGTCGAAGTAATGGGACGCAACGCTGGTGATTTGGCATTGTGGGCTGGACTGGCAGGTGGTGCGGAAACAATCCTGATTCCTGAAGATCCGCACGATATGAAGGATATAGCACACCGCTTGAAAAAAGGACATGAACGTGGTAAAAAGCACAGTATCATTGTGGTAGCCGAAGGTGTCATGAACGGTTATGACTTCGCAAAGCAACTGCAGGAAGAGACTGACTTTGATACACGTGTAACGGTTCTTGGACATGTTCAGCGCGGCGGAACGCCTACAGCATTCGACCGTGTACTAGCAAGCAGACTGGGAGCACGGGCAGTAGAGCTTCTCTTGGAAGGAAAAGGCGGACGTGCAGTAGGAATGGAAAACAATCAACTAGTTGATTACGATATCATTGAAGCTTTGGCAAAAGAACACACTGTTGACTTGAACTTATATAAATTATCGAAAGAGCTTTCTATTTAATCTCTTTACAGTAAACCAGGAGGTTTCAAGCTATGCGCAAAACGAAAATTGTTTGTACAATTGGTCCCGCTAGTGAAAGTGTTGACAAATTGGTTCAATTGATTGAAGCAGGCATGAATGTTTCACGCCTTAATTTTTCTCACGGAAATCACGAGGAACACGCAGCACGTATCAAGAATATTAGAGAAGCTGCATCTAAAACAGGGAAGAATGTTGGTATTCTTCTTGATACAAAAGGCCCTGAAATCCGTACGAATGATATGGAAAACGGAGCAATCGAGCTGACAACTGGCCAGGAGTGCATCGTTTCGATGACAGAGGTCTTAGGTACTCCAGAAAAGTTTTCTGTTACGTATGACCAGCTGATTGATGATGTCCATCCAGGAGCAAAAATTCTCCTTGATGACGGTTTGATTGGGCTCGAAGTTATCAGCGTCGACAAGTCCAGCAATGAAATCAAAACTAAAGTCCTAAACAGCGGAACGCTTAAGAATAAAAAAGGCGTGAACGTTCCTGGTGTTTCTGTTAACCTGCCAGGAATCACTGAAAAAGACGCAAAAGACATCCTCTTTGGTGTTGAGCAAGGCGTTGATTTCATCGCAGCATCTTTTGTACGCCGTGCGTCAGACGTATTGGAGATCCGCCAGCTTCTTGAGGAAAACAACGGGTCTAGCATCGGAATCATCCCTAAGATTGAAAACCAGGAAGGCGTCGACAACATCAACGAAATACTTGAAGTTTCTGATGGCCTGATGGTTGCCCGCGGAGACCTTGGTGTTGAAATCCCGGCTGAAGAAGTACCACTTGTGCAAAAAGATCTGATCAAAAAGTGCAACACACTTGGCAAGCCTGTTATCACGGCAACACAAATGCTTGATTCCATGCAGCGCAACCCTCGTCCTACACGTGCGGAAGCAAGTGATGTAGCGAATGCGATTTTTGACGGTACAGATGCAATCATGCTTTCTGGTGAGACAGCTGCTGGACAATATCCAGTTGAAGCAGTCCAGACTATGCATAATATCGCATCACGTGCAGAACAAGCGCTTGATCATAAAGAGCTTTTATCAGCTCGCAGCAAAGATACAGAGCACAATATTACCGATGCTATCGGGCAATCGGTTGCACATACAGCATTGAACCTTGAAGTGAATGCAATCATCACACCGACGGAAAGCGGCCATACAGCACGTATGATCTCAAAATACCGCCCTAAGGCGCCGATCATTGCAGCAACTTCGAATGACCATGTTCTGCGTCGCCTGGCACTTGTATGGGGAGTATATCCACAGCTCGGCCAGAAAGCAGAGACAACAGACGAAATGCTTGCAGTCGCAGTAGAAGAAAGTGTCAACAGCGGCCTTGTTTCCCATGGCGACCTTGTAGTCATCACTGCTGGTGTACCAGTTGGAGAAGCTGGCACTACCAACCTGATGAAGATTCATGTAGTAGGTGATATCCTTGCAAAAGCTCAAGGCATCGGACGTAAGTCTGCATATGGAAGAGTCGTCGTCGCAAAGGATGCTCAAGAAGCGATCAGCAAAGTAAAACAAGGCAGCATCCTCGTCACAATCGGCTCAGACCGCGAAATGGTTCCGGCTCTTGAGAAGTGCAGTGCCTTGATCACGCAAGAGGGCGGTTTGACAAGCCATGCAGCAGTAGTCGGACTAAACCTGGGAATCCCAGTCATCGTCGGCGTAGAAAATGCAATGCAGCTATTTGAAGATGGCCAGGAGATTACGGTTGACTCAGC